>CACBPV010000065.1 GCA_902541215.1 uncultured Alphaproteobacteria bacterium | reverse complement strand
TAAATTTATTGCTTTTTTAATGTATATTTGAATTTCTATAGGAAGAAATTGAATATTTAATTTTTTATTTATTTTATTTGATAAATTTTTATCAATTCCATTATTTTTTGTATCAAATATTTTTGAATTAATTCTTAATTTAAAAAAATTATTTTTTTTATTTGAATGATTTGAAGTATTAAATGATAATGCCTGTAATTTTCTTAAGTCAGATGGTCCAAGTATTTTGTAATCAAAATAACTCCTTAATTTTCTGGTTGATTTTCCATCATCATATAAATTTATTAGAAAATTAATAACTAAATTATTTTTTTTATTTAAACTTTTATAAAGAAAACTACTTCCAGATCCTCCAGAAACTATCAATATTTTCTTTGAATTCATAGTTTCTTATAACCTCCTTTACCCAGTATTCCATCATAGTATCCTAAAAAATAAGTAAATAAATTCAAATATAAATATCTAAATTTACTAAAATAAAAAACTAATGGAATTCCTAATATGAATTTTAAATTATGACCTAAAAAATATAAAATAAAATCTAAATAATTAGTTTTACAATTTCTTTTCATAAATAAAAGTGAGTTACGTACTGAATAATAAAGCCATCTATGATTGGAATATTTTACTTTATTACCAGTAAATGTATCGTGGTATCCAATTGCGGTAGGACAATAATAATTTAATAATCCTTTCTTTTTTGTTTGATACATTATTTCATGATCATCATAGTACATAAAGTAATCTTTATAAAACCATGTGACATTTTCGTATATATATTTTGGGATCAAAATCATGCATCCATTAGGTGCATCAATTGAAGATGGTAAATTATAATTATTTGAATTATTTTCCTGATTTATACCAATACCTTTTGCGATAGCATAAAAAGGATGCAGTCTACTTCCAATAGCTTGAATTAGGTTTTTTTCTTTATGATATAAAATTTTACCTCCAATGATTCCCTTAATCGCAATATTAGATGCCATATTAATTAGTTCTTTAAGACAATTAATGTCCAAAATTACGTCTTCATCCATTTTTAGGATATATTCCCACTCTAAATTTAAATAATTTAAAGCTTCAATAAAAGTCCCTGATGAACCTAAATTAATTTTTGATTCTATTAATTTAAAGTTTTTATATCTTGATTTATCCTTATTAATAGCTTCCTTTACTATTTCACAAGTATTGTCACTGGAATTATTATCTATAAATATAATTTCATAACTATCTTTTGGATAGTCTAAATTTATTAATGATCTAAGACATTCATCGATAATATCACTTCTATTGTAACTGGATACACATATTGATACAAAAGGGTGTTTATTCATTAATTAATATTATTATATATCGTGTTATAAATTTTAAATGCATAATCTAATGATAATTGTTCTTTAGAAATATTAATACAATTATTTCTAATTTTCTTGTTGTTTAAGTTTTTTTGAATATAATAATGCAAATCTTGTATTTTTTGATTATCTAACACAAAACCCAAACTATTATTATTGATTAAATTACTCACGTGATAATTAAAATTATTTGTAATTATTGGAATACCAGAAGATAGGAATTCTGATATCTTAGTTGGAAAAGAAGCAGTTATAGAAAAGTTCTTTTTTAAAAAAAAGAATCCATAATCTATAAATTTTAAATTTTCTGAAACTTCGTTATATTCTAATTTTTTAAATTTTATACTTGTTATATCTAAATTTAATTCACTTATTATATTTTTGAAAAATTCATAATCTTCTCTAGTATAAATATATAAGCAGTATTTTTTATCCAATTTTCTCAAATCATTAAATATTTTTAGAGTTTTAATAAAATCATATGCTCCTGAGGTTGTGCCCATATAACACAAATTAATAGTTTCATGATTATATTTAAAAAAATTAAATTTTGTTGTATCGACACAAGTAGGTAAAACAATTATTTTATTATTGTTTGTAAATTTAGATAAATATTCTTTAGCATCATTTGTGAGGCAAATTATTTTGATTGATTTATTTAAGAAATATTTTTCGATTTTATTAAAGATATAGAACTTTATACTATTTTTTTTCCAATTCATTCTATCTACT
>CACBPV010000064.1 GCA_902541215.1 uncultured Alphaproteobacteria bacterium | reverse complement strand
AAAAAAAGAAATAAATAAATTTTTTAAATCTAACAAAAAGTTGATTAACAATCTTAAAGATAGATTTTGTATCTTGTCCTCTGTTGTACCTTCTTTAAATTTAATTTTTAAAAATATTTTTCAAAAAAATAAATTCAAATTTTATATAATTAATCCCAAAAAAATATCATTCAGAAATAGTATCAATTATAATCTAAATCAAATTGGGAGTGATCGAATAGCAAACTATGCCTATGTATACAGTAAGAAAATCAAAGACTGTATAATTCTCGACTTTGGTACAGCTACTACTTTTGATGTCATTAAAAATAATCAATATTTAGGTGGATTAATTTTTCCAGGTATAAATCTTTCAATGGAGACACTTTTAAAAAATGCTGAGTTAATAAAAACTTCAAAAATCTCAAAATCAAATAAAATTGTTAATAATAATACATCAGCTTCTATTCAATCAGGTTTCTATTTTGGTTATTTGCATGCAGTTAATGGCATATTAAAGCAAATTATTAAGGAGAATAACTTTAAGCCCAAAGTTTATATTACGGGTGGTCTAGGTAAAATATTTAGGGATAAAATTATTTATAAACCTATATATATGGAACATTTGACATTAGAAGGAATAAAAGAAATCGGCAACAAACATTTTTATGAGTAATAATTTACAACTAAATGATTTTAATGAAGGACTACACTTTTTATCTCTTGGAGGTATTGGAGAAATAGGTGCAAATTGTTATCTTTACGGATGTGATGGAAAATGGATAATGATAGATTTAGGTCTTTCATTTGCAGATGAAAAGTTTCCTGGTGTAGATTTATTAGTACCAAAAATTGATCATATTGAAAGTTTAGAAGATAATCTCGAGGCTATTATTATCAGCCATGGTCATGAAGATCATGCAGGAGCTGTTGCGTTCTTAGCAAATAAAATTAAATGTCCAGTATATGCAAGTAAATTTGCAAAATTTCTGATCGAAAATAGGCTAAAAGAATTCAATAAAGTAGAAGGATTTACTTTAAAAGAGATAAATCTAGAAAAGAAATTAATACTCAATAATTTTGATATAAGTTTTATTCCAACTACACACTCAATTCCTGAACCAACTGCAATTGTAATTAAAACAACATATGGATCATTACTTCATACCGCGGATTGGAAAATAGATCATTCACCTACTTTAGGGGATTCATTTTCAAAAGAAAAATTTGAAAAATTAGGAAATGATGGATTACTTGCCTTAATAGGTGACTCTACTAACGCAAATGTGCCTGGTAAATCAGAATCTGAAAATGACGTTAGGGATGAACTGACAAGTATTTTTTCAAGATTTTCTAATAGAATTGTTGTTACATGTTTTTCTTCAAATATTGCAAGAATGAAAAATATTATTCAAGCAGCAAAAAAAAATAAAAGAAAGGTCGCTCTTGTTGGTAGGAGTATGAAAAAAAATATCGAAGTAGCAAGGAAATGTGGTTATGTTTCGGATGATGAAATTTTTATCAGTGAAGATGAAGCTTCTTATATACCAAGAGAAAATTTAGTCATAATTTGTACTGGTAGTCAGGGTGAAAAAAGATCTGCCCTTTTTAGGATAGCTTATAATTCTCATCAACATTTACATTTAGAGCCCGAAGATGTAGTAATTTTTAGCTCTAGAGATATTCCTGGTAATGAAAAATCAATAAATAATTTAAAGAACTTACTTATTAGACAAAGAGTTGAGATAGTAACAGCTGATGACGATTTAGTACATGTTTCAGGTCATGGTTATGCAGATGAAATAAAACAAATGTATAATTGGACAAAACCTTACTTATCTATTCCCGTGCATGGGGAACCCATGCATCTAGAGGCACATAAACAATTATCTTACTCATCTCAAGTACCATTTACTAAAATTTTAGAAAATGGAAAATGTCTCAAAATTGCACCAGGTGAACCTAAAATTGTAGAAAAATTTGAGACTGGAAAGTTAATTGTTGAGGGTAAAAATCTTTACGACTCTGAATCTGCTTTTATTAAAGAGAGAAGGAAATATTCATTTGAGGGGCTAGTTTTAATTTCTTTAATTATAAATGATGATGACTATTCAATTAATAAAAATATGTTACTTACTTTAAAAGGATTG
>CACBPV010000063.1 GCA_902541215.1 uncultured Alphaproteobacteria bacterium | reverse complement strand
CATTTGTTAGCACCTTGATCTTTCCATAACTTTGCAAATTTTTTAACATTTTCCATTGCCTGATCGTTTTGACCAGGGAAAGGTTTCATAATCCATTGTATTCTAACCATATTTCTCCTTTCTAAATAATTTAGTTTGGCATTTCTATTGACGTAACAAAGTTTAAGGTATCACCACCCATAAATTGAACACCATTTAAATAGCTACCTCCACCAGTCACACCTTCAAACTTACCTGTTCCCGAAATAAATGTCCAATCTCCTCCACCTTTAGCGGGTTCCCAATTTCCACTTGTCAGAAAAAGATCACCATCAGTATCATGAACTGTACACATAAAAAATCCTGCTAGAGGAATGCCATCTTTATTTGCAATACCTTTACCCTTACAGTCTGCCATAACTTCTTTAGGCCACCCTTCAGGAGCATCATCATAAATCCAAAAAGAATCATTGCTCCAGTTCCAAATTTGAGCTTCACTAGCTGTTACTATCGGTGCTTCAAAGCCACTTGTATTATATGCGGTTCCAGTAAATTCATATTTTTCACCAGCAAATGCAGAGCCAAACATTAAAAAAATGGAAGACATCAAGATTAGTAAAAATTTATTTTTCATATTATTCCTCTTTTGTTTATATATTTTGATATATTTTTATTTAGGTATTAAAATTTCACAGTTCAATAATAATTTCATTACAGAACTTTTAATAAATCCTCATCATCAATCATTGCTTCAACTTGAGGAAAAGTACACATTGGTGCCCAACTCATCATAAAGCCGTGAAGTTTTTCATGACTTTCTGCATCTACAATTACATAACCATAGCCACTTGCTGAATTATGAACTCTAGCTATTTTAGTTACTCCTTCAGGAAATTCAGCATCTCTTTCTTCTTGAGTCATATTTTTAAATAACTCTTGTGCAGCTAATTTCTTATCTTCATATACAACATACTTTAAGTGATATAACATTTTTTATCCTTTCAATTTAATTATCAAAGATTAACTTAACACCAACTAAGAAGATTGTTAATGGACTCTGCTATATAAATATATCATGTCTATATTGCTTCCAAAGCATTTATCTAAGAGTAAAAAATATGTAACAAAAAGGTGTTAAAGTTATTGCAAAAGAAAGGAAAAATTATGGACTCAAAAGCATTAGTAGAACAATGTTACGATCTCTTTGGAAAAGGTGACATGGAAGGTTTTATGAATATAGTACATGACGATTTTATTTGGGTATATCCAGGTGATAAGCATCCATTTTCTGGAACTCATAATAAAGAGGGTTTTCAACAACAATTAATGAAAACTCCTGAACTCTGGACCAATTTTAAAGTTACGATAGAATCAATGATCAGCGAAGGTGATAAAGTTTTTGTAAATGCAAAAGCAACTGCTGAAGGCATGGATACAATTTTTGGACACTACATGGAAGTAAAAGATGATAAGTTGTCAAAGTTTATCGCTTATGATGATACTTTAAGTATGTTTAATGCAATGAAAAAATAGATTTTACAAAAAATTCATTAGAGGGGATTAACTCCCCTCATTTGTATTTAAAAGAATACAAATTTCAATTGTAAGTTTTGAAACTATCAAGTCAGAGTTTGGTAATTATTTAAAAAAATTAGTCGTTCGCCACTCAGATGATTTTTTGGCAGTTAAACTTTATATGGATTACCATATTTATCTCTATAATTAACGCTACTATTTTTTAATAAAAAAAAATAAATTAAATTGGGCAATCAGAAAATTTTGTTCCAACAGTGTCTTTCACTGTTTGTATTTTTCCAACCTCATCACAGATACTACTAATAATAGGATAGTTTTTAAAAGGGTCTCCTCCTGTTTCCTCTCTTAAAATCCCAAAACCATTAGTTTCTTGAACCGTACGGACACATGTATACAAAAATATGTCAGCGTAAGAACATTTTGAGCCAGTTAAGAAAGGTTTAACATCACTTGAAGAAGATAAATACTGCTCAAGAAAATTTGAACGATTATTATGAAGTGTGGTCAAATTTTTTATGCCAGTTTCTTTTCCTCCTTCTGCTAGAGTATCTGTCAAACGTAGATTTCTCCAGAATGTCTCATTGTGTCCAGTGATAATGTCATGAAATGGAGAAAGCACATAAGAATAATAATCTTGA
>CACBPV010000062.1 GCA_902541215.1 uncultured Alphaproteobacteria bacterium | reverse complement strand
TTCCTGAATCTGCCAAATCATCTACTATTAAAACTTTTGATCCAATGTTAGGACTTGTTTTTGCTAAATCTCTTGAAAATGTGATTGCACCTCTTTTATTTTTTACTCCCTCACCTTTATATGATTCAACAGAAAGAATTGCTAAAGGAACATCAAATATTCTTGCCATAACATCTCCTACTCTCATACCTCCTTTTGCGATGCATACAACCTGATTAAATTGCCATCCATCCTTATGAATTTGTTTTGCTAAATCTTCTGTTTTACTTCTATATTCGTCCCAACTAATGTGTAAATCAGACATAAATCTTCCTTTGAAATTAAGAATTAAACCTCTCCCTTTAAAAGAGAGAGGGTTATAAGGATTTTTATTATTGTGGTACTTCGCCGTCAATACCTTGAACATAAAAGTTCATTCCAAGTAACATTCCATCAGGCGCTACTTCACCTTCAGGAACCACAAGCTCACCAGCTTGATTGTAAATTGGACCCGTGAAAGGATGAATAGTTCCATCTTTAATTCCAACTTCCATATTTACTGCTTCTTGAATTAAACTTGCTGGCATAAGTTTAGTATTATATGGTGACATTACAACCATACCTTTATCCATACCATCCCAAGTATCACCAGAAGACCAAGTGCCGTCTACAACAGCTTTTGCTCTTTCAGCATAGTAAGGACCCCAAATATCTTCAATTGAAGTTAAATGTGCATCAGGACAAAATTCTTCTTGGTTTGAAGCTTGACCAAATGCATAAACACCTGCTTTTTGAGCAGCTTGGCAAGGAGCATATGTATCAGTATGCTGAACAATTATGTCAGCTCCTTGATTAATTAATGTATTAGCTGCATCAGCTTCTTTACCTGGATCGTACCAAGTAAATACCCAAATAATTTTCATTTTGATATCTGGATTTACTTTTGAAGCCGCTAAATAAAATGCATTTATTCCTCTTACAACTTCAGGAATAGGGAATGAAGCTATATAACCAATAGTATTAGTTTCAGTCATATGGCCAGCAATATGCCCTTCAATCATTCTACCTTCATAAAATCTAGCTGAATACGTAGCAACGTTATCTGCTTGGATGTACCCAGTAGCATGTTCAAATTTTATATCAGGAAAATCCTTAGCTACTTCATGTGTCTGATCCATATAGTTGAAAGACGTTGTAAATATTAAATCATGTCCTGAGTCTGCTAGTTTTCGGATTGCTCTCACAGCATCTGCGTTTTCAGGAATATTTTCAAGATAAGTAGTAGTAATAGAATCACCAAGTTGGCTCTCCATATATTTTCTACCTACATCATGCATATATGTCCAACCATGATCACCTGGAGGACCTATGTATATAAATCCAACTTTTTTAGGGTCTGCATATGCTGAACCAAATGCAAATACCAAAAAAGTAGATAAAAAAGTTATTATTCTAATCATTTTAACCTCACCTGCTAATATAACGATTACTCAAATATATACTTAATATATAGAAATAGGTTTGATCAATAAATCTATATGATTATAGAAAAAAAGAAGTGGATATTTATCTGCCTTTATAAAAAGGGATAGTTAATGAAGCTGGTGCACTAAGTTTTATTCTTAATTTATTACTAGAAATTAATACTAAAACTATAATAGTTGCAACATATGGTGCCATACTGAAAAATTGACCAGGAAATCTTAAACCTAAAGCCTGAAGATTCATTTGAAGAATAGTAACACCTCCAAATATATAAGCTCCAATAAGCACTCTTTCTGGTTTCCAAGTTGCAAATACAACTAAAGCTAACGCTATCCATCCACGTCCAGCTGTCATACCTTCTTGCCACATTGGAGCATAACAAATTGAAATATATGATCCTGCAAGAGCACACATAGAACCTCCAAACAAAATTGATAAAAATCTAATTTTAATAACACTATATCCTAAAGCATGTGCAGAATTATGAGATTCCCCTACTGCTCTTAAAATCAAACCAGCTTTAGTTTTATAAAAAAAATAACTAACCAAAAAAACAATTAAGAAAGAAAATATAACAAAAAACCATGGTGAAAGACCATCAATTGGTGTTCCAATATATTGTTTGCCAAGCATCGAACTAAGACCTATTCCAAAAATAGTTAATGCTAATCCCGTAGCAATTTGATTTGACATTAAAAATAG
>CACBPV010000061.1 GCA_902541215.1 uncultured Alphaproteobacteria bacterium | reverse complement strand
TTGTTAATGCAGATGAGTCAGAACCAGGTACATGCAAAGATCGAGAAATTATGAGAAATGACCCTCATCTTCTTTTAGAAGGTTGCTTTGTTGCTGGCTTTGCAATGCATGCACACACCTGCTACATTTACATAAGGGGTGAATATTATTCTGAATCTTCTAATTTACAAAAAGCAATAGATGAAGCATATGCAAATAATTTAATTGGTAAAAATGCATGTGGTACAGGATGGGATTTTGACATTTATCTTCACAGAGGAGCAGGAGCATATATTTGTGGAGAAGAAACCGCCTTACTTGAAAGTTTAGAGGGTAAAAAAGGCCAGCCTCGATTAAAGCCTCCGTTTCCTGCTGGTGCAGGTTTATATGGATGCCCTACAACAGTTACAAATGTTGAAACAATTGCCGTTTCTCCGACTATTTTAAGACGTGGTTCTAAATGGTTTGCTAATTTAGGTAGTGCAAATAATACAGGTACAAAAATTTTTAGTATTTCTGGTCACGTAAATAACCCTTGTAATGTAGAAGAAGAGATGGGCATACCACTGAAAGATCTCATTGAAAAGCATGCAGGTGGGGTAATTGGTGGTTGGGAAAATTTATTAGCTGTAATTCCTGGAGGCGCAAGTGTACCTTTATTACCTAAGTCTATTTGTGATACTGTTAAAATGGATTTTGATAGCCTAAAAGAAGTTCAAAGTGGACTAGGAACTGCGGCTGTTATTGTAATGAATAAATCAACAGATATTGTTGAAGCAATAGCTAGATTATCACATTTTTATAAACATGAAAGCTGTGGTCAATGCACACCTTGCAGAGAAGGTACTGGATGGATGTACAGAATGATGGAAAAAATGATTCATGGTAATGTTAAACATGAAGATATTGATAAAATTTTAGATGTGACTAAGCAAATTGAAGGCCATACTATTTGTGCCTTAGGCGATGCTGCCGCTTGGCCTATTCAAGGTTTGTTTAGACACTTTAGACCTGAAATTGAAAAAAGAATCCAAGAAAGAAATAGAAGAGTAGCTTAGTGCCAAAGATAACAATTGATAATAAAGAATACGAATTTGAAAACGGTATGACCGTAATGCAAGCTTGTGAACAAGCAGGAACTGAAATTCCAAGATTTTGTTATCATGAAAAACTCTCAATAGCAGGAAACTGTAGAATGTGTTTAGTAGAAATGGAAAAAGCTCCAAAACCTATTGCATCATGTGCCATGCCAGCTACAGATGGAATGGTTATAAAAACTAATACCGAAACAGTTAAAAAAGCTCGTAAAGGCGTAATGGAGTTTCTTCTTATTAATCATCCATTGGATTGCCCTATTTGTGATCAAGGAGGAGAGTGTGATCTTCAAGATCAAGCTATGTATTATGGTTTTGATAAAACTAGATATGAAGAAAATAAAAGAGCAGTTCAAAATAAAAATATGGGACCACTTGTCAAAACAATTATGACAAGATGTATACATTGTACAAGATGCGTAAGGTTTTCTACAGAAGTTGCTGGAGTTGATGATATAGGATTGCTTGGCAGAGGTGAAAATGCTGAGATCACTACATACTTAGAAAAAACTATTGAGTCAGAATTATCTGGAAATGTAATTGATTTGTGTCCTGTTGGTGCTTTAACAAGTAAGCCATACGCATTTAAATCTAGACCATGGGAACTAACTAAGACAGAAACATTCGATGTGTTTGATGGCATAGGTTCAAGTATAAGAATTGATACAAGAGGAAAAAAAGTTTTAAGAGCTCTTCCTAGAATAAATGAAGAAACCAATGAAGAATGGATAAGTGATAAATCTAGATTTGCAATTGATGGACTCTCAAGTCAAAGATTGGATAATGTATATTCTAAATCAAATAAAAAACTCCAAAAATCTTCATGGGATGATGCATTTGAATTAATAAAAAAAGAAATTACAAAAAGAGGTAAAGAAAATACTGTATTCCTATCTGGTAAGTTTACCGATATTGAAACTTTATATTCTGCACAAAAATTTAGCAATTCACTAAAATCAAAAAACTATGATTGCAGATTTGATAATACACAAATTATCGATAATTCATCTTCAAGTTATAAATTTAATTCAACAATTCAAGAAATTGAAAAGGCTGATGCTATTCTTTTAATCGGATCTAATCCTAGATGGGAAGCGGCGGTACTAAACGCTAGAATTAGAAAGG
>CACBPV010000060.1 GCA_902541215.1 uncultured Alphaproteobacteria bacterium | reverse complement strand
AAAAGACCTGATAGTGGATATTCCTTTTCCTCTTATGATGCTCATAATAATTTTATTTGTGATGTTCCAAACGCAAATCGCAAAGATGTAAGAGATACCGTAGAGGTTGCTTCTAAAGCAATTGGCAAATCTTCTACTAACTTTAATAGAGCTCAAATTCTTTATTACTTAGCAGAAAATTTGCAAGACCGAAAAAATACCTTTTCTAGTTTGCTGTCTTCTTTAATTGGTATTTCGCAAAAAGATGCTGAAAAAGAATTTGATCAATCAATAGAAAGATTATTTTATTATGGTGCTATGGCTGATAAGTTTGAGGGCTCTATACATAATCCTCCTATAAGAGGTTTAACACTAGCTGTTAAAGAACCGATAGGTGTTGTTGCAAATATTTTAAATGATGATTATCCACTATTAAATTTAATAACTACACTAGGATCAAATTTTGCAGCAGGAAATGCGTGTATTATTGTTCCAGGACAAAAGACGTCTCTTTTAGCAACAGAATTGTATCAACTACTTGAAACTTCTGATGTTCCAGCAGGGTATATTAATATCCTTACAACTAAACAAAATAGTTTGAATAAAATCTTATCTGAACATGAAAATATTGATGGTATTTGGTTTTTTAGTGAAAATAATAATGAGCGTCTGAAAGTTATTCAAAGCACAACATCAAATTTGAAAAGAACTTGGTGTCCACAATCAAAAAATCTTGATTGGTCTTCGAAAGAAGAAGATTTCTTAGAAGAGTTTTTATATCAAAGTACACAAGTAAAAAATATTTGGATCCCATACGGAGAGTGATATACTAAAAATATGTTAATTAACGTCGATCCTATTTTAAGTCCTGATATATTAAAAACATTACGTGAAATGGGTCATGGCGATAGACTCGTTATATCCGATATTAATTATCCTGCTCACTCAAATCATAATAGAGTTCACCGATTAGACGGCCTTGATATGACAACTGTTATGAGAGCTGTTTTATCTGTTTTTCCATTAGATAGTTTCGTAGACTCAGCTGTTCACCGAATGGAAGTTGATAATCAACCAGATGAAATTAATGATGCGAACAAAGAAGTAATTGATGCAATTAAGGAAGTATCAGGAGATCATTGGAAAATAGGTTCATACGAAAGACAAGAATTTTATAAGCAATCAAGATCAACCTATGCCTATATTACAACAAGTGAAAGACGACCTTACTGTAATTTTATTTTAACAAAAGGTGTTATTAAACCAGATGGTACTGTTTGGATAATCGATAAATAATTATGTCGATTAGTATTCTTGGTATTTTTGTTGCTGATCTCGTTTTTTTTGGAGAAAAAATTCCTGTTGAGGGAGAAACTATTCTTGGTAAAAATTTTGTTATTGGTCCTGGTGGCAAAGGATCAAACCAAGCAGTAGCTGCAGCTAAGGCTGGTGCAAAAACTTTTTTTATTTCAAAGATTGGTGATGATCAATTTGGCTCTATGGCAACTGAGATCTATGAAAATTCTGGTGTTGATTATAGCAATGTTATTATTTCAAAAGATCATTCAACCGGTGCAGCTGGCATACTTGTTAATGAAGGAACAGGAGCTAATGCTATTAATGTTTTTCCTGGGGCAGCAGGTGCAATCACTATTGAAGATATAGATAAAGCAGAAGAGGCAATTAAAAACTCAAGTATATTTCTTACACAATTAGAGGCACCAAAGGATGTTGTCACCTATGCATTAAAAAAAGCACATAGTTTAAATGTAAAAACAATTTTAAATCCTGCTCCAGCTGCCGAAATAGATGAAACTTTATTTTCTATGATTGATTATTTTACACCAAATGAAACGGAAGCAAGTTTTTATGTGAATCACGATGTTGAAACACACGAGGATGCTGAGAAAGCTGCTATGCAATTATTAGAAAAAGGTATTAAAAATGTCGTTATTACTCTTGGAGAAAAGGGAGCTTTCTTTGCCAACAATGAAGAAAAATTCTCTTTACCTATAGCTAATCTTTCAAATCCAGTAGTGGATACTACTGGTGCTGGCGATGCATTTAATGCAGGTTTTGCTGCGGCACTTACCGAAGGTCAAAATATTAAAGATGCACTTAAATTTGCCAGTGCAACAGCTGGTTTATCAACGATGAAAATTGGAACAGCAAATTCCATGCCTTCTAGAGAGGAAATTGATAAACTTCTATAATTATTATATAATAGAATTAATATGCAATTATTTTTAGAAAGACTGATGTATTTTTGGGCTGGGATAACAGCTATTGGTCTTTTAATAGCTGTAGCTTATTGGGCAATTGCAACTATAATTTATGTAGCTTTTATCTCTCTTTTTGTTGCCATTGCAGCTACTCTTTTCTATCATT
>CACBPV010000059.1 GCA_902541215.1 uncultured Alphaproteobacteria bacterium | reverse complement strand
GTTGGATTTTCTGAAGCTCAAGTAAAAGTAATTGCTTCTGAATATACTGTTTTAGATGGTCCAAATGATGACGGTGAAATGTTTGAGAGACCGGCTAGACCAGCAGACAGATTTGTCAATCCATATGCTAATGATAACGAGGCAAGAGCAAATAATAATGGAGCATATCCGCCAGACTTAAGTGTAATTACTAAAGCGAGAAAATATGGAGTTGATTATATTTACAATCTTCTTCTAGGTTATGTTGAGCCTCCAAAGGGAATGGAGGTCGGTAATGGAATGTGGTACAATAAATGGATGGCTGGAAATCAAATAGCTATGCCAGCACCTATAGCCGATGGAAGTGTAGATTATGATGATGGCACTGATAATAATGCAGAACAGTTATCGGCTGATGTAACACATTTTCTTCACTGGGCTGCTGAACCAGAAATGGAAGAAAGAAAAAATTTAGGTATCAAAGTAATATTATTCTTTATTATTCTAGGAACAATTGTGTACTTAGCAAAAAACAGACTTTGGCGAGACGTCACTTAGACATTAAATAAAAAGTTCATTACATCACCATCTTTGACGATATAATCTTTACCTTCTTGTCTTAGCTTTCCTGAATCTCTACTTCCAGCATCACCATTATTTTCTATATAGTCGTTGTATTTTAAATTATTATAAAAAATATATAGGTATGATTATGAAAAATCAAAATCCAAACCCACCAAAGTGTGGTTGCAGCTGCAGCTGTTGTTGCACTTGTGAAGGTGGAGATTGCTGTTAATAATACATTCTAAATTAAACAAAATTCAGAAATAAATAATTATAATTTAATTTTTTTTAAAAATTACTATTTTAAATTAATAATAATATCTGACTTACTATTTATTGGAGGAAATCTACCAACGATATTAGATCTATATATTTCAGGTCTATGTCTACGTCTCAAAAAACCATCATCAGATTTGCTATAGGATAATAGCAGTTCCTCTATTGAATCAATATAAGCAGAATTTTCAGGATCTATATCTCCAAACACATAGGTAAAACAATTTTCTGCGGTAAAGGATACAATACATGAACGTTTACAATTACTCATGCAATTTACACCTCTTAAAGTTACATTTTTTGTATTTTTAAATTTATCAATTAATTTTTGTGCAAGTTTTTCTCCTGCAAGTTTATTATTATTTTGAGCTTTATTAAGGGTACATGTGAGACAAACAGATAATATTATTTCTTTTTGTTTTTTTGACATTTTTATTCTAAATTTAATAATCTAATGGGTGTGGTTTGTTAGATTATTAATATCTGACTCCTCTATTTCTTCTATTGATTTTGCAACTCGCCAATTTTTCATTGATCCGTCTTCATTTCTTGCAGTAATTACAGTTTCGATTGGTGGACAATCAGGCTCATGACAACTGAGCTCAGCAATACTTATTATAGTATTTTCTGGTAATCATAGTAATCCATTGATGCTCTTTTTAATCTCTTATCATCAATCACAAAGCCAGCTGGCTCTATTATATCTACTGGTATTCCAAGACAGGCACCTAGTCTAAATATGTTTCCTGCATTCTGTGGTATGTCGGGTTCAAATAGAGCAATTCTCATGTTTTTTTACTATATTATTTTATTACTTGCGTCACGCTGGCACATATTTAAAAAGTATTTTTTTGAGTAATTAAGATATAAGAAATTCACAATAAATGGCTAAAAAACCCAAAAATAAGAGAAGAGATTTCCTACAACTTAGCACCGTAACGCTTGGTGCTGTTGGAACAGCTGCTTTTATATGGCCTTTTCTAAAAAGTATGAGTCCAGCAGAAGACACATTAGCTGCAGGATCAACCGAAGTAGATATTAGTGCTATTGAAGAAGGTCAAAGTATAACAATAAAGTGGCGTGGAAAACCTGTTTTCATTAAAAAAAGAACAAAAGATGAGATTGATGCAGCTAAAATGGTTCAAGCTTCTGACTTAAGAGATCCACAAGATGATGCTGATAGAGTACAAAAAGAAGAATGGTTAGTTTTAGTGGGAGTATGTACACACTTAGGTTGTGTTCCACTTGGTCAGAAAGTTTCAGATATGAAAGGTGAGTACGATGGTTGGTACTGCCCATGTCATGGTTCACATTACGATACATCAGGTAGGATAAGAAAGGGACCAGCTCCCAAAAACTTGGACGTTCCGCCCTATACCTTTTTAAATGATAATACTATAAAGATAGGATAACATGGATAAGAATCGAAAAGTACATCAGTTTAAAAACCCTGTCCTTAATTGGATAGAGTTTCGTCTACCAATTATTTCTTATTTCAAAAAAGAATACGGCGATTATCCAATGCCAAAGAATTGTAATTATTTCTGGAGTTTTGGTGCATTGGCAACAATTACACTTGTTACAATGATTGTAAGCGGAATTTTTCTTGCAATGAATTATACACCACACACTGATATGGCATTTGATAGT
>CACBPV010000058.1 GCA_902541215.1 uncultured Alphaproteobacteria bacterium | reverse complement strand
AATTTCTGAATTCTTGAGTTAACTTAACAGGCTCATATATTACTTTTTTTTCAAGATCATCGTAGCGAACTTCTGTATGTCCTGTTAAAGGAAAATCTTTGCGCAACGGATAACCTTCAAAATTGTAATCCGTCATTATCCTTCTTAAATCTGGATGGTTAATAAATTCAATTCCAAATAAATCATAACATTCTCTTTCATACCAATCCGCAGATTTGTGAATATTTGTTATTGATTCTATGTTTTCATTTTCTTTAATAAAAGTTTTAAGAATAATTTTTTTATTTTTTGTTAAACTTTGCAAAATATAAATCAAATCAAATCTAAGTTCTCTTGAAGGATAGTCTACAGCTGTAATATCTAATAATTGATTGAAATTAAGCTCAGTGTTATCTCTTAATTCGTTAAAAATTTTTATAATATTATTTTTTTCAAATTCTATTTCTAACAAATTATTTTTCTCTAAAACATTATTTATGCCACTTATTTTAGTAAGAAATTTAATCATATAAAATTATCTTTTAAATCTATTTTCTCTTCTAATTTTTTTCTGTAATTGCAATATACCGTAAACTAATGCTTCTGCTGTTGGGGGGCATCCTGGTACGTAAACATCAACAGGAACTATCCTGTCACACCCTCTAACTACTGAATACGAGTAGTGATAATATCCCCCACCATTTGCACATGAACCCATTGATATTACCCACCGAGGTTCTGGCATTTGATCATAAACTTTTCTTAAAGCCGGTGCCATTTTATTTGTTAGTGTTCCAGCAACAATCATTACATCAGATTGTCTAGGGCTGCCTCTTGGTATTACCCCATAACGATCTAGATCATATCTTGCCATGTAAGAATGTATCATTTCTACTCCACAACATGCCAATCCGAATGTCATTGGCCATAATGAACCAGTTCTAGCCCATGTGAGAATTTTATCGTAGCTGGCAACTAAGAAACCTTTAGAGGATAATTCTGAGTTTAGAGTATCATCAACAATTTTTTTTGCTTCATCTACTCCCATTCTAAAGCTCCTTTTTTCCATTCATAAATAAAACCAATAGTTAAAACAGTAAGGAAAATCATCATTGACCAAAAACCAAACAATCCAATTTTACCAAGTGTTATTGCCCATGGAAACAAGAAAGCAACTTCTAAATCAAAGATAATAAATAATATTGCTACTAGATAAAATCTTACATCAAATCGTCCACGAGCATCGTCAAAAGCCTCAAATCCACACTCATAAGCAGATAATTTTTCTTGATCTGGCTGAGAGTCTCCTACTACAAAAGATAATAAAGTCATTCCAACAGCCAAAGCCAAGGCTATAAAAATAAAAATTAGAATTGGTAAATATTCAAATAGAAATTCTGACACTATAATCTCACAAATAAATTAGTAATGTATTTAACGATTTATTCAACAATAACAACGTGTCTAGTTGCGACTTTAGTACACAAAAAAAACACTGAAATAATTGGCGCGAGAGACGGGATTCGAACCCGCGGCCTCTGCCGTGACAGGGCAGCGTTCTAACCAGCTGAACTACTCCCGCGCATGGTGGGTGTTGAGAGACTTGAACTCCCGACCCTCTCGGTGTAAACGAGATGCTCTACCAACTGAGCTAAACACCCAAATAAAAGCGGCTGTTAAATTTATTTAACAGCCGGTGCAAGAAAAAAAGGTAATTAATTGTTTACTGAGTCTTTTAGAGCTTTTCCTACAGTAAATTTAGGTCTTTTAGATGCAGGTATTTGAATTGATTCACCTGTTCTAGGATTTCTACCAGTAGTTGCTTTTCTGTGACTAACACTGAAATTACCAAAACCTACAATACTAACCTTTTCATCTCTTTTTAAAGAATTAGTTATTGCATCTAGAAAGCTTTCAATTGCTCTAGTTGCGTCAGATTTAGATAATCCTGCGGAAGATGCTACAGATGCGATAAGATCATTTTTATTCACTTTTAATCTCCTTTATTAATTTTTGTTGATAATTGTCTGTTTTTCTAACAAGTCAACATTATTATGAAAATTTTCCCAGAAATAAGGGAATTTATCAATTAATTGGCTTTATTTAATGTTTTTTTTAAAATAAATATTAATGTGTACTAGTTGTATTTTGATTATTTTTTAATTGAGATTCGGTTAAATTTAACGGAATTATTGATTTTACTAATGTATGCTCAAGAATTGAAAAAGCATCAGAAACAGGGATTATTTTAATTCCTTTGATAACTTCTTTATCAAACTCAGAAAGTTCTCTAAAATTTTCTTGAGGTATAAGGACTTTTTTAATACCTGCTCTACTAGCAGCATAGATTTTCTCTTTTAAACCACCTATAGGCAAAACGCGACCTCTAAGTGTAATTTCTCCAGTCATTGCGACATCTCTTTTAATTTTATTATTAGTCAATGATGACACTAAAGAGTTAAAAATAGCTATACCTGCACTTGGTCCATCTTTAGGTGTAGCTCCCTCGGGCACGTGAATATGAATATCATAATTTTCAAAATC
>CACBPV010000057.1 GCA_902541215.1 uncultured Alphaproteobacteria bacterium | reverse complement strand
ACTTGATCTAAATTTAGCTACACCGAGAAGATTTTGTAAAGATTTATCATTTAGATTGATTTTTTTCATTTTAGTAGTCTCTAATTTTTTAACAGTTTTTCTGCAAATTTTAGAGATTTCTTTTTCAAGATTTCTTACTCCGGCCTCTCTTGTATAATTTCTGATAATAGAGTTTAAAATATTAGAATTAAATGAAATCTCACTTTTTTTAATTCCATGATTTTTAATTTGTTTAGGAACCAAGTATCTTTTTGCAATTTGATTTTTTTCTTTTTCTGTATATCCAGGTATTCTTATTACTTCCATTCTGTCAAGAAGAGCGGGTGGTATATTAAGTGTATTAGCTGTGCATACGAACATTACATCAGAAAGATCATAGTCAAGTTCTAAGTAATGATCATTAAATTTACTATTTTGTTCAGGGTCAAGAACCTCTAAAAGTGCAGAAGAAGGATCTCCTCTCCAATCAGAACCAAGCTTGTCAATTTCATCAAGCAATATGAGAGGGTTAGAAGATTTTGATTTTTTCATTGCTTGAATAAATCTACCGGGCATTGAGCCAATATATGTTTTTCTATGACCTCTTATTTCAGCTTCATCTCTAACACCTCCAAGAGACATTCTAACGAAACTTCTTCCTGTGGAATTTGCTATGGATTTACCAAGTGAGGTTTTTCCAACACCAGGTGGTCCAACCAAACATAATATAGGACCTTTAAGTTTATTAGTTCTTTTTTGCACAGCTAAATATTCAAGAATTCTTTCTTTAACTTTTTCTAATCCATAGTGATCATTCTCTAATATTGAAGATGCTTTATTTATGTTCTTAGAAATTTGATCAGGATTATTCCATGGTATTGACATTATCCAGTCTAGGTAGTTTCTAATTACAGTTGCCTCAGCTGACATTGGACTCATATTTTTTAATTTTTTAATTTCAACTAAACACTTATCTTTTGCTTCATTTGATAAATTATACTCATTTACTTTCTTTTCTAGTTCGGCAATTTCATCTAAATCTTCATTTTCTCCTAATTCTTTTTGAATAGCTTTCATTTGTTCATTTAAATAATATTCTTTCTGTGTTTTCTCCATTTGTCTTTTTACACGTCCCTTTATTTTTTTCTCAACTTGAAATGAATCAATTTCGGATACTAAATAACCATAAACTTTGTTTAACCTATCTTCTGTGTTTGTTATTTCTAAAATTTCTTGTTTTTGTGATAAAGAAATTGAGATGTTAGATACAATTACATCAATAATTTTATCTGGATCATTAAATGTTTTCACATTGTTAATTACATCCAGAGAAACTTTTTTATTAATTTTTTGAAACTCAACAAACTGCTCAATGATGAGTTTTTGTAAAGCTCTTATATTTGAGTTTTTTTTAGTTTTTTGGTTAATTTCTGTAATTGACGCGGTAATAAATTCTTTATTGAAATTTATTTTATTTACTTTTGCTCTTTGGATACCCTCCACTAAAACTTTAAGTGTACCATCTGGAAGTTTTAACAGCTGGATAATTTTTGCAACAGTTCCAAAAGAATAAAGATTTTCTTTGTTAGGATTATCAATTTTTGAGTTCTTTTGAGAAAGTAAAAATATTTTCTTTTCACCTGTCATTACATGGTTAATAGCTTTTACCGATTGTTCTCTTCCAACAAATAACGGAGCTACCATATTTGGAAATACTACTATGTCTCTTAGTGGAAGCACAGGAAGCATATTCTTAAGCATACAATATAAATGTCTATATATTGATTAAATTCAAGAGTTATTTGACATTAATTTTTGATTATTTTCTTTATTTGAATATATTAAAATTGGATCCGATTTTTTTGCAATAACATCTTTATTTAATACTACCTTATATAAATCCTTCTGATCTGGCACTCTATACATAAGATCCATTAATGAATCTTCTATTATAGATCTCAGTCCTCTAGCACCAGTATTTTGAGACACAGCTAGCCTAGCTATTTCTTTTAAAGCATCTTCTTTAATTTCTAATTTAACCCCATCCATCTTCATTAGAGATTCGAATTGTTTTACGATAGCATTTTTTGGCTGAGTCATTATTCTAATTAGCATATCTTCATCTAATTCACTCAAAGTGGTGATTACTGGAAGTCTTCCAATAAATTCTGGTATCATTCCAAATTTTAATAAATCTTGGTTCTCCAATTTTTTTAGTGATGCTCCAACAGTTTTTTTTGGTTCTAAATCTAATTTAGAATTAAAACCTATTGCAGTTCCCTTTAAGCGATAATTTATAATTTCCTCTAAACCTGAGAATGCTCCTCCACATATGAAGAGTATATTAGAAGTGTCTACTTGTAAAAATTCTTGTTGAGGATGTTTTCTCCCACCCTGCGGTGGGACACTAGCAACTGTTCCTTCCATAATTTTAAGAAGAGCTTGTTGTACTCCTTCACCAGAAACATCTCTTGTAATTGATGGGTTATCACTTTTTCTTCCAATTTTGTCAATTTCATCAATGTAAACAATACCTTTTTGTGCACGTT
>CACBPV010000056.1 GCA_902541215.1 uncultured Alphaproteobacteria bacterium | reverse complement strand
GAAACCCAAACATCAGTCATTATACAATTGGAATTTTTTGTACCTAATATAGGATCAAAAAAATGGTTTAAATTTTTATTTTTAGATTGTTGAAACTCTTTTTTATAATTTTTAAAAATTTCTTTTGGAATGATTAAATTTAGTTTGAAATTATAAATATTTTGCAGATGAATAAGAGAGCGTAAGACATTATTATAATCACCTATCCAAGCAATATTAGCATTTTTTATACTTTTAAGATGTTCTTGTAGAGTTAAAAAATCACCAAGTATTTGGCATGGATGACTATATTCAGTTAAACCATTTATAATCGGCAAAATATTTTCTTTGCTTAAATTTACTATTTGTTTGTGATTATTATTTCTTATCATTACGCAATCAATATATTGACTTAATACATTAAGAACATCTTCGGCTTTTTCTCTTTTATTATCAAAGCCGATATCTTTACTTTGCAATTCTAAAACAGAACCTCCTAATTTTTGCATTCCAACATTAAAGCTTAATCTGGTTCTTAGTGATTGTTTTTCGAAAATTAAACCGAGAGTTTTATCTTTGCAAGATGAGGAATATTTTTTTGGATTTTTTTTGATTTTTTGAGCAAGAGAAATTATTTCATCAATTTCTTTTTTTTTAAAACTATTAATATCAATAAAATGCTTCATCTTGATAGTTCTATTAAACTTTTTTTAATTATTGTTAATGATTTATCAATCTCTTTATAAGATACAATAAGTGGTGGGGCTAATCTTACTGTATTATCTGCAGCAGGTACATTTAGTAATTTATTTTTTATAAGTTGTTTAGAAAAATCTATATTGCTAATATTAGTTTTAATTCCCAATAAAAGTCCTGCACCTCTAACCTCTGAAATAATATTTGATGAATTCTCTAATTTTTTTAAATTTTTCCAGAAATATCTTGCTGTTTTATCAACTTTCGTAAGAAATTTTTTATTAGAGATAATTTTTAAGACTTCTAAACCTACACTCATGGCTAACGGATTACCACCATAAGTTGATCCATGACTACCTTTAGTCATTGCAACACATGCTTTGTTTGTTGACATACAAGCACCAAGTGGAAAACCCGATCCAATACCTTTTGCTACAGACATAATATCAGGTTTTATTTTTGCCCATTCATGTGAAAATAATTTACCTGATCTTCCAAATCCACACTGAACCTCATCGAAAAAAAGTAAGATTTTCTTTTCGTTACAAATTTTTCTTAGTAATTTTAAAAAACTTAGATTGGCAGGACGAATACCTCCTTCTCCTTGAATTGGTTCAATAATAATACCAGCTGTATTTTTGTTTATTGCCGATATTAATTTTTTTTCATTATTAAATTCGATTTGTTTAAACCCTTTAAGCATAGGGCCAAAACCATTAGAGTATTTTTTGTTTTTTTGTGCAGAAAGTGCTCCATAAGTTCTTCCATGAAAAGCGCCATCAAAAGTAATAATCTCTGTTTTTTTAGTCTTGTAATATGAATGATATCCTCTTATTATTTTAATTCCACATTCAATAGATTCAGCTCCTGAATTAGTAAAAAAGACTTTGTCTGCAAAAGAATTTTTACAAAGTAATTTTGCAAATTGTTCCTGTTTTTTAATTTTATATAAGTTTGAAACATGCCAGAGTTGTTTTGATTGCTTATTAAGCGCCTCTATAAGCTTAGGATGACAATGACCAAGAGAATTTACAGCTATTCCACTTGCAAAATCTAAATATTTTGTATTTTGACTAGAGTATAAATAACACCCTTTGCCTTTTGCAAATTCAAGAGATTTATTCCCATAAGTTGGCATCACGTTTGATAAAAGTTTACTAACCATATTTAAAATTTAATTTTATATCCTTTGCGAAACATAAAATAGCATAATAAAATTAATATAATATTAATAATTATTAAGAAGATTGATCCATGGATTAATGAGCTATCAGAAATTCCCGTAAAAGCATATCTGAAACCATCAATATTATAGAAGAATGGATTGAATGAGGAAACTGTCTGCCAAAACTCTGGAAGTCTCGAAATTGAATAAAATGTTCCAGACAAAAAAGTAAGAGGTAAAACTATAAAATTAGTTATACCTTGTTGTTGATCCCATTTGTCTGCCCATATACCAACAATTGTTCCCAAAGTTCCCATCATTGTACACCCCATTAATGTAAAAAATAGTAAAGCAGTGTAAGAGTGAACGGTTAAAGGAACAAATATCATAACCCCCAAAGTAGTAGCTATACCACAAACAACACCTCTACAAACAGAGCCAATAATAAAACCGAATGCTAGTTCAACATTATTTAATGGAGCCATTAATATGTCTACAATATTTCCTTGAAATTTTGATTGACCAATACTTGATGCAGAATTAGCGAAAGCGTTTTGCAACATAGTCATCATTATTAGACCGGGTGCAATGAAATAAGGAAGATCAATACCATTTATAGAATTTACAGATCTACCTAGAGCTAAACTAAAAACAGCTAAAAATAATAAAGAGCTAATAGCTGGTCCAATCACAGTTTGTATTCCAACTTTTAAGAACCTAAAGACTTCTTTTTTTACTAATGTAAAAAAACAAAGATAATTATAGTAAATCATATTAGGACTTTTCTTTTAATATATTTAAATTATTTGTATATTAATTTAGTGGACGAAAAAAAACTCTTAAAATATGCCGTTGATTACTT
>CACBPV010000055.1 GCA_902541215.1 uncultured Alphaproteobacteria bacterium | reverse complement strand
GTAAGCAAACAAAAGAAGAGCATGCTAAAAAAATTTCGGGTATAAAAAAAATATTGTAAATATTATTTAGCATTGGCTATTTCATAGTTTGTTATAATCAGTTCAAGTGATAATCTCATAGGATCTAAAAATAGATTTGGAAATATACCTAGTAATATTACTGAAATTGCTAAAGGAATTAATATGATTTTCTCTCTTGTGTTTATATCTAAAATATCTGCAAGTTTATTATTAGTTATGGTGCCAAAAATAACTCTTTTATAAAGGTATAGCATGTAAACAGCGGATAATATTATTCCAAAGGCCGCGCCAATAACAACGTAACTTGAAAATTTAAATGCGCCAACAATAACTAAAAATTCTCCAATAAAACCACTAGTTCCAGGCAATCCAACTGATCCCAGCATAAAAATCATGAATACTGTTGCATAAAGTGGCATTCTTTGAACTAATCCTCCGTAAAATTCAATTTCTCTAGTATGCATTCGATCGTAAATAACACCAACACATAAAAATAAAGCTGCTGAAACTAGTCCATGACTAATCATTTGCATCATTGCTCCTTCTAAGCCTTGTTGATTCACTAAAAAAATTCCAATTGTTACAATTCCCATATGAGCAACAGATGAATATGCAATTAGTTTTTTAATATCAGTTTGTGCTAGTGCTACTAAGGAAGTGTATACAATGGCAACTATACTTAATGTCATAATTAAAGGAATAAAAAACTCTGTTGCTTCTGGAAGCATGCCTAAAGAGAAACGGATAAAACCATATCCACCCATTTTTAAAAGTACTCCGGCTAAAATTACAGATCCAGCTGTTGGAGCTTCAACATGGGCATCGGGCAACCATGTATGAAACGGCCACATAGGAATTTTAACTGCAAAGGACGCAAAGAAGGCGAGCCATAGAAACAATTGAGTATTATAGGAAAAATAATTACCTTGTAAAAATTCAATACTCATTGAACTTGTATTTCTGTACATCACAATAATAGCAATCAACATGAGTACTGACCCCAAAAGAGTGTAGAGAAAGAATTTAAAAGAAGCATAGATTCTTCTATTACCTCCCCATATACCTATGATTAGATACATTGGTATTAATACTGCTTCAAAAAAAATATAAAATAAAAGTATGTCTATAGAAGCAAACATTCCAATCATTACAGTCTCTAAAAATAAAAAAGAAAGCATGTATTCCTTGACTCTTTTTTTTATATTATTCCAACTAGCTAAAATACAAAGTGGGGTCAAAAATGTACTTAGTAAAATCATAAAAAGTGAGATACCGTCAACTCCAACATGGTAGAAGAAATTAAAATCATTAAACCATCTAAATTTTTCTTCATATTGGTAAGACGGATTGGAATAATCAAATTGTAACCAGAGTATTAAACTTAAAATAAATGTTCCTAATGTCGCTAGTAAAGCAGCCCATTTAATATTAATTGATGTTACTTCATCTTCTTTAATAAAAAGAATAATTAAAGCACCAATTAAAGGTAAAAAAATTATTACTGATACTAATGGCCAGTCAATCATTTAGTAATATAAAAACCATGTTAAAATTATTACTAAGCCTCCAAGCATAGCAAAAGCATAATGAAACAAATACCCTGATTGAAACAAACTTACATAAAATGAAGATTTTGAAATAATCCAGGAGACCCCGTTTGGTCCTAAACCATCAATAGTTTTTTCATCTCCTTTTTTCCAGAAAAAGTTTGCCAATTTGAAAAAAGTTAAAACAAATACTTTATGATATAGCTCATCCACATACCATTTATTTTTAGAAAGAGAATATAAAGGATCTAAGTTATAGGAAAGATTTTTTGCTCTGTTTAAATTATTTGAATATATCAACACACAGACAAGAATTCCAATTGCAACAGCCGATTTTGATATTAATGATTGCGTAAGAGGAAGATATTTATGAGAGCTTTCTGTTAATAATATTGCATTATCCCAAAATTCTTTTTTGTAATATCCAATAAAATAATCGGCAAAGAATATTCCAGAAAAAATAGAACCAATTGCAAGAATAAATAATGGAACTGTCATTACTAAAGGTGATTCATGGGCGTGATCATATGTTTTATTATTTGATCTATTTTCACCATGAAATGTTAGGAATAATAATCTCCATGAATAAAAAGCAGTAAGTAAAGCAGTTAAAATACCTACTAAATATGCAAAATATGCTATTCCATTTGAAGTATAGAAAGCATTTTCTAAAATACTTTCTTTTGAATAGTAACCAGATAGATATGGGAAACCAATAATTGCAAGAGATCCAATCCACATCATTGTAGCAGTAAAAGGTACTTTTTTGAAAAGTCCACCCATTTTTCTCATATCCTGTTCATGATGCATTGCGTGAATTACAGAACCTGCAGAAAGAAATAGAAGAGCTTTAAAAAAGGCATGGGTTGTTAAGTGAAATATTGATGCATTATAAGCTCCTACACCTGCTGCAAAAAACATATATCCTAATTGACTGCATGTTGAATATGCAATGACTCTTTTAATATCATTTTGCGTTAAGGCTATAGAGGCAGCAAAAATAGCTGTGGCCGCACCAATAAAAGTAATGAAAAAATTAGTAAATGTAGCAAATTCATAAAGAGGACTCATTCTTGCAACTAAGAATACACCAGCTGTTACCATTGTTGCAGCATGTATTAGTGCAGATACAGGAGTAGGTCC
>CACBPV010000054.1 GCA_902541215.1 uncultured Alphaproteobacteria bacterium | reverse complement strand
ATTTGGATTACAGTGCTTAATTAATATCTTTAGCTCGTTAGGTCTTATACCAACAAAAGGTATGACACTGCCATTTGTAAGTTATGGAGGTTCTTCCATGATATCAATTGCAATTTTATTTGGTTTCTTATTATCTCTTACAAACAAGAAAAATGAAGAATTATGAAAAAAAATTTTTTACTAATTACAGGCGGAACAGGAGGGCATGTTTTACCAGCGAAAAATTTTGCTAATTATTTATCTATCAATAATATAAATTGCACAATTATAACTGACAAAAGAGGCTACAAATACTTTGATAATTATAGTGGAAAAATTTATGTAATTAGTTCGTCAAATTTAAATGGGAATATAATATTAAAAATCTATGGTATATTTCAAATTTTATTAGGATTAATTCAATCATTTATTATTATATTTTTGCTTAATTGATCATTACTCCCTACAAAGTTTAAATAATCTATCCTTTTATTAATATCTAATGATGTAAATACGTTATTATTAATTTTAAAAATTATTCTATTTTCTGATGCTTTTAATGATAGAGTAAATAATAAAATATTAATTACTAATAAAATTTTTAAATTTATATTATTGAATATCTTCAAATTTATCATTATCAATTTTATAATTTTCCCATTGAATATCTTGCTTATCATTTTCTGAAACAGCTAAATTTGTTGATTTATAACTACCAACATTTTTAAATGAAAACATTATTGTTAAGATATCTTGTGGCTTTAGATTGTCTTCAGTATAGGACTTTCTATTAAAGTCTATATTTATTCCAAAACATTCATCAAAATAACTATACCCAATACCATATTCTTTATTAATTTCTTCTTTGAGATCATATATGCCATTCAAATTTATCTTAGAAAAGTTTGAAAACTTTTTGCTATAAAAAGAGTAATTTAATGTTTCTGTATCTTTATTAACTATGTTGTTAACTTTCGTATTTTGATCTAAATAAGATAAATTGACTTCTCCTGCTTTTGTTAATGATTTTAAATTTATACTTTGTTCTTTTAAATAAGAATCATTTACATCATATCTATAATTATATGATATTTCATCACTTTTTGAATATTCGATAGATCCAAGTAAATCACTTAAATTATCATCATTACCTTGTTCTTTATGAAAATTACTATTATCAGTAAATTCGTATGATTGAGAGATGGATGTTTTAAAATTATCTGAATAAGCACTTAAGCCATATGTAATTCTTTTTGAGTTATCCATTTTATCACTTCCACTATATCTATTTAATGAATAAATATTATTATTACTAAAATCATTATTAGTAGATTCTTCATTAGATATTTTGTTGCTGTTTGATATTCCTGGAGTAACAACTACATTAAATTTAGGGTTAAGTGTAATATTTGATAATAAATTTTTAAATTTAAACGGGCTTTCAGTTGTAATACCTAACATTGGAAATAACCTGTAATATGAACCAGATTTATAATTATTATTATCTAATAATTTATCTTCTGTTTTAAATATTTGATTATATATATTTGTATTAAATTGAATTTTTGAATTAAATTTAATAAATTCTTTTTTTAAATTATATTTATGAGATATTTTTTGTTGACTTTTAGCATGCACATCGCTGGCTTTCTCTCTAAAGATATTATAAAATTCGTAGTTTGAATTTGATATATTTCCGTAAAAGTTATTATATCCTGAAAAATATTTTATATTTGGTAATACTGTTGGAATTGTTTTATTGTCTTCATTTTCTTGATTTGTTTGATAAAAATTTACACCTAATCTTAATTGATCATCAATTTTTCTTAAATTATAACCTTCTAAATTAAAGCTTGTTGATAACGAGTGTGTGTAACTTAAATCATCATTTGGTTTAGTTTTTTGAATATAATTTTTTGAAGTTTGTAATGCTGAAGCAAAACTTATTTTATATTTCTCATTAAGATTTTTATTATAATTTGTAATTAAACTTGCGTCTGAAAACCACTTATTGTTATCTTTATTTTCAAAATTAGAGTCAAATGTAAGATCAGTTTTAAAATTTCCTCCAGAAATTATCTGATTATAATCAAATACAAATCTTTGCGATGAATCAACACCACCTCCATAGTTTATGATTGGCGTAAATAGCAATTCTTTATCTATAGAAATATTAAAATAATATGGAAAAGATGTCGATTGAGATGTTTTTGTATCCAAAAAATTTAAAGATATTGAAGGTGTTAAGAAACCTGATTTTCTATCTTTTCTTAAAGGTGATGGTGTAACAATATATGGAATATAAAATATTGGAGTATTGATGACTCTCATTTTTGAGTGTTTTTGATAAAGAAATAAGTTTTTGTTATCATGTAATATTTTTTCACCCTCTAATTGCCATGTTGGGCAAATAAAATTTGCGACTTTTATTCTTGAACTGCATGGAGAATAAACACCTTTAGAAATTATATCGATATGATCATTTCTTTTAAATTTTTTTCCAATTATTCTTGATCCATCACTTAGTTTTATTTTTGGATTTTCAAACTCAGCAAAATTCAAATCTTTAATAAAATATCCATTATTTCCTTCAAAAAAATTATTATTTTCATCTTTAAAAACAAATTTAGTTGGTAGAATGATTTTTTCCTCTAATTTATTATAAATTATTAGATCAGAAATTATAAATTTATTTTTTTGAAATATTTTAGCATTACCTTTAGCAATAATATTTTCTTCTTCATCATAAGAAATAGAATC
>CACBPV010000053.1 GCA_902541215.1 uncultured Alphaproteobacteria bacterium | reverse complement strand
TTTTATCCATTTCTCAGGTCAATGCAAATACAGAAAAATTGTATGAGAGAATTGTTAATGATTGGTCTATTATTTTTCCTGATGGGAATAGAAATGCAGCAGGACCAAGATTTTTTAAATATATTTTAGATCAGAACTTAGATTATGAAGAGTTTATGCAATTTAATAAGTTATATTGTGCTGTTTCAGGTTCTCTAATTCCTCCAGATGCTCAACCAGATGAGATTTTTCTTTCTAATATAGAAAATGATGAAAGAATTTGTGGTCAATATTATAAATGTTGTTGGCCTTGCTTATGCGATGTAATGAAATATTCAGAAACAAAAAAAATCAATATCGATTTTAAAGATCAATCAAAAGATATCTATACAATCGTTATTGATAATCCATGTAACAAAAATGATTTCCCCGAACTTGTTAATAGAGATTATTTTTGTGAAGGTAATGAATTAAATAAAGAATATACATACTCAGTAGATAACAAACTTGTTATTGGTTTATTACATAATGCAAAAAAATGTGATGCTTACGATTTAGATTATATAAAAAATAACCAAATTACTGGACCCATGTGTGAAGCTAGAAATAGTATGCCTCTTGAAGAACTTAATTTTGGAATGGGCGATATTTTTATTAGATTGGCAAACTGACAATACTTGAAATGCATAAGTTAATTTTTATTTTTATTATATTGATATCTAATATGGCTAAGGCAGAATTTTTTTCTAATATTTCTGATATAATTGAAAATAATAATGATCGATTAAGCTATGGAGTTTCAGTAACTGACTTTAATAAAGATGGAACTTTTGAATTTATTGTTACTGGTTTTGGTTACTCCAATTTAGCTCTTACCTATAAAAATGGAAAACTAATTAATACAATACAAGATCCTTTATTCGTTGATGAAGATAGGAATACTATTGGTGTATCAGCTTGTGATATTGATCAGGATGGTTTTGAAGAAATTTATTTCTTAAATACTGATACGTATAGTGGAGAAAAAAAATACTCTGATAGATTACTGGATAAAAATAACAAAATATTCGATTATTTTGAGTTAGAAAAAAATTTAGAAAATTTAAATTTAACCGCGGGCAGATCTGTTGTTTGTGTAGACAGAAATGGATCGGGAAAGTACGGCATATATGTTGCTAATTATGGAGGCCCTACTAGATTTTATGAAATTGAAGAAAATGAAGTTAAAGATTTAGCTCCAATGCTTGGAATAGATCAAATAACTGGAGGTAGAGCTGTAATTTCAGGACATATAGTTTCTGATAATATGGATATATTTGCAGCTAATGAGAGAGGTCCTAATTTTTTATATAAAAATATTAATGGTAATTTTAATGATATTGCGATTGAAAAAAATGTGCAAGATACTTTTCAAAATGGTCGCGGAACTACTTTAACTGATTTTTTGTATAGAGGTGAACTTGATATTATAACAAGTAACTGGGAAGGTTATCATCGTATTTTTGTAAAACAAAAAGAATCATTTCTCGATATGTCCTCATTAGATTTTAGATCACCAAGTAGAATACGCACAGTTATATCAGCTGATTTTGATAATGATGGTTATGATGAGATTTTTTTAAATAATATCGGTCAACCCAATAAACTCTTTCGTATCCTTGATGGAGGAAACCTAAAAGAAATTAAATTAGAAGAAGCACTTGAAGTACAAGGTTTAGGAACCGGTGCTGCTGTTGCTGATATTGATGGTGATGGAATTCTAGAATTACTTATTTCTCATGGTGAATCTGGAGCTCAACCACTCAGTTTATTTAAGGCAAATGTATCAAATACAAATTTTATTAGAATCAAGCCTCTAAACACTTTTGGTGCTCCAGCTAGAGGTGCAACAGTGACATTACATACGAATTTAAGAAATCATGCAAAGACTATTGATGCAGGCTCAGGATATTTATGTCAAATGGAACCAGTAGCACATTACGGTTTACGTGAAGGTGAAATCATTAAAAATATAACAATCAAATGGACGAATGGTACAATTGATAGTTATGAAATTAATGATATAAATAGCACATTCGAATTTAAACAAGGAATATAATTTAATGTCTGTTGCTGAAACATTAAAAAAACCAGCTCCACGTTTTCATTGGAAATGTAAACATACATGGAGAAGAAGTGCTAAAAATACTGCTTGGTGTTTGCTAGGATGTAGTATTGGCGATTTTGGAACCATACTCTATTTTCAATTAACTAGCATTCCTTGGCCTACACTTTATATTATGATCCTAGCAATCATTAATGGTATTATTACTAGCATCATTTTAGAGACTGTCGTTTTATCAAGACAAATGATTATCAGCAAAGCTTTTAAAACAGCCATAGGAATGAGTTTAATTTCAATGGTGTCTATGGAAATAGCCATGAATGCAGTTGACTGGATCATTATGGGTGGCGCTAAACTTGTATGGTGGGTAATACCTATAATGCTTCTTGCAGGCTTTCTAACGCCGTGGCCATATAACTATTATAGATTAAAAAAGTATAATATTGCTTGCCATTAATTAAATTAATTCACATACAAATATTGAAATTGGTTTAAACCCACATATCTCATCCTGATGATTAGAATTTTTCTTACATTATTATTTATAAGTTCCACATCATTTGCAGCTAGTACCAGCTCAGATGATAGTGCAACTAGCATTTCAGCTAGCGAACAAGTAACAAAATTATACGATAAGGCTTACGAATTAGTTTATTATAAGAAATTTGATAAATCTATTAAATTACTTGAAAAAATTGCTAAGCGTAAAGACTTAGGTGAAAAAAAAGCTGATGTATATAACTTACTTGGTTTTAGTTACAGAAAGCACAGTGAGCCAAATCTAGATAAGGCCTTTGAAGCATATAGAATTGCTTTAGACGCAAATCCTGAACATTTAGGAGCACATGAATATCTTGGAGAACTATACATCACCCTAGGTAATATGAATAAAGCTAATGAAATGTTATTAAAATTAGAAACAATAGCTGGAACTAATTCTATGGAATATAGAAAATTAAAAACAGCAATTGATAATTCATAAATATAACAATTGCTCTTTATATAAGAGCAATTTTAACTGATGATAATCTATACTCTTAATTTTTTAGTAACAATCCTTATAGGATCTATGATTTTCTTTATGGCTGTCGTCTCGCCCTCAGTCTTTGCCA
>CACBPV010000052.1 GCA_902541215.1 uncultured Alphaproteobacteria bacterium | reverse complement strand
TGTAAGCATTACTGTTAAATTTACCACCTGCGTGAAGTGTAGTTAAAACTACTTCAAGTGCTCTTTTATTTTTATATTTTGGATGAAAATCAATAGGAATACCTCTTCCATTATCTTTTATTTTTATCGAACCATTTTTTTTATATTGAAAACTTATATCGGTCGCGTGACCAGCTAAAACTTCATCTATACTATTATCTAGTACTTCGTTAACTAAATGATGAAGACCATCTTGATTTGTGCTTCCAATATACATACCCGGTCTTTTACGAACTGGCTCAAGACCCTCAAGTACTTCAATATCTTTGGCATTATAAGTAGATTTTTTAGCCACAAATATTTATTATCAAAAGTGTTGTTCTAAAAACATAAAAAAAACCGCCCTAAGGCGGTTTTCTTTATAGAGACAAGTATAATTCTACACGTCGTAGTATAATTTAAACTCGTGTGGATGAGGTCTAATATTAATAGGGTCAACCTCACTCTCTTTTTTATAGCTAATATAAGTTTCAATTACATCTTTGGTGAATACATCACCCTCTAATAAAAATGCATGATCTTTCTCAAGAGCTTCAAGAGATTCAGCTAAAGATCCAGGCGTAGATTGAATTTTAGACAAAACTTCATCGCTAGCAGCATAGAGATTTATATCTGTTGGATCACCAGGATTAATTTTATTTTTAATTCCATCTAATCCTGCCATTAACATTGCTGAGAATGCTAAGTATGGATTTGCACTTGGATCTGGACATCTAAATTCCATTCTTTTTGCTTTAGGGCTTTGAGAATAAGCAGGAATTCTAACAGATGCAGTTCTATTTCTTTGAGAGTAAACAATGTTCACTGGAGCCTCAAAGCCTGGGACCAATCTTTTATAAGAATTAGTAGTAGGAGCACAAAAAGCTAAAAGAGCAGGTGCATGTTTAAGTATACCGCCAATATAATTTAGAGCTAAATCACTTAGGTTAGCATAGTTACCCTCTTTATACATTAATGTGTCACCGTCTTTCCAAACACTTTGATGAACGTGCATACCTGAACCATTATCTTCGAATAAAGGTTTAGGCATAAATGTAGCTGTCATTCCATGTTGTCTAGCTACATTTTTAACAACGTACTTATATTTCATCATATCATCAGCCATTTTTAGTAAAGGCGAGAACTCTAAATCAATTTCACATTGTCCACCTGTTGCAACTTCATGGTGATGTGCTTCAACTGTAAGACCAATGTCTTGCATTGTCATTACCATTTCAGTTCTTACATCTTGAAGTGTATCAACTGGCGGTAAAGGAAAATAACCTTCTTTATGTCTAGGTTTATGACCTAAGTTTGGGTTTTCATCAGCACCACTATTCCAAGTACCTTCAACAGAATCAACTTCATGAAATGCAAAATTTGATCCTGAGTCAAACTGAACGTTATTAAACACAAAAAATTCTGCTTCTGGACCAAAAAATGCTGTGTCACCGATACCAGATGATTTCAAATAGGCTTCAGCTTTTTTAGCAATATTTCTTGGGTCACGACTATAGTCAACCAAAGTTACAGGATCTTTGATATTACAATGTAATGCCAAAGTTTTTTCTGAAAAAAATGGATCAATATAGGCTGTTGTTGCATCTGGCAAAACAATCATATCACTGTCTTGAATTTCTTGGAAACCTCTTACTGAAGAACCATCAAAACCAAGTCCGTCAGAAAATATATCTTCGTCTAAAAATTTAATTGGTATTGTAAAATGTTGAGTTGTTCCTGGTATATCAGTAAAGCGCATATCAACCATCTTAATGTCCATATCTTTAATTTCTGACATTAAATCTTTTGGAGTCGAGCTTTTTAATTTCATATCTATCTCCTTACTTCAACAAAAGGGTATGCTATCCAGCGTTACCCGGTTAAATCATGCTCTAGTTATGAAATCTGCTTTTGATGCGCGTTCCTTCAGCTTTAGGCTTACTTCCGACCTATAAAATAGGTTGAACGATTTATAACTTTTGCATGCGTTCCTTCGGCACAATGCCTACTTCCGACTCTAAAAGAGTTGAACGATTATTGTTTAATTACTAGGTTTTATATAAAAGTAAAGAAAAATTAGACAGCATCACTGTCTTTTTCGCCAGTCCTTATTCTAATTACCTGCTCAATATTCGATACAAAAATCTTACCATCGCCAATTTTTCCAGAATAAGCGCTAGTTTTTATTGACTCAATAACATCATCTACTTGATTGTCTTCAACGATTACTTCAAGTTTCATTTTTGCTAAAAATTCATCATCATACCCATCATTAGGATCAATTCCACCAGTTGATCCTCTTTGTCTACCGAAACCTTTTACATCTACTAATGTCATCCCGGATATTCCAAGTTCATGTAAAGCTTCTTTAACTTGAGAAAGTTTAAATGGTTTAATGATTGCTTCTATTTTTTTCATATTGTTGATAACCTATCAATTGCTTCTTTAATGTTTTCTAGAGAATTAGCAAAACTTATTCTAACAAATTCTTCAGCATTATCTCCAAAGCTAGATCCTGGAACTAATGCAACACCTTTCTCTTCAAGTGCAATTTCTGAAAATTTATTTCCGCTCAATCCAGTTTTTGAAATATTGGGAAATGCATAAAAAGCACCACCTGGTTCAAAACAAGAAATTTTTTCTAATTTATTCAATTCATTAAAAACGTACTCTTTTCTTTTTTGAAATTCACTAACAATTTTTGTTATTTCTTTCTGAGAACCTTTTATCGCTTCTAATCCTGCATATTGCGAAATTGAGGTAGCGCAGGAATTGTAATTGACACATATTTTATTAGCATGTTCAATTAAATTTTCTGGCCATATACTCCAGCCTAACCTCCATCCAGTCATACAATATGTTTTGCTCCATCCTTCAAGAACTATCAATCTATCTTTTATACTTTCGTATTTCAATAATGATGGCATTTGTTCATTATTAAAAATAATATTACTATAAATTTCATCACTTAAAATGGAGACGTTTGGATACTGATCTAATAAATTAACAAGATCAGTAATTTTTTTCTTATTCATATATGACCCTGTTGGATTGTTTGGATTATTTATTATTATCAAACTTGTTTTATCAGAAATTAATTCTTTTAATTGTTCAGTATTAATTTCGAAATTATCTTTTTCTGAAAGCTTTAATGGTACAGCTTTTGCACCGCTGTATTTAATCATAGACCTATAAATTGGAAAT
>CACBPV010000051.1 GCA_902541215.1 uncultured Alphaproteobacteria bacterium | reverse complement strand
TTGTAATCCGGCACTTGAAGGATTTATGGAGTGTCAAATTAATGTAATTAATTGTCCTCATGAACAAATTGCTGGTCATTTAGCTGATGGTCATACTAGAATATCAAGAAAACCATCTGTTTGTATTGTTGGACCAGAAGGTTTCGCAAATGCAGTACCCTCAATGATGGAAGCTTGGGGTGAAAGATCCCCTGTTATTTTTATAACTGGATCTAGTAGTTTAAAAAGACAAGGATCAGGCGGTTTTAAGGAAATAGATGATGTATCTATTGCTGCACCTTTAACAAAATACAGTGCCAGTATAACAGATGGCAATAGAATAAGGGAGTTCGTAGATAAAGCTTATAGAATTGCAACAAATGGTTATCCGGGTGCAGTACATTTAAGTGTGCCAGTAGATATAATGTTTTCATCATTTGCAGATGATGCAGGTTTAGAAGAAAGACCATTTACTCAACAAAAAAAACCTTTAGCAAAAGCTTGGCCCGATCCTGAGATTTTAAATGAAATATTTGATCTTGCAATTAATGCTAAAAAACCAGTTTTTATTGGAGGGCATGGAGTTTGGTGGTCTAGTGCAGAAAAAAAATTAGAGCAAGCTGGTTTTGAATTAAATATTCCAATATTTAATATACCATACCACCAAAAACTTTTAGGTGAAGAGGCAGATACATATATGGGTCTTGCAGATATCCATCAATACCCCCCATCAAAGATGGCTCTTAATGAATCAGATTTAGTTCTTATGATTGGTGCACGTCTTGATAATCAAATGAATTTTGGTAATCCTCCACTTTTTCCAAAAAGCACAAAGCTTGTTTGTATTAATGGATCACATGAAGAAATAGAATTAAATAGAGCTGCAGATATTAATTTACTTTGTGATCCTGGAGTCTTTTTGGATAAACTCGTAGAATTAAAGAAAAATAGTAAATGGAAATTAAATAATGAATGGTTTGATAAGAATAAAAAAGAGAAAAAAAAATGGATTGATAAAACATTAGATGATTTAAATAAAGAAACTGAAGAGGCTAAAAAAGAAGGTGGAAAAATTCATCCTCTTCAATTAGCTTTAGATGTTCAAGAAGTATTAACTGAAAATGATTGGTTAGTTATTGATGGTGGAAATACACATTTCTGGTCTGAGATCGCAATTAATATTGCTGGATCTAAAGGTAAAAAACTTGGAGGAATATTACATCCAGGCACTTTTAGTATGTTAGGTGTTGGAGTTCCTTTTGCAATATCAGCGAAAAATCTTAATCCTAAATCTAATGTTGTTTTAATAAGTGGAGATGGTGCATTTTTATCTGGTGGATTATCAATTGAAGCTGCATTTCAAGAAAAAAAACCTATTGTTGTAGTTATAGATAACAATGGAGGTCTTGACTGTATCTCTCAACAACAAGAAAGGTTATTTGAAAGTGGGAAACACTTTGCAACTGACTTTAGAGATATTCCATTTCATTCAATTTTTGAAGGTTTTGGAGGGCATGGAGAATTAGTTACTAAAAGAGAAGATTTAGCCCCCGCTTTAAAAAGAGCGTTAGATAGTGGTAAAACTGCATGCGTAAATGTTAAGGCTAAAGGCGTTATAAGTCCAATAGTTGCTGCAGTTAGTGATAAAAGAGATAAAGCGTCTATAGAGTAGGTTATGGCAATTTTTTCTACACATTTACTAAACTCAATAGATGGTACGCATGCAAGTGATGTAGAAATTGTTATTTATAAAGTAAATAATAATAACAAAGTCGTATTTCTAGAAGATAAAACAGATAGTTCTGGAAGAATGCTTAAAGAATTTGAATTAACGAAAGAAGATTGTGAAAGTGATTATGAAATGATAATTAATTCTGGTAAATATTTTAGAAATACTAGTGAAATAATTAATTCAATCAGTGTTAAATTTAAAATGAAAGATCCTCTTAAAAAATATCACATACCTTTAATTGTTTCTCCAAATGGTTACTCAATATGGTGGTCTAAATAAAATGAGTAATTCAGGATTAAACATGTCTAGACGTATTAGAAGGACTCCCTATACCGAGAAAGTAATTGAGGCTGGTGTAAGTGGTTTTACTGTAGTTAATCATATGCTTCTTCCAAAATCATATAAAGCAACAGTTGAAGAAGATTATTGGCACTTATCTAAAAATACTCAAATTTGGGATGTTTCATGTCAACGACAAGTTCAAATAATAGGAGAAGATGCTACAGAGTTAATACAACTCATGTCTCCAAGGTCAATAAAAGATATGCCTATTGGTAAATGTTACTATTATCCAATGATTGATGAAAATGCAGGGATGATAAATGATCCTGTACTTTTAAAATTAAGTGAAAATAAATATTGGCTATCAGTTGCAGACTCTGATGTTCTTCTTTGGGCAAAAGGATTAGCTGTTGGAAGAAATTTTAAAGTTGATATTTTAGAACCAGATATTTTTCCCTTAGCAATTCAAGGTCCAAAATCTGAAAAATTAATGTCATCAATATTTGGAGAAAAAATTAAAAAATTAAAATTCTTTCATTTTTCTTTTTTTGAATTTGAAGGAACAAAACAGATAATTGCAAGATCAGGATATAGCAAACAAGATGGTTTTGAGATTTACCTTAAAGGTTTTAATTTAGGAAAAAAACTTTGGGAAACTATTTGGGAAGCAGGAAAAGATTTTAATATCTCACCTGGTTGTCCAAATTTAATTGATAGAATAGAAGGTGGTTTATTATCCTATGGTAATGAATTTACTTTAGAAAATAATCCAATTGAATGTGGATTTGATAATTATTGTAACAATTTATCTCATGATTTCATTGGAAAAATTGCACTAAAAAAAATATTAAAAAATGGAATAGAAAAAAAAATAAAAGGAATTACTTTTGATGGGTCCCCAACTCCTTCGTGTACAATACCTTTTCCTGTATACTCAAAAAATAGATTTCAAATTGGTAATATCACCTCTGGTATTTATTCACCATTTTTAAAAACCAATATTGGGCTATCAATGGTTGATAGGGACTATTGGAATGATGGGCAGGATGTTATCGTATTAACACCAGACAATATTGAGAGAAAAGGTAAAGTGTGCTCACTACCTTTTAATTATTCCTAAAATGAGTCATTCAATAGAATTAAAGTGGGAGTTAGGAGATCAAAAACTCGAATTTGGAAAATACTTAACTGATCACACAGTAATACTTAACGAAAATGTATCTATTGATGCGGGATCATCTCCAGATTATGGAGGGAGTGAAACTAATATTAATCCAGAACAAAAACTAGCTGCGGCTGTTAGTAGTTGTTTTATGATGACATTCTTAGCTTTAGCTGCAAAAATGAAATGGCCAGTTATTAATTATAAAGATAAAGCAATTTCGTATTTAGGAAAAAATACAG
>CACBPV010000050.1 GCA_902541215.1 uncultured Alphaproteobacteria bacterium | reverse complement strand
CTAATTCGAAAAGAATTTTGTGTCCAATTACTTAAATCATGATTTTGAAAAATAAAAATATTTTGATAACTGGTGGGACAGGGTCTTTTGGAAAAAAATTTATTGAAAAAATCTTAAAATATAAACCTAACAAGATAATAATTTATTCGAGAGATGAATTAAAGCAGTATGAATTACAAAAAAAATGGCCTATCAGCAATGATAATCCTTTTAGATATTTTATTGGAGACGTTAGAGATAGTGAAAGATTAAAAATTGCCATGGAAAATGTTGATTATGTTGTCCATGCTGCAGCAATTAAACATGTACCACTAGCTGAATACAATCCTTTTGAGGCAATTAAAACAAATATAATTGGAGCTCAAAATGTTATTGATGCTTCTTTATATAATAATGTAAAAAAAATTATTGCTTTAAGCACTGATAAAGCTGCAGCACCAATTAATCTATATGGTGCCACAAAATTAGCTTCAGATAAACTATTTATTGCAGCAAATAATTACCGAGGAAATAAAAAAATTAAATTTTCAGTTGTAAGGTATGGCAATGTAATGGCAAGTAGAGGTTCAGTAATTCCATATTTTTTAACATTAAAATCAAATGATCATTTCCCAATCACTGATAAAAGAATGACTAGATTTAATATTACACTTGATGAGGGTGTTGATTTTGTAATGTCTTGCTTCGATAAAATGTGGGGAGGAGAAATATTTGTGCCAAAAATTCCTTCATACAAAATAACTGATGTAGTAAAAGCAATTAATACTAATGCTAAAATCAAGATTATTGGAGTAAGACCAGGTGAAAAATTACATGAAATAATGATTACAAAAGATGATTCTGTAAACACGCTAGAGTTTAAAAAATATTTTGTCATACTTCCTTCTTCTGATTTATGGGAAGTTAAAAAATTTATTAATAAAGATAAAAAAGATAAGGGTAAATTTATGAAATATGGGTTTGAGTACAGTAGCTCTGATAATTCTAATTTTTTAAATGTTTCAAAAATTAAAAAATTAATAAATACCTTAAAATAAGTGATAAATATTAATTATACAAAACAATATATTGACAAAGATGATAAAAAAGCTGTTCTGAATGTTCTAAATTCAGATTATCTTACACAAGGAAAATATATAACTGAATTTGAAAATAAATTATCTAAATTTTTTAATGCAAAGTATTGTACAACGGTCTCAAGTGGGACAGCAGGATTACACTTAGTTGGTAAAGCATTGGGATGGACTAAAAATGATTATGTTGTCACAACTCCCATAACTTTTGTAGCTTCATCTAATTCAATTGAATATTCTGGAGCAAGAACTATTCTATGTGATATTGAAGAAAAATTTAATACCATTGATCCTAACAAGTTAGAAAAGATTATTAAGAATTCAATTTTAAATAACAAAAAAATCAAAGCAGTTATTGCTGTAGATTATGCAGGAATGCTTTGTGATTGGGAAGCTCTAAAATATTTATCAAATAAATATAAGATAATATTAATCAATGATAATTGTCATGCTTTAGGATCTAAGTTTAAAAATAGTAATAGTTATGCTTTAAATTATGCCCACGTAGTAATTCAAAGTTTTCATCCTGCTAAAAATATTACTACTGGAGAGGGAGGAGCAGTTCTTACAAATAGTAAAATAATAAATGATAAAGTTAGATCATTTAGAACTCATGGTGTTGATTATACAAAAAAAAGAAAATACAATTGGGATTATTCTATTCAAAATATTGGATATAATTATAGACTTACTGATATCCAATGTGCCTTAGGTATTAGTCAATTAAAAAAAATCTTTAAATTTACAAAAAAAAGAAATGAAATTGCAAAATATTATGATTTAAAAATTACAAATGACTTAATTAAGCTGCCTTTATCAAAAAAACATGTGTATAATTCTTACAACCTTTATCCAGTAAAAATTAATTTTAATGCATCAAAATATAATAAATTAGAAACTTATAATCTCTTTAAAAAAAATGGAATTTCTCTCCAGGTTCATTACAAACCTATTCATTTTTATGAGTACTATAAGAAAAAATACAAATTCAAAAGAAAAGATTTTCCCATATCCGAAAAATTTTACCAGAGTGTTTTTTCAATTCCTATTTATTATAAGCTACAAATAAAAGAGCAAAAAAAAATAGTAAATTTATTAAATAATATAATTTAGTTTAATTTTTTGTAACAATTCTAGATCGTTATATTCATCTATATCTAAGACTCTACTAGAGTTAATAATTAAAGGTATTGATGATTTTGAAATAGGCTCAATATCTTTCTCAAATGATACCGATCTTCCAAGATAAAACTGTGCAGCGTCATGATAATAAACTTTTAAATCTTGAGTTCTTTCTTTAATTTTTTTTGGAAATATAGGTTTAATTATTTTTTTTTCGTACGTTAATGCTCTTTCTAAGGGATGTTTATATTTTGTTATAGTAATAACAAATTTTTTATTTTTATTTCTCTCAAGTAATGTTAATGCTTTTCTTATATTATCTGTATTTAAAAGTATTGATGTAGGATATACACAACATACATATTTAAATTCTATTTTTTTTCTTTTATAGTAATTTATTGCATGTTTTACTACGCTGCTTGCTCTAGTTTTATCATCTGATAAGTATTTAGGTCTTTTGAAAGGAACTTCAGCCCCATAGACATTTGATAATTTAATTATTCTATCTGAATCTGTTGAAACTACAACTTTATCAAAAATCTTACTTCTAAGTAATTTTTTAATTACATAATATATAATGGGTTTACCATATACCTTAGTTATATTTTTATTTTTAATTCTTTTACTTCCAGATCTTGCTGGAATAATTGCTAATTTCATTTTTTTTTCAATAAAAACCAAGATAAATTATCCTGAGGTGCTTTAGTATCATTTTTATATAAAAAACCATAGTCTACTAAATCTAAATCAAAAGCACTTAACATCTCTCCTGCAAAATCTCTTTTAAACAGTTTATTATTGTGTTTTCTATACGATATTTTGACAGGAGTTGGATTAAAATATTCAACTAAAAGAATATATTTTTTTGAAAAATTATACATTTTTTTATAATATTTTTCTAATTCTGAGGGATCTATATGTATTAACACTCCTTTAGTGAAAATTAAGTCATATTTTCTTGGCATTTTAAAACTTTTAAACGATCCAATAAAATTTTTAGATATTTTTTTTTTATTTAAAATTTCAATTGATTTTTTATTTATATCAATACCGGAAAGTTTAAGATTTGGTAAAATAATATTTATAGCTTCTAAATTTAATCCTATATTACATCCAACTTCAAAAACTGTTTTCGAGTCATTTAAATATTTTTTTATTTTTTTAAAAAATTTTATATTTGAATTAAGAAATTGCTTGTCATTATTTCTGGAAATATATTCATTACCAAATTCACCTCTCCAAAATATTTCTTGTTC
>CACBPV010000049.1 GCA_902541215.1 uncultured Alphaproteobacteria bacterium | reverse complement strand
TTAAAAATTTGAATATGATAGGCAGTATTAGCTATGTGATCTTCCCCTCTAATAATATGCGTAATTTTTTCCTCAATATCATCAATGACTGAAGGTAAATGGTATAACAATGTTCCATCAGCTCTAATTAAAACAGGATCACTCAAATTTTTTGCATCAAATGAAACATCTCCTTTAATGATATCTTTCCAACCAATATTTTCATGATCTAATTTGAATCTCCAATGGGGTTGGATTCCAGATTCTATTTTTTTTTCTACTTCTTCATCACTTAGATTTAATGATGATCTATCATAAATAGGTGGTTTCCCAGATGATAACAAAGATTTTTTCTTTAAAGCTAATTCCTCTTCTGTTTCAAAACATGGATAAAGTCTTTTCTTTTGTTTTAGAATTTGGATTTTCTCATTGTAAATATGCTGTCTAGAGGACTGATTAAAAGTGTAACTCCAATTTAATCCAAGCCATTTAAGATCATCTTTGATACTTGTCTCAAATTCTTTAGAACTCCTATTGGCATCAGTATCATCAATTCTTAATACAAACTCACCTTGATTTTTTTGACAAAAAATCCAATTCAAAATTGCTGATCTAGCATTACCGATATGTATTTTTCCTGTAGGGCTAGGAGCGAACCTACACTTCATATTATTCTTTAGGAATTTCGCAAACGGGAATAGGCTTCATCTTATGAAGATTTGGCTTTCTAATTTCTTCGTATCTACTGTAGTATTCACTAGATTTATTTTCCATTGCTTCTTCTAATTGCTTATATGAAAGACCAAGCTGGCTTTCATCATTTCTACTATCATCCCATAAACCATCTGTTGGTGCTGCGCTAATAATATCTTTTATAACCCCAATTTCTTCGGCTAATTCCCACACCTCAGTTTTAGTACAATCTGCTATTGGCGATATATCTACGCCTCCATCACCATATTTTGTATAAAATCCAACACCAAAATCTTCAACTTTATTTCCAGTACCAACAACTATACCATTATTACTTTGAGCTATTTGGTATAGAGTTACCATTCTTAGTCTAGATCTTGAATTTGCAAAAGCTAACTCACTATCAAAATTTTGCATTGTATTTTGAAATGTTTTAAAAACATTATCTAGCTCGATTATTTTTGTTTCTACATTCGGGTAATTTTGCTCTAAAAATTCTAAGTGTCTTAAACTTAAATCATGTTGTGATGAATTTTGCTTAATAGGCATTGAAACAGCTATAGTTTTTAAACCAGTTTGAGCACATAAGGTGCTAGTAAGAGCTGAGTCAACTCCTCCTGACACTCCTATTACTAGTGTAGTTGGATTATTATTTATAGATTTGGCGTAATCTTTAATCCAATTAGAAATGTATATAATTTTATCTTTTGAATTCATAAGTTATATATAAATATAAATTTATAAATTTGAAGATTGCTTTGAGAACAATTTTTCTTCTTTTAAAAAATCTGATAATAAAAAAGCCAATTCTAAAGACTGCGAGGCATTTAGTCTCGGATCACAATATGTATGATATCTATTTTTTAGATCTTCATCTGTTATTTCTTGAAGACCTCCCATACATTCTGTAACATCTTGACCAGTCATTTCTAAATGGACGCCGCCTGGATATGTTCCTTCGCTTCTGTGAATTTGAAAAAATTGCTGAATTTCAGAAATTATATCTTTTAATGGCCTAGTTTTAAAACCCGTGTTAGATTTGATTGTATTTCCATGCATTGGGTCACAAGTCCAAACAACATTTTTACCAGCTGAATTAACTGATCTAATTATTTTTGGAAGTATTCCACTAACTTTTTCATGACCCATTCTACATATCAGCGTTATTTTTCCAGCTTCATTATTTGGATTCAACACATCTAATATCTTTAATAGTTCTTCTATCTTTGTGCTTGGACCCACTTTAATACCTATAGGGTTCTCAATACCTCTTAAAAATTCAATATGTGCTCCATCAAGTTGTCGTGTTCTATCACCTACCCACAACATGTGAGCTGAAACATCGTACCACTTACCTGAAGTACTATCTATTCTTGTTAATGCTTCCTCATATTGAAGGAGTAAAGCTTCATGACTTGTAAAGAAATCTGTTTCATTTAATTGTCTTACACTGTTTCCATTTATTCCACATGCCTCCATAAAAGATAAGCATTCGTCAATTCTAGAAGATATCTCTCTAAATTTAGCAGCATTCTCACCTTTAACAAAATTTAGGTTCCATTGATGTATTTTATTTAAATTGGCAAAACCGCCCTGAGAAAAAGCTCTTAAAAGATTAAGTGTTGATGCAGACTGATTGTAGGCTTGAATTAATCTATCTGGATTAGGATCTCTGTCTTTTTGATTGAAGTCTATCCCATTAATTATATCGCCTTTATAAGACTCAAGTTCTAAATCATTAATAACTTCTGTGGCAGATGATCTTGGCTTTGCAAACTGTCCAGCAATTCTTCCTACTTTAACAATTGGACAAGAAGCACCAAACGTCAAAACAACAGCCATTTGTAAAATAACTTTAAATGTATCTCTAATATTGTCTGGATGAAAATCTGCAAAACTTTCTGCACAATCTCCACCTTGTAATAAAAAAGCATTTCCGTTTGAAACTTCTCCAAGTTTCTTTTTTAATAGTCTCGCTTCTCCAGCAAAAACTAAAGGTGGATATTTGGAAATTTCATTTAGAGTTTTATTTAGATGATCTTCATTCTGATAGTTAGGCATATGAAGAGCATTTTTATTTCTCCAACTATTTGGTGACCATTTATCGCTCATAATTTGAAAAGGCTCATAAACCCTAATATATCTTGAAACAAGGGTTATTATTTAGATCTTTTATTTCTTAGAATTTTTAAGGCTGATCTTTCAATAGCAAGTGAATTTTTGGGAATATTTTTAGTGATAACACTACCTGCGCCAATTCTAGATTTAGACTCAATTACAACTGGAGCAATGAGTGATGTGTTTGAACCTATAAATACATTATCTTTTATTATAGTTTTGTGTTTTTTCTTTCCATCATAGTTACAAGTTATTGTGCCGGCACCTATATTCACATTATTTCCTATTTCTGAATCTCCAACATATGAAAGATGAGCAATAGAAACATTATTTCCAATTTTAGAATTTTTTATTTCAACAAAGTTACCAATCTTTGTTTTTTTTCCGATTTTTGTTTTTGGTCTTAATCTAGCACTTGGACCAATATGTGAATTTTCATCTATTGTAACCTCTTCTAAGTATGAATTACTTTTAATTATTGAACCTTTTTTTATAATTGTTTTTTCCTTTATTGTAACATTGCTTTCAATTGTAACAGTAGGTTCAATTTTGGTGTCATAGCTTAAATAACAAGTATTGGGTTTTAAAAAATTGACTCCATTTTTTATAAAATTTTTTACGTATTTTTTTTGCAAGATATTTTGTACAACTTTAAAATCATCCAATGTATTTATGCCCAACATTGTTTCTTTGTTGCACTCAATATAATTGATAGGAATATTTTTTTTTGAAAAAATTTTGCATATATCAGGAAGATATCTTTCTTTTTTAATTTTATTTTCTTTTATATTTTTTAAATTATCAAATAATAATTTAGTATTTGCTATCAAAATACCAGAATTACATAAATTGATTTTTT
>CACBPV010000048.1 GCA_902541215.1 uncultured Alphaproteobacteria bacterium | reverse complement strand
TGAAGGATTTTTATATTCACCAACTGAGTCATTTGATAACTTTAGCATTCTGTTATTTGGTATATCGCTCCAGACTAATGTGTCTAAATGAGGAATATAAGTTGGTCCTTCTCCCCATAACATTCCCGAAAAAACTTTTTTAACTTTAGTAGACTTTATATAATTATTGAATTGATCAGTATTTTCTACATGATCATTATATTTATTTTTGTAAGCAAAACTTGGATTTCTTGGATCTAACTCAGCAGGTAGTAATTTTTTTTCTGACATATTATACTTCTACACCTTTTTGTTTTTTTTGTTTATCAATTAATTGTTTTGGGAAATTTTTTGCTCTTAATTTAATTTTAGCATCTTTTTCAATTAATTTAATAATACTAGTACTAAATGACCTTTTCCCTAAATTTTTCATACCAAGTTTAAATTTTTTACTTAAATAATTTCCTAGTTCTAATTTTATATTTTTTCCAAGTTTATTAAAAAGATTTATATCTTTATTAACTAGGTCCATTGTAAATCCAACATCATAACTGCCCCCAAGTATTACCTTTGTTTCAGTTTCATTAACAAAACTATTTCCTGAGCTTATTTTTATCGCTTTATATGTTAAGCCTAAATTAATTTTATTTTTTTTTGCAACACTCAGTGCTTCACCTATACCTACTAAATGTAATGATGCTAAATAATTTGTAATTACTTTTAATATAGAAGCATTTCCAATTTTTCCACAATATAAAATTTCATGACCAAGCAATGATAAAATTGGGAAACATTTTTTAAAAGTTGATTTTTTGCCTGAAGCTAAAATAGATATATTTCCTGATTTTGCTCTATGTTCTCCTCCAGTAATTGGACATTCTAATACTTTTCCACCTTTAGAAATTACTTTTTTGGATAAGCTAATCATATCATTTTTATCTGAAGTACTCATCTCAATCCAGATATGTTTTTTAGTTAAATATTTTAATATGGTTCTTAGAACTTTGCTTACAGCCTTTGGTGAAGGTAAACATGTTATTATAACATCACTCTTTTCAGTTAATTCTTTTAATGTTTTACAAGGCTTTTTTTTTAAATTTTTTAATCTTGAATAGGATTGATTATTTTTATCATACACAAATACATTGTTATTTGATTTTAATAAATTATTTGTAAGGTTTGATCCAACATTTCCAATTCCTATGAAGCCAATAGATACTGGTTTCATAAATTAATAATCATACCATCATATCCAGGTATAATATTTGGAGGGCACTTTGTTATTAATTCTTTTTCATCTAGTAAAGCTGTCATATGAGTAAATATAGTTTGTTTTGGCTTAATATACGAAATAAAATCCATTATTTGATCAAATCCAGCATGAGCAGGATGAGTATCTTCTCTTAACAAACCAACTATCCATAAATCGAGATTTTTTAATTTATCAATGTCTTGATTATAAAATTTTTTTAAATCTGTAGAATAAGCGAAATTTCCAATCTTGTATGTTTGCACATCTATAGAGCCATGATTATGTTTAAATGTTTCAATATTTAAATTCTGAAAATTGATACTGGAATCTAATTCTTTTATTTCCATAAATGGTAAATAATCTTTTTCTCCTTTAAAAATATATTTATAATTTGTCTCCATCTCGGGAATCATTTCTTTTGGCATATATGCAGGAATAATTTTTTTATTTATCAAAGACATTGCTCTCATGTCTGGCACTCCTGATGTATGATCAGAATGAATATGGGTATAAAGTACCGCATCAATATTTGTACATTTAGCATTATAAAGTTGCTGTCTAAGGTCTGGACTAGTATCAATTAAAATATTTGTATTTTTATATTCAATAAGTACAGATGATCTTGTTCGAAAATTTCTTTTATTATCAAGATCAATATTCCCATGTCTATTCCACGCTAAAGGTGATCCAAAAGATCCTCCACAGCCTAAAATTGTTATTTTCATATTAAAGATAATTATCTCTTTTAGCTTTCGTAAACAAATTAAAAAAATTATTATCAGTGATTTTTTCAAATTCTTCAAAGGATAATTTAAAAAATTTTGCCAAATATTCAGCAGTATATTTTACAAAAGATGGTTCATTAACTTTACCTCTCATTGGCTCGGGTGCTAAAAAAGGACTATCAGTTTCTATAAGTATAGAATCTAAAGGAGCATCCTTAATTATATCTCTTAAACTTGATGCATTTTTAAATGTTATTATTCCAGAAATAGAAATGTAGTAGTTATTCTCTAAACAAAAATTTAGTAGTTGATTTGAACCAGTAAAACAGTGAAAAATTAATTTTAAATTATTTGATTTATAGTTTTTTAAAATATCTACTATTTCTTTTTCAGAATTTCTTTGATGAATGATAATTGGTAGTGAATGCTTTATTGAAGCTTCAATATGGGTTTCAAATACTTGTATTTGTTCTTTGAGAAATTGATCATTATGATACAGGTCAATGCCTGTTTCACCTATTCCTATTACTTTTTCATTATTACAGTATTGATCAAAGTTTTGTAATTCAATTTGGCTCATTGATTGAACATCACTTGGGTGAAGTCCATATGAAAGATAAATAGAATTATAATTTTTTATTAAATTTAAATGATCCTGAAAATCTTCAGGTTTGGTATTAATTGATAATATTGAACTAATATTATTTTTTTTGGAATTATTAATTATATTCTCAAAATTGTCTGATAATTTTTTAAAATTTAAATGACAATGTGAGTCAATCATTCAATATTCTTGGAAATATTGGTTCTGGATTATTTATTTTTATATTTTGATTTATTAGTTTAGTGAAATTCTCAAATTGATGATTGTCCATATCATAATTAAAAATATTTAGAATTTTTTTAGAACTAGTTGGTATTATTGGATAGAGCATAACAGCTGATTTAATAATGATATTTGTAACAATATATAAAACTTCTTCCATTCTTATTTTATTTGTTTTTTTCAGTGTCCATGGTGCTTGAGTATCAACATATGCATTTCCAGAAGATATTAACTCCAAAACGGATTTAATTGCTCTATCAATTTGTTGATTATTCATAAATTTACAATATTCTTCAAATTTATTCTGAAGAATATTAATTAAATCCTGATCTTCATTAGTTAAATTTTCTGCTGGTTTTAGTAAAGAATCATTATTTTTAACAGTAAACGATGAAATTCTTTGTACTAAATTACCAAAATTATTTGATAAGTCAGCATTAATTCTATTTGCGATTGCTTTTTTTGAAAAATCTCCATCATTTCCAAAAGGTACTTCTCTAAATAAAAAAAACCTAGTTTGATCCAAGCCATATTCATTAATAATTTCGTAAGGATCGATGACATTACCAAGTGATTTAGAAATTTTTTGTCCTTCATTAGTCCACCAACCATGCGCAAATATTCTTTTAGGAGGTTCTATACCCGCAGCCATTAAAAATGCTGGCCAATACACTGCATGAAATCTTAATATATCTTTTCCTACAATGTGTGTTGCGGGCCAAAATTTCTTATAATTATTATTATTTGTATCTGGATAACCAATTGCAGTTAAGTAGTTACATAAGGCATCAATCCAAACATACATAACATGCCTAGAATTATTTGGAACTGGTACTCCCCAATTAAAAGTTGTTCTTGAAATAGACAAATCTTTTAATCCACCTTTAATAAAACTTAATACTTCATTATATCTTGTTTTTGGTAATATTGATTCTGGATTTTTTTCATAATAATTGATCAACTTATCTTGCCATTCTGAAAGTTTAAAAAAATAACTTTCCTCCTTAACCCACTCTACAGGTGATCCATTATCAGTAACATATTTACCATCAACCTTTTTCAATTCATTTTCTAAATAAAATGCTTCATCTCTAACTGAGTACCAACCTTCATAATTTGAAAGATATATTTGATTATTTTTTTCTAATTGCTTCC
>CACBPV010000047.1 GCA_902541215.1 uncultured Alphaproteobacteria bacterium | reverse complement strand
TGAAATAAAAGGTGTTTGGTAAGCAACAGCATAATCATAACAAGCTTTTGCTGCTTCTTTCAATTGATATAAGCGATCAGGTTCATCCGAGCTGCACCAACAAAAGTTATCAAGAATTGCAATTTTTTTTGAGTTGGCACCACTTATAATTAAATTTTTATATGCTGTATCAATAGAGCACCCAGCCATATCATAAGGATTTGTTTCGGCGTATTGAGGATATGCAGCTTGAGAAAGAGCTATTGATTTTTCATCATCAAATAGAGGTTTAATAGCAGTAGCATTTCCAAAAACTCTGCCTTCGCCTTGTAATGGTTTTATTATAGAGGTTGCTTGTACTTCGTGATCATATTGCGTGGCTATAAATTCTTTTGATACAATATTTGGACTAGAGAGAAGTTTATTTAGCTTATCTATCAAAGAACTTTTCTTAACTATTTTTTTCTTTTCTTTTTTAATTTTTGGAAAAGATGTTTTTAAATTTAATTTTGGATAACCTTCATGAAGAAATTCCATATCTAAATTGAGAATTTCAGTCTTATTGTATTTTACTATGGCTTTTTCTTTTTTAATAAACTTACCAATTATTGTTGCTTCCACACCTCTTGCATTAAATCTCTTTATAATTTTTTTTACGTTCGCTGGAGGTACTGCTAGTGTCATTCTTTCTTGCGATTCAGAAACCCAAATCTCCCAAGGATATAATCCATTATATTTGAGAGGAACTTTTTCAAGATTAACTATAAAACCACCACTCTCTTTTGCCATTTCTCCAATTGATGATGATAATCCTCCAGCTCCATTATCTGTTATGCTCGAGTAAAGATTTTCATCACGTAATTCTCTAATGATGACATCAGACATTTTCTTTTGTGTTATTGGATCACCAATTTGTACTGCAGAAACTGGACTATTAGGATCTAATTCTTCTGAAGAAAATGTTGCACCGTGAATACCATCTTTTCCTACTCTGCCTCCAGCCATTAGTATGATATCCCCTGGATTAGCTTTCTTCTTATGTGATAATTTTCCTTTAATTTTTTTTGGAATAATCCCAACTGTTCCACAAAATACAAGGGGCTTTCCTGCAAACCGGTCATCAAAATATACATTACCTTGAGGAGTAGGAATACCCGAACAATTTCCCCCAACTCTAACACCACTTATAATACCCTTCGCAATAAAATTTGCTGGAAGCATTGGATCCTTATTTTTTTGACGATACAATTGATATTTCTTATTCGGATCTGCTAAATAATATGCATACGTATTCGCTATAGGTTTTGCTCCTTTCCCAAATCCAAGACAATCCCTATTAACACCAACAATTCCAGTGATTGCACCACCAAATGGATCTAAGGCTGAAGGTGTATTATGTGTTTCAACTTTATGACAAATTATCCAATCTTTATTAAATTCTATTCCACCGGCATTATCCGTAAAAAGAGAAACACAAAAATTATCTTTTCTTATTTGAATAATTTTTTCAGTAGCGCCTTTAATATATTTTTTAAAAATACCTTCTTGAATATCATCAATTTTAGCTGAAAATATTTTGTGTTTACAGTGCTCGGACCACGTCTGTGCTAATGTTTCAATTTCTACATCTGTAGGTTTACGTTTTATAGTGAAAAAATAATTTCTTATGGCTTTTAAAGATTCTAGATCTAAGCCAAGTGTTCCTCTTCTAGATTTATCATTTTCTTCAATACCAAGTTTACCAATGAGGCTGAGATGATAATCAGAAATATCTAAATTAATTTCTTTTTTACTATATTTTTTTTTTGGTAATTTTACCTTTTCTATTTTGAACTGATTTTTTTTAAAATTATTTAAATATTTTTTAAATGGATAAATCTTAATAGTTTGAATTAAGGGATTTGCTTCATTTTTAGATATTTTGGTAATATCTTCTTTTCTTCCTTTTATTAAAATAATTTTTGTTGAACCAAGTTCAAAGCTTTTAAAACTACTTTTTAGATTATCTTTGATAATCTCTTTTACAGTTGTAGCTATATTATCAGTTACACCAGGTAAAAATTTAATTTCTACAACCCAGTTGAAATTACTATAACTAGATAAAACCTTATTTACATTTTTTTTAGTTAATATTGTTTGAGAAACGTCATTAGAAATTAGTTTACTTATTTTAGTAAATTTTTGATCATCAAGATTTCTAGAAAAGAAATATCCATCTATAATCTTAATGGATTTATTATTATGTTCTTTTTGTAGTGAACTTTCTTTCCCTGTCTTCTCAATCGAGAGAATTTGAATTGTATTTGTCATTATGAGTACGAATCAACTTAATTTACTATATTAATAGTTTACTCGTTAACGATTCGTTTAAAACTAATTAAATATGACAACATATAAAGAAGCAGGTGTTGATATAGAAAATACAGATGCTCTTGTTGAAGATATTTCTGAGCTAAGCAAATCAACAAACAGAAATGGAAATTTTGATAAAATTGGCGGATTTGGAGGTATTTTTGACCTTAAAAATTGTGGATATGAAGACCCTTTGTTGGTGTCTGGAACAGATGGCATAGGGACAAAAATATTACTAGGGATTGAAACTGATATTTTAGATGGCTTGGGTCATGATCTCGTTGGTATGTGCCTTAATGATATTCTTTGTCATGGGGCAGAGCCATTATTTTTTTTAGATTACTATGCTTCTTCCCAGATTGATAAAAATTCTTTTTTAAAAATTATGAAAAGTATCACTGAAGCTTGCAAGATAAATAATTGCTCTCTTATTGGCGGTGAAACAGCAGAGATGCCTGGGCTGTATAAAAAAGACGATTTTGATTTCGCTGGATTTTGTGTTGGTGCAGTAGAGAGAAAAAAAATTCTACCTAAAAGAGATGTCATGAAAGAAGATGATCTTCTATATGGGATTAGATCTTCGGGCTTTCATTCAAATGGATATTCTCTCATTCGAAAAGTTTTAAAAGATAAAAATATAGATCTACATAAAGAAACAGAATTTAAATCATCTTATGAAACAAATGCAGCAGCCTTAATGGCTCCAACAAAATTATATTTTCCTTTTTTAAAAAAAATTTTAACAACAAATTTAATCAATGGTATTTCGCATATAACAGGTGGTGGTATTATTGGTAATGCACCAAGAATGCTTTCTGAAAATTTATCAGCAAGGATTGATAAAAAATTTATTTGTGATGAAGAAATTTTCCAATGGTTTCAAAGTTTGGCTAACATTTCAGATGAAGAAATGTTGAAAACCTTTAATTGTGGATTAGGTTTGATTATGACTATTTCAAAAAATAATTACAAAGAATTTGAACAATTAATAAAAGATGAAAATTTAGATATTTTTGAAATTGGAAAAATAGAAGTTAACAAATTATCAAGGTGCACAATTAGTTGAAAAAATTACAAGTTGCTATTTTCATATCGGGAAGAGGTTCCAATTTAGAATCACTAATACAATCATCATTTACAAAACAAAGTTTAGTAGAGGTTCAATTAGTCGTCTCTAATAACTCCAAAGCAAAAGGTTTAACTATTGCCAAAAAAAATAAAATTCCATTCATACATTTTATTCCAAGAAAAAATTTTGAAAACAAAGTCATGAAGTATCTAAAAAATATAGATATCATTTGTTTGGCTGGTTTTATGCAAGTTTTAGATTCAAAATTTGTAAAGAAGTGGCAATCGCGATTAATCAATATTCATCCATCTTATCTTCCAGCTTTCAAAGGCTTAAATGCTCAGGATCAGGCCATAAAGGCTAAAGCGAGCTATTCTGGTTGTAGTGTTCATTACGTTAGCGCTAAAATTGACTCTGGAAAGATTATATTGCAAAAAAAAGTAAAGATTTTGAAGAAAGATAATACCGAATCACTCTCAAAGAAAATATTGATAGAAGAACATAAGGTTTATCCAAGAGCATTACAGATGGTTGCAAAAACATATTTAACAAGACAACAGTAAGATGAAAAATCGACTAAATTTCCTAAAAAAATTCGAGGTAAGGCAATATCATCTTCCAAGATTTAATGAGGAGTGTGGTGTTTTTGGAATAAGTGGAACCAAAGATGCTTCCGCCTTA
>CACBPV010000046.1 GCA_902541215.1 uncultured Alphaproteobacteria bacterium | reverse complement strand
AACCAAAATACTTTAAGTGAAAACATGATCAATGAATTAACATCAGCACTAGATATTGCTGATAAAGATAATGAAGTAAAAGTAATTATTTTATCATCAAAAGGTAATATTTTTTGTGCAGGACATAATTTAAAAGATTTAAATTCACAAAGATTGCAAAATGACAGAGGTGAAAGCTATTTTAAAAAAATATTTCAAATATGCTCTCAACTTATGCTTAAAATTAATAAAAATAATAAACCAGTTATAGCTATGGTTGATGGCATCGCTACTGCAGCAGGCTGTCAGTTAATTTCTAGCTGTGATTTAGCTTACTCAAGTAGCAGAGCAAAATATGCAACTCCTGGTGTTAATATTGGATTATTTTGTTCTACACCAATGGTCCCATTATCAAGAACTGTAGGTAAAAAACAAGCTATGGAAATGCTTCTCACTGGAGATTTCATAGATGCAAATAAAGCATTAAGGATTGGTTTAATAAATGATGTCTTTGAAGAAGATAGTTTAAAAGAAAATGTATTTCAAATTGCTAAAAAAATATCGTCTAAATCTTCTAATACTATTAAAATTGGTAAAGAAGCTTTTTACAAGCAAAAAGATATGAATTTAGAAGACGCATATACTTTTACTTCAAATGTAATGACGGAAAATATGCTAAATGATGATTCCAAGGAAGGTATTGAAGCTTTTTTAGAAAAAAGAGAGCCAAACTGGAAAGAATAATTACTTTTAAAATGGGTTTGGTTGAGATGGATTGGTTGCTAACCATGTAGATTTAGTCTGCATGTAACTTTGCATTCCCTCCCATCCATTTTCACGACCGTATCCTGATTGCTTGAAACCTCCAACTGGAGATTGAGTAGAAGCATTAAAATAATTATTTATATAAACAGTTCCAGCCTCTATCTTATCTGCTAAACGTATAGCTTTATTAGTATCCTTAGTCCAAATACCTGCTGCAAGTCCATAAATAGTGTCGTTTGCAATTTTAATTACTTCATCTTCATTATCCCAAGATTGTATTGAGGCGACAGGTCCAAATACTTCATTTTGAGCTAAATCATCTTCATTTGGAACATTATCAAAAATAGTTGGTCCAATATAGTACCCTTCAGATTTTTGTTCTTTTCTTCCATCAATTAATAATTTTAAACCTCTTTTTTCAGCCGCTTCTATCTTAGATAAAATAAAATCATATTGCTCTTTATTTGCTATAGGTCCTATTTGTGTTGCAACATCATTTGGATGACCAACTTTAGCTTTTTTAACAACTTCTAATAAATTATGAGTAAATTTATCTTTTATATCTTTATGCACTAGTATCCTTGATCCTGAAATACAACTATGGCCTGAAACTGGAAATATACCCGACACAACTCCATTTACTGATAAAGTTAAATCAGCATCTTTAAATATAATTTGTGGTGATTTACCCCCTAACTCCATAATAATAGGTTTAACATTTTTGGATGCACTTAAACTTGCTGCACTCCCCCCTTTTGTTCCACCTGTAAAACTTATCATTCTAACATCTTGGTGTTCAATAAGAGGTGCTCCGGTTGTAGGACCAAAACCAGTAACAACATTAATCAAACCTTCTGGAAGATCCGCTTCTTCTAAAATTTTCATTAACTCTAATGTAGAGCATGATGCTCTTTCTGAAGGTTTAATTACAACAGTATTACCTGCTGCTATTGCCGGTGCTAATTTCCAGATTAATGTTCCAATTGGTGAGTTCCATGGTAGAATGAGTGCAACAACTCCAAATGGTTCCCATTTTAAATAATTATGCATATTTGGAACTTCGGAAGGTATCAGTCTACCTTCATACTTGTCACACATGCCTGCATAATAATAAAAACTTTCAGTCTGCCAGCTGGTTAAAGAAGGAGTGATATTTTTTGGAAGTTTGCCGTTATCTTTAGTTTCTATTTGCCCAATACGTTCAGCATTTTTAGCAATAATATCTCCAATTCTAGTAAGCGTTCTCCCTCTTTCTGCTGGATGCATTTTACCATAAGGACCATCATAATAAGCCTGTTTAGCAGATGATACCGCGAGATTAATATCTTTTTCATTACAGTCAGGAACCTTTGCCCATACTTTTCCTATAGACGGATCCTCACTTTCAAAATATTTTTCAGAAGAAGGTTCATGCCATCTGTTTCCTGCATAAAATTTGTAGGTTTGAATTTCAGACATAATTTATTTAAACTTAAATATTTTCATTGGTCAACGTTTTTGTGATTAATTAATTTTTAATATCATATCTGATGCTTTTTCTGCTAACATAATTACAGATGCATTTATATTTCCACTTATCATATCTGGGAAAGAAGAAGCATCTACTACTCTCAGATTGTCTATTCCTCTAACTTTAAGCTGATTATCAAGTACAGCCATTTTGTTATTACTTGAACCCATTGCACATGTAGATGCAGGATGATGACCTGTTTGTACATGATTTCGAACTGACTCTTTTAAATCTTGGTCACTTTTAATTTTTTTTCCTGGAAGTAATTCTTCTGAAACAATTTTAGCTAAACTAGGTTTTGACAATACTTCTCTTGTATGTTTCATCCCCTCTATCATATCTTCCATATCAGATGGATCAATGAACCAATTTGGATTAATATTAAGTTCATCATTTGGATTTGAGCTTTTAAGTTTTACACTTCCTGTACTTTTTGGTCTTAGTAAATTTATTTGAAAGTGTAATCCTGGAAAAGCTTTTTTACCTCTAGAAAAAAATAGTGAACCAAAATTTAATAAATTGTCTAAACTCATAGACCAATTATCTTTTTCTTCTTTGAAACACATAGGTGTCATGAATACTTGTATTTCAGGCATATCTTTTTCTCTTATTGCATGAAATAGATTTGTTGACCAAAAAGGAGCTGCGGCTAATCCCTTTTTAAATAAAATATATTTTAATCCCACGATAATAGCTCTATCGATCCTTTGATATTTAGAGAAACTTAAATTATTATTTTGAAGAGCCCAATTCATTGGCATAACAGGATGATCGTGAAGGTTTTCACCTACTCCGGGTAAGTTAATTATTAATTCTATATTTTTTTCTTTTAAATGTTCTTCTGGGCCAATTCCTGACAACATTAGACATTTGGGACTACCGAATGCTCCTAAAGATAATATTACCTCTGATGATGCATAAACTTCACCATTTGATAAAAGTAATCCTTTAGCTTTATTTTTCTCAATTAAAATTTTTATTACAGATGTATTTTTATAAATTGTTAAGTTGTTAGGTTTAAATTTCAAATAAGCTTCTGCAGATGATTGTCTTTTTCCATTCCATACTTTAACATCATATCGGCCTACTCCATTTAGATTGCCATTATAAAAATCATTATTAATTTCTGCCCCAGCTTCAATACATGCATCAATAAATGCTTTATCGATAGAATTGTAATTACCAGCTGGTGTTAGTTTTAAAGGACCTGAATGTGAGTGATATTCATTTTTTTCTCTATGAAAAGCTGAAGCAGATCTTTTGAAATATGGTAATACATCATTATATGACCAACCCTCTAAACCCTTTTGTCTCCACCTATTAAAATCACCTGGAGCACCTCTCATGTAAATCATACCATTTAAAAGAGAGGATCCTCCTAGTCCTTTCCCTCTAGGGTATAAAATTTTTCTATTATTTAAAGAAGGTTGAGGTATTGATTCAAAACCCCAATCAAATTTAGGGTTTCCAAAAATGTATCCGTTACCACCAGGCATTTGAGTAAATAAACTTTTTCCTGACCCTCCTGCTTCTATTAGTAATACCTTTATATCTTTATTTTCAGATAATCTTGAGGCTAATGTACAGCCAGCAGAACCTCCTCCTGCTATAATATAGTCAAATGTTTTTTTCATTTTTTAAAAATATAAATTATACTAATTATTAATTTATAAGTAAACTCGAGTAAATTAAATATGAATAATTACAAAGATTGGATTGGAAAGAAAATTTCAAGAAGTGATATTATTACTCCTCGATTAGTTGATCATTTAAAAAAAACAATTGATCAAAACTGTTTAAGTGATCAAACTGTGCCTGAGGGAATTTTTTTATGTTTATGCCCAGATGTAGCTTCAATAAATGATCTAGACAAAGATGGAAATACAAAATTAGGAATTTTCTTACCCGAGTTACCTTATAAAATTAGAATGTGGGCTGGTGGTAAAATAAAAATTTTAGATGAATTTGAAATTGGATCTGAAATTAAAAAAAATTCAAC
>CACBPV010000045.1 GCA_902541215.1 uncultured Alphaproteobacteria bacterium | reverse complement strand
AACATTGTTGGCCTCTTTCTATTTAATTCTGTAAAATTAGTGACCATTCCAGAAACAATTTGACTATTAGAAAATATCTTTTTCGCTATTTTATAGTATTCATTTAATTCTGGAACTTTAGGCCATTCACCAGCTGGTTGAAAACTATTCAAATATATTTTTGGACAAATTAAAATTTTATCTAAATTAATAGTATTTTCAGCTATAAAATTATAGATTTTTGTTAACTCTTCTTCTGGATCATTAACATGATCAACTAAAGCTAAAAGAAACACCTTTTTTTCAGATCTTGAAGTTACACTCTTAAATTCTTCAGTAAAATCAATAAGATAGTAATAATAATCAAAGTTTTTTATTAAATTATCATCAGGAAGAATTGGAGAATCAATTTTTATACCAATTTTAGGGAATTTATAGGAAGTAGTATGATCAATTTTTACAATATTCTTAGATGGAAATGATCTTTGTTTTTTATTTTCTACATCTATTTTAACAGTTTGAGAGAAATTAGACCCCCCTTTTTCTAAATATGGAAAAGGATTTAATAAAGAACCACTATATATTTTATAAGAAGCATCACCCCAGTTTCTTTGATCTTCCATTTCAAATAAAATACCTGCAAAATTAATATTAACCAACAAACTATCATCTAAAGTATAAGCAAGGTTTTTAAATTTGAAAAATGGTTGGTCAGGTTTTATATTTTCTGGAAATTTTTTTTTCTCTTTTAAATCGTTCTCTTTTGTTACAATAATGTTTGAACCAACATGATTTTGTAACGGAATTAATAAATTAAAACCTATTCTGTTAGTCCAAAAATCAGTTAAAAAATCTCCTTCAGAAGATAGAGTAATAGAATTTTCAGAAAATAATATAGTATTTCTTGTTTTAAGAATTTCATTAATACCATATTCTAAATCAAATATATATTCTAAAGATGTATCAAAGTTCTCTTCATAATTTAGAATTTTAGGATCATAGTTATTCCAATTTTTATCTCTTACCAAAAATGATATCATCTTTAAAATTTGAAAATTTTGAAAAGATATATTTCGAAAAAAAAGATTATCTTTTAATAAGGTAAAATTATTATTTGAATTTTTTATAAATTTTTCTTCTAATAATTTAGAGTTATACATATAATTTTGAAACTGATTTATAATCATTATATTCTGATATTAAATCTGATTTATTTTTTTCATATTTTGTATTTTGGATTAAACTTAAAAAAATAAGTTCTCTTTGAGCAAAACTACCTCCAAGGTATTTAAATTGTGATTTAATTATATTTTCGTTTAATAATTCATTTGTTTTCATACTGTGAATGATTGGCTTTAAGTAATTAATATAATTTTCTTTAAAAGTATTTTCTAAATAATTTTCTTCCATTCTCTCTTCAAGTTGCTGAAAATAATCTTGATCATTATAGTATAAGTAATAAAAAATAAGATGATAATCAATGAATGGAAGTATGTGTTGGTTTTTAAAATATTCAGCAAAATCTTTTAATTTATCCATTCTTTCTTTAACATCCACTCCTTTGTAATGAAGTCTTAATAAAAAAGAACAAGCATTACAAAAATCTAGATAAAAAATTTCTGAAGAAGAGAAATAATTATCAAATAGTTTTAAACTTTTCTCATATTTTTGATTGTAGAATAATATTAATGATTGGTGCCACCATATATGTCTTTTTATTGGCCCGTAAATTGACCAATTAATTTTATTGAAATTATGATTGTTGTTAATTGAGTCGTTATTCTCATTATCGTGTACATGCAAAAGGGCGTGCCAACTCCACAAATCATTTGATGATTGTTTTAGTGAATTTAAGGCTAAAAGCTTAGCTTTATCAATTATATTATTTTCTTCAAAAGCATAGCTAGTCATCCCTAATAATAAATTATAATGCTGATCATTTTCAGACCACTTACTTAGTATTTCCTCATGTTTATTTAAAAATTTACTATCAATACCCACGAAAATATTATTAAAATGAAATAATCTGATTGCAAAAATATCTTTGGGATTATCTTTTATAATTAATTCCAATTTAATTAATAAATTTTTTAAATCATTTTTAATCCAGAGATTGACTATCTCTAAATATTGATAAAAATAATCATTTACTTCATCAGTGGAAATTGATTTTAATGTTTCTCTAGCTAATGAAATTTTTTGTACATCTCTAGAAAAAAGCAATAAAACTATTTTTAATAATTTTGGAGCATTAAATTCTGGTTTTTTTTTAATTAATTTGTTAGTTTTATAAAAAGCATCTTTCTTAAAATAAATATATGAATCGATACATTCTTTGAAACTATTTATTTCATCATCTTTATTACTATCTATCCATTTATAAAAATAATTATTTTGCATTTACTAATAATACACATAATCTAACGATGTTAAATATTAATATTATGAATTAATATTTAATCTCTTTCTTGTAATTTCTTTATTTAATTGAAGTTCTCTGTAAGAAATTAGAAGCACACCACAAAAAATTACAGAGGCACCTAACCAGGTATAAAAATCAGGTTTATCACTAAAGACAAAAAATCCAATTATTGATGAAACTACTAAGCCTAAAAATGAATAGGGTTGAGTCATAGTTACATCAACTAATTTATACGCATGATTTAATGCAATATGTAAGATCGTTCCTGACATTGCAGCACATAATATAAGAATAATTGTTTTTAAGCTTGGTTGATCCCAGAAATATATAACTAATGGAAATGAAAATAGACTCATATAAACATACTGGTGTGATAATATTGTTATAGCACTATCATCCTTAGATACTTTTTTAGTTAAAATTATAACTACTGACCAAATTAGCGATGAAATAAGCGCCATATATATTCCAATAGAAATATCAATAATACCGGGTCTCAATATTATTAACATTCCTAGAAAACCCATCACTAATGCAATTGACCTATATAAATAAATTTTTTCTTTTAAAAATATCACAGCTAATATTGTAACAATGATAGGAACTATAAAATGAATGGCTGTCATTTTCTCTAATGGAAGCATAGCTAAAGCTGCAAAACCAAGTAGCATTGCAGGTAAGTTTAGTGCTGACCGTAAAATATGAATTTTTAAATTTTTTGTACTAAATACTTCAAATTTTGTTTTTAGAATGTAAGGGGTAATGATTAAAAAACCAAAGAAAAATCGTAAAAAACCAGTTGTAAATACATTTAATTCTTCCTGAGCTAATTTTATAAATGTACCCATTAGAGTACCAAAAATAATTGATATAATAATTAAAAAAATTGCGAATTGATTATTGTTTAACAAATAATATTCCTGACTAAAAAGAATTGGGATAATAATAACACAATTTTTCCTTATTTATATCTCTATTAAAACAAAATTTGATTATACTTTAATAATTGTGGCACTTATCAAAAGAATAGTTCTTTTTTTCATAACATTAATTTTCATTATAATTCTCCTTGTAGGTGCCACGACTTCATTTTAAGATTAGAAAATGTTAAATTTGCAAGATGAATTGATAATTTCTAATAATGGACAAGGAATGTATGAAATTACAAATAATGTTCATGATTGGATTGTAAAAAATAATCTTATTAAAGGTCAGTTAAATTTATTTATACAACACACTTCTGCTTCATTAACAATAATGGAAAATGCTAGCTCTGATGTATTAGATGATATTAATTCTTTTTTTCAAAGAATAGTTCCTGAAGAATCTTCATTATATAAACACGGTTATGAAGGAGATGATGATATGCCTGCTCACATAAAATCTATGCTTACACAAACCTCATTAACAATTCCTATAAACAATAAAGAAATGCAATTAGGAATGTGGCAAGGAATATATCTAATTGAACACAGGTATAATAAATACAAAAGAAAAATAATTCTTAGTTATATAGGTGAGTAAATTATACTCTTACTTTTTTTAAATTACTTTCATCTAAAATAATCTTTGATAAATTATTAGGTAAAAAAAATGAAGCGATTAAAGATAGTAGAGCAAACAAAGAACCAATTAAAAAAACTATTGAATGAGAATTAATCCAAACAAATCCTAAAATTACTGGAATAAATACTGCAGCTATATGATTGATAGTAAATGAAACACCTGCAGTACTTGCAATATCTTTTGGATCAGCAATTTTTTGAAAATATGTATTAATTGCAATAGCTAATGCAAAAAACATATGATCAATAATATATAAACCTGCTGCAACATAAGCATTAGTCACGAATGCATA
>CACBPV010000044.1 GCA_902541215.1 uncultured Alphaproteobacteria bacterium | reverse complement strand
AACTAGATTGCCCCAAGCAGCTTCGTTCCACTCAGTATCATCTGTGAATGCAGCAGACCACATCATATCTTCTGTAGGTCTTCCACCCCAAGAACTCATACTGAAACCTTTAGTGTTCCATACGTTACTCCAGTAACCATCTTCAGGTTCTTTTTTAACTCGAAGATCAATACCGCATTCTTGAGCAGATGCTGCTATCAAGTTAGTTGCATCTGTACATCCTGCATAAGGAACCTCAGAAGTACTAATTTCAATTGGTCCACTTACTCCAGATTTTTTCCAGTGATAAGCAGCTTTATCGGCATCGAACTCTCTCTGCTCTAAAGCGCTATTGTGGTATGGGTGAGCAGTAGAGATCGGATGATCATTACCAACAGTACCATATCCAAGCATAATCTTATCAACAATTTCCTGTCTTTTGATTGCAAACTTCATTGCCATACGCACATCAAAGTTATCAAACGGTGGAACGTTCAATCTCATTGGAGCTGTATAGTGAGCGTAACCAGAAGCTGCTGTAATTTCTACACTAGGATTTCTAGTCAATAGATTAGCAGTTCTAAGATCAACACCATTCATCCAGTCAATTTCACCGTTTAATAATGCTGCTTGTCTAGTAGCAGGATCATTAATACCAATTACTTCAACTGAATCAAAGTGCGCAACACTATCACCTTTGAAATAATTTGGATTTCTTTTTCCAAATTTTGCACCAACACCAGGATTGAATTCATCCATAATATATGGACCAGTTCCAATCGTTGATTGAGCATCAACAACTCCATCTTTTGTTGGTTTAATCATAATATGATAGTCAGTAGTTATTGCAGGCCAATCGGCATTTGCACCTTTTAGCTTAAAAATAACTCTGTCATTTCCATCAGCAGAAACTGTTTCAATTTGAGATAACAGTCCACCTGCTGCCGAAGCAGTATCTGGATTCATATGATACTGGTAGTTAAGCACAACATCTTCTGCTGTCATTGATTTACCATTATGGAATTCAACACCTTTGCGAAGATTATATACCCAAGTTTGAGCATCATCTGATTCAATTGACTCAGCAAGCTCTCCAACAATTGTGTGATCTGAATCAACAACAGTTAGACAGTTTTGATATGACCAAGCAGTAGCTTGCATAAATGAGCTCTGATAAGTTGCTGGATCAAGAGTATCAGTTGCATCTGCTGCACTATTACCCCATCTTAAATGTCCACCTTTTTTTGGTGTAGCTGCAACTGCTTTATCTGCTAATGATAATGCAATTGGGAGCGTGACCCCAGTAGCAAGGACAGACATCATGAACTGTCTTCTATCAATAAGCCCTTTTGTTAGCTTTGAAGACTGTTCTTCAATGTATTTGTCTATTTTCTTATTTTTCATTTGTCCTCCCTTATAATTGAACAAAAACCTAAGATTTTTGTTCATAATTTCTAGAAATTTAACAAAAAACAAACTTAAGTTAATATATAAAAACATATATAACGTTTTAATTCAACGTATAAATTATTAATTTTAGCTTACATGTTGACCTAATTTAGACAAAACTTTAAGAATTAAGATTGTATCTTTAAGGAGGGTAATATTAGTAGAATTCATCCAATATTTAGAACAATTTTGTTAAGGCTTAGTCTTGGTCTCGTTACAGTTTTTGCTTTTTCGGTAATAATATTTAGTACATTCTCTTTTTTACCGGGAGACTTTGCCACTGAAATATTAGGTCAAAGTGCAACAAAATCTGCAGTAAAAGCTCTAAGAGCAGAATTGGGTTTAGATAAACCTCCAGTAACAAGATATTTTGATTGGTTAGGAAATGTTTTTCAAGGAGATTTTGGAAGTTCTTTCTCTGGAAGATCTAAAGTTCAAGGGGATCAAGGTGATAGGTCTAGAGAAGTTGTTGGTTTAATTGTTCCCAGATTAAAGAACACATTATTTTTAACTGGGGTTGCCGCCATGTTGGCTATTCCTCTATCTTTGATCTTAGGTATTTCAGCAGCATTATACAGAAACTCTTATTATGATAGGTCAGCAACAGGAGTTAGCTTGGTAACCGTATCTTCACCTGAATTTTTTACAGCCTATATTTTTATTCTTTTACTAGCGACACTGTTTCCAGTTTTTCCAACTATTTCTAATGTGGATGAAGCTTCAACTTTGGCTGAAAGATTTTACAGGACTGCTCTTCCAGTTTTTACTTTGACATTAATTACTATGGGTCACATGATGAGAATGACAAGGTCAGCAATAATAAATATTTTATCAAGTGAATATATTGAAATGGCAAAATTATCGGGAGCTTCCAGATATGACGTAATTGTTAAACACGCACTTCCAAATGCTTGGGCACCTATTTCTCAAGTAATTGCAATAAACTTAGCTTATATGTTGATTGGCTCAGTTGTTGTTGAATATGTTTTTAATTATCAAGGTATTGGTAGGTTGATGGTCGGATCAGTCTATAATCGAGATTTACCTGTTGTTCAAGCTTGTGCATTAATTTTTGCATCAACATATGTAATATTAAATTTAATTGCTGACTTGATCGGAATTATTTCTAACCCAAGGTTACTATACCCAAAATGAGCGAAAATTTATCTTATTCTGCAAAAAGTGAAGTTGCAAATTTAATTAAAAGAAGAACTAGATTAGAAAGATTAAAAATTGCCTTATCAAAAGCTCCAATCTCAGCTTGGTTTGGTATGATTGTACTATTTATATATTTTTTTGCTGCAATATTTGCTCCCTTAATTGCTCCACATGGAGAAGCAGAAATATTCCCAGTAGCTTATGCTCCTTGGGGTGATGGCCATATATTTGGTACTGATCAAATTGGAAGAGATATTTTTTCTCGCATTATATATGCTGCAAGAAATACAATTGGTATTTGTTTATTGGCTACTTTTATTGCTTTAGGAATAGGAACTGTATTTGGAATTATAGCTGCTCTGGATAGAAGGTATTTAGATCAGCTATTAAGTAGAATAGTAGACACGCTTATGGCTATACCTGTAATGATTTTTACTTTTATACTTTTATCAGTTTTTGGACCTACTAATTTTAATTTAATTGTCATTTTAGGAATTTTGGAGTCAACTAGATTTTTTAGAATATCAAGATCAGTTGCTGTCGGTCAAGTTGTTCTAGAATATGTAGAGGTCGCGAGGTTAAGAGGTGAAAATTTATTGTATATTATTTTCAGAGAAATACTTCCTAATATAGCTTCACCTTTGATTATTGAGTTTGGTTTAAGGTTCATATTTGTAATTTTTACAATATCTAGTTTAAGTTTTTTAGGAATTGGTATTCAACCCCCTTCAGCAGATTGGGCATCAATGGTGAGGGAAAATGCAATACTTATTCAATATGCGCAATATGATATAACAGCAGGTTTAACACCATTAATTCCAGCTGCTGCAATTGCTTTACTTTGTGTATCAATTAATTTTGTTGTTGATTGGTATCTTTACATTACTAGCGGATTAAAAGATGACGTCAAATAAATCAAAAGAACTCCTGCTTGAAATGAAAAATATCCATATCGATGGATTTTCTGATGAGAGATGGCATAAAATTTTAAAAGGTGTAGATTTGAATTTACACAGAGGAGAAATACTAGGATTAATAGGAGAGAGTGGTGCTGGAAAATCTACTATGGGTAAAGCTGCAATGGGCTATACCCAACCAGGTTGTAAGATTATAAAGGGAGAAATTAATTTTAACGGCATAGACCTCGCTAAACTAACTGAATTTGAAAAGAGAAAAATTTGGGGAACTAAAATATCTTATGTTGCTCAATCAGCAGCAGCATCTTTTAATCCTGCTCATAGATTAATGGACCAAACAATAAGTGCTGCTAATAGATTAAAGATAAATCCAACAGATGTATTAAAAAAAGATGCAGTTCAACTTTATGAATCACTACAGCTTCCAGATGCTGAAAATATAGGAGATAGATACCCGCATCAAGTATCTGGAGGGCAACTACAAAGAATAATGACTGCAATGGCTATGTCCCCAAGACCAGAGTTAATTATATTTGATGAGCCTACAACAGCTTTAGATGTAACAACTCAAGTTGAAGTATTATCTGCTATGAGATCTATAGTAGAGAAATTTAATACAGCAGCAATTTATATTACCCATGATTTAGCCGTAGTTGCGCAAATGGCTGATAGAATAAAAGTTTTGCGATACGGTGAAGAAGTTGAAGAAGCTGAAACAAGAGATATGTTATCAAACCCAAAAGAAGAATACACTAAATCTCTATGGTCAGTAAGATCACTGATCAAGCCTGAAGAAACAAATGAAGATTATATGTTGTCTATTAAAAATATTGATGCAGCATATGGCCCATCTAAGGTCTTACACAATGTTTCTATAAATATTCCTAAAGGTAAAACAGTAGCTATAGTTGGTGAAAGTGGATCAGGAAAATCAACAACAGCAAGAGTAATTACAGGCTTACTTCCTCAATTAAAAGGAGAAATAATTTTTGATGGAAAAAAATTGTCTCCAAAACTTGATCAAAGGTCAAAGGAAGAATTAAGAAGAATTCAAATAATTTTTCAAATGCCTGATACTGCAATGAACCCTCGTCAAACTGTTGATGAAATAATAGGAAGGCCAATAGAATTTTATCAAGGTATAAAAGGGAAAGAAAGAGAAGCAAAAGTTATTGAATTATTAAAAATGATTGAGCTAGATGAAACTTTTTTAGATAGATTACCATCCGAATTATCTGGAGGTCAAAAACAGAGAATATGCATTGCAAGAGCCTTAGCGGCTAACCCAGATTTAATTATTTGTGATGAAGTGACATCGGCGCTTGATCAAATTGTTCAAGAAGGAATATTAAAATTACTCCAAAAATTACAAAAAGAGC
>CACBPV010000043.1 GCA_902541215.1 uncultured Alphaproteobacteria bacterium | reverse complement strand
TTTCATAAATATTATGCATGGCTTTTAAGAAATCATTCTTGCAACTATTAATATCCCATGTTTGCCAATTTTCCTCCTGTTGCTCTGACCAGCAATCTAACGACGAAATAGCTCTTGCCAAATTAATAGGATCAATATTTTTAGCATCTTTATAAATTGTCATAAGGTTTTCATATGCAATTTTTATTTCATTAATATTTTCTTCTGGAATTTTCCAATATGAAATTTCTTCTGGATATATTTCATCAGTTTCTAAACTCTTGAGAGCTTTTTCAGAGTATAATTTTGCGGAATTCCAATCGTGCATTTCTTCTGCCTCGAAACTAGCTCTTTTTTTGTATTCGGATAGTAAGTGATCTTGAAAGTTTTTTGGTTCTTTATTTTCTATTTTAGAGAGTTGTTTATAACTGGCTGAACAACCGCCTAAAAAAATTAATAAAGAAATAATAGGTAGTAATAATTTAAATTTCATAGAGTACAAATAACAAAATTTGCTGTCAAAACTAAGACGAAATTTTGACCTAATTAAGGTCCACCATTTTTTTTACATCACCTACATTTTATCATTGCAGAGTATTTAAAGATTAAATACAGAAATAGCATATTTATTTAAGGAGTTTATAATGATTAAACATTCTACGTCGGTGGATCAATCGGACAGAAAGGTTCCCTACAATTTAAGACAAAGTGGTCCTACACCAGTCCAAATGCTTATTTCAACCAGAGTGAGAAAATCACCTTATTGGCATTTGTCAATGGAGGCGGGATGTTGGAGAGCAACAGTTTATAATAGAATTTATCATCCAAGAGGTTACGTAAAGCCTGAAGATGGTGGAGCAATGGTTGAGTATGAGGCAATTAAAAACCATGTTACTATGTGGAATGTTGCTGTTGAAAGACAAATTCAGGTTAAAGGCCCTGATGCTGAGGCATTTGTTGATTATGTCATAACAAGAGATGCTACTAAAATATCTCCAATGAGAGGAAGATATGTTATTCTTTGTAATCAATATGGTGGTGTTTTAAATGATCCTATTCTTTTAAGAATTTCAAAGGACGAGTTTTGGTTTTCATTATCTGACTCAGATATTGGTTTGTATTTACAGGGTGTAAATCATGATAATAGATTCAATGTTCATATTGATGAAATTGATGTAAGCCCAGTTCAAATTCAAGGCCCTAAAGCGCATGCTTTGATGAATGATTTAATAGGTGATCAAGTTAAAGTTGATGAAATGCCATTCTATGGACTTGCTGCTGCGAAAGTAGGGGGAAGAGATTGTATAATTTCTCAAACAGGTTTTTCTGGAGAAGCAGGATTTGAAATTTATTTATATGACTCAACAAAATATGCTGATGAGATGTGGAATGCTGTTTTAGAGGCAGGAAAAAAACATAATCTTATGGTTATAGCTCCAGCTCATCACCGTAGAATTCAAGCAGGAATTTTATCTTGGGGTCAAGATATGGATAATCAACATAATCCTTTTCAATGTAATTTAGGCTATCAAGTATCTTTATCTGGTAAAGGTGAGTGGAATAAAACTTCTGATTATGTTGGAAAAACTGTTCTTGAAAAGATGAAAGCTGATTTAAAAGAAGGAAAAAAACCATACAAGCTTCAGTTAGTTGGATTAAGCTTAGGTGGAAAACCTATCGAAGAATATGCTCCTGATTTTTGGCTTGTTTCAGAAGATGGCAATGAACCTTGTGGATTTATAACTTCTCCCTGGTATCATCCTGAGCAAGGAAGAAACATTGCTATGGGCTATGTACCATTTGATGGAACTCTAAATAAAAATGGTTTTCCTATTGGAAATTTTGGTCGTAAATTCAAGGTTCATTTACCTGATCAATATGCAGATACACCTGGTGTGCCAGTAGATGCAGAAGTTGTGCCAATTCCTTTTACTGAATCACACAACGCTAATACTAGAGAAGTAGTAGATAAATAAAATATTTTAAGAAGCTCTATTTAATTAATAGGGCTTCTTTATTTTAATAAAGCTTTTATTCTATCAACAGAGATATAACCAACAACAAGTTCTTCATTTACAAAAAAAGTAGGAGTACCACGAGCGCCCGATCCATTAGCTAAAAAAGAACTCAGTCTTACAATATTAATAACACTTTCTTTTGTCATATCGATATTTAATTTAGCATCATTTAACTCAAGGTTTTCAATTATCTGTTTTAGTTTTGCATTATTTAAATTTCCTTCAACTTCAAACAATGCATTATGAAAATCTATACCCTTGTTCTGCATGTTTGCAGCTATAACCATATTTGCTAGTAATTTAGAAGACTCGCTTAAAATTGGATGTTGCAGGAAGATTATTCTTGTATCCTGTCTTTCGTTTGCAATTTGAAGCAATTCAGGATGGACTTTTTTACAGTATCCACAAAAATAATCCATAAATTCAATAATAGTATTTTTTGCATTTTCATCACCAATTTGAACAATTCCTTCCTCTGGAATAACATCTAATATTTTTAAATGAAAAGGCTTAGACTCATCAAAAAATAATTCTTTAAGAGTCATTTCAGCCTTAACAGGAAGACAAATAAACGCACTCATTATAACCACCAAAATTATTTTTTTGAAGTATCTCATGATTGACCCACCTTATTTAATATGATTAATGAAGTACAGTAATAAATAGTAATAATGAAATCAAAGTCAAAAGTAGTTGTCATCGGTGGAGGTGCTGTAGGCGTTAGCACTCTTTATCATTTAGCCAAAAAGGGTTGGTCAGATGTAGTTCTGGTTGAAAGAAAAGAATTAACTTCAGGATCAACCTGGCATGCTGCAGGGTTACTTCCATTATTCAATATGAGTTATTCGGTAGGTCAATTGCATAAATACGCAGTCAAACTTTATAAAACTCTTGAAGAAGAAACTGGACAAAAAGTTGGTTTTAGTGTGGTTTCAAATATTCGTTTAGCAACTACTCAAGATAGAATGGATGAGTATTATCAATATTCAGGAGTTGCAAAAACAATAGGTGTTGATGTTAAATTTTTAACACCTGAACAAGTAAAAGAAATTTGGCCACTTTGTAATACAGATGGATTGATAGGTGCAATTCAACATCCTGAAGATGGATACATTCAACCAGCCGATCTAACTCAGGCTCTTGCAAAAGGAGCAAGAGATAAAGGTGCAGAAATTTATAGAAACACTTCTGTAACAGGGATTAAAAAAAATAAAGATGATTTATGGATTGTAGAAACTGATAAAGGATCTATTGAATGTGAGCATGTAGTTTCATGTAGTGGTAATTTTGCGCGACAGACTGGAAAGATGGTAGGGCTTGATATTCCAGTTATACCTGTTGAACACCAATACATAGTGACTGACGATCATCCTGAAATATTAAAAAGAAAAGAACAAGGACTTCCTGAAATGGGTGTCTTACGAGATTCTGATAGTTCTTGGTACATGCGTGAAGAAAGAGGAGGATTGATATTAGGACCTTATGAAAAAGGAGCTCCCGTTTGCTATGTAGATGGACCTGACAAAGAATCTGAATTCGAATTATTTCAAGAAGATCTAGAGCGTTTAGAACCTCATATTGAATCAGCAATGCACCGCGTTCCTATTTTTGGAGAAGTTGGAGTTAAGAAAGTTTACAATGGTGCTATTTGTTATACACCAGACGGAAGTCCAATTGTTGGACCAGCATGGGGACTTAAAAATTTCTGGTTAAATGAAGGTCATAGTTTTGGAATTACTGCTGCGGGTGGAGCTGGATGGCAAATTGCCGAATGGATAGTAGACGGTGAACCTACAATTGATATGTTAGGTGTAGATCCTAGAAGATTTGGTGATTATGCAACAGAGGCATATTTGATTAAAAAGAATGAAGAAGCTTACGCTAATGTCTTTACAGTCCACTATCCTGATGAAGAAAGAGAAGAGGGACGTCCATTAAGACAAGCTCCTTGTTATGATAGATTAAAAAATCTAGGTGCAGTTTTTGGTCAAAAGTTTGGTTGGGAGCGTGCTAACTGGTTTGCACCTTCAAAAGAATTACAAAAAGATGATTGGTCATTTAGAAGATCAAAATGGTTTGAACATGTTGGCAACGAGTGCTTGAATGTTCAGGATAATGCTGGTCTTCTAGATATGACTGCCTTTGCTAAATGTCGGATTTCAGGACCTGGCGCAGAAGAGTTTCTAGACTATTTAGTGGCTAACAAAATTCCTAAAAAAATTGGAAGAGTTAATCTTTGTCATGCATTAAACACTGCTGGAGGAGTTCATTCAGAATTCACAATTGCAAAAGAAAAAGAAAATTCTTTTTATTTAGTTTCAGCAGGAGCGTTTCAACGATTAGATCATGATTGGATTCATAAATGGATGCCCAAAGATGGATCAGTAATTTATGAAAATTTAACTAATAGTATGGGTGTCCTTGTTTTAGCAGGACCTAAATCAAGAGATATTCTCTCTAAGGTTACCAAGACTGATTTATCTAATGAAAATTTTCCTTGGCTATCGTCAAAAAAAATCAATGTAGGTTTAGCTCCTAGTATTGCTATGCGTATGAATTTTGTTGGAGAACTTGGATGGGAATTACACCATCCAATTGAATATCAAAACCATATTTTTGATAAATTAATGGAAGTAGGAAAAGATCATGGACTTAAACCATTTGGTATTAGAGCGATGGAAAGCTTACGAGTTGAAAAAACATATAAATTGGTTGGTACAGAAATGTCTATAGAATACGCAGCTTTTGAGTCTGGGTTAGATAGATTTGTACATTTAAATAAAGGGAATTTTATTGGAAGAGATGCTCTTGTTAAATGGCAGCAAAATGGTTTTAAAAACAAAATGATAACTTTAGAGGTTCACGATGTTGAAGATGCGGATGCTTTAGGTAATAATCCAATCTATATTAATGGAAAGGTTATAGGTCGTGCGACAGGAGGTAACTATGGTTTTAGAGTGAAAAAATCATTAGCTATTGGTATGGTAGATTCTCAATTTGCTGACGTTGGTCAAAAATTAGAAATGGATATACTAGATAAAAAATACAATGTAA
>CACBPV010000042.1 GCA_902541215.1 uncultured Alphaproteobacteria bacterium | reverse complement strand
TAAATTTGAAATTTCAATTTTACGACTTTTTGAAACTTTTGTTATAAAATTATTATAAACATCATCAACAATACTTTGTAAGTGTTTAATTTCATCGCTTCTAGGTCGTCTGAATGGATTAAACAAATCTTTTCCTTCTCCGGCATTCTGGTTAAAAACTTCTATTCCTTCTTTAGTTTCAATTGTCTGGCCAAAAATTCCTGAAGATAGACTTGTCGGTGTATTAAAGTAAAACCAACTTGGTCCACTGACTCCTATACTACCAATAATGGATCCATATGACGCGAATATTTTATCAGCTGTGGTTGCAACCCAATATCCCCCAGATGCTAAAATTTCCTTTGTATAAAAATATATTTTAGTATCTGTGTTATCCTTAAATTCATAAATAATTTGTTCCAACTCAGCGGTAGCACTTACTGTTCCACCTGGAGAATTAATATTTATAATTAGAGCCTTGATTTCTAGTTCTTTTAATTCATCTAAATAAGATTTTACTTGCGAGGGATTGATGTAATCGTAAAGATTATTTCCTAACACATTGCTGTTATTATTAAAAATTGGCCCATTTAAATTAATATTAGCTATAATGTTATTTGAACTAGCTATACCTTCAGTCATTACAAACTGTTTTTTTTCTAGTTCATTCGAAAAATTAAGTAACAAATTAATAATTATTATAAAAATTAATAATGCGCTCAAAAAACCAAGAGTTCTAAAAAAAACACTAAAAAATATCATTTTTTTTCAAAATATCATAACTTTGGCTAATTCGAATTTTTTTTTGTTTTCTTCTTGAATAGACTTTAATAATGCTTAAATAACTAGCACTCTCATAATGAGAGTGCTAATAAAAAATGATTTAATTTCAATTAGTTAACAAAAGAGGAAATATGAATTTTAGACCTTTACATGACAGAGTCTTAGTCAAAAGAGTAGACTCTGATCAAAAAACAGCAGGGGGAATAATTATCCCTGATACTGCCCAAGAAAAACCAATGGAAGGTGAAGTATTAGAAGTTGGTTCTGGAGCAAGAGATGAAACAGGAAAACTAGTACCTTTGGATGTCAAAAAAGGAGATAAAATACTTTTTGGAAAATGGTCTGGTACTGAGGTAAAAATGAATGGTGATGATTTTTTAATAATGAAAGAGTCTGACATCATGGGAATTATAACTTCAGGTAAAAAAAAGAAATAGTAATTAAGAGAGGATAAAAAAATGTCTGCAAAAAATATATTTTTTGGATCAGATGCTAGATCAAAAATGTTAACCGGTGTTAACAAACTAGCTGATGCAGTAAAAGTAACATTAGGACCTAAAGGTAGAAATGTAGTTATGGATAAATCTTTTGGAGCACCAAGAATAACCAAGGATGGTGTAAGTGTTGCTAAAGAAATAGAATTAAAAGATAAATTTGAAAATATGGGTGCTCAAATGGTTAGAGACGTTGCTAGTAAAACTAATGATATTGCTGGTGATGGAACAACTACTGCTACCGTATTAACACAAGCAATTGCAACTGAAGGAATGAAAGCTGTTGCAGCTGGAATGAATCCTATGGATTTAAAAAGAGGAGTTGATCTTGCTGTAGAAGCTGTAGTTAATGAAATTAGAAAAAAATCTAAAGTAATTAAAACTGATAAGGAAGTTGCACAAGTAGGCACTATCGCTTCAAATGGTGATGCTGAAGTAGGTAAAATGATTTCAAGTGCAATGCAAAAAGTTGGTAAAGAAGGTGTTATTACCGTAGAGGAAGCAAAGAGTTTAGATACTGAACTTGATGTTGTTGAAGGTATGATGTTTGATAGAGGTTATCTTTCACCATATTTTGTAACTAATGCAGAAAAAATGATCACCGAACTTGGTGATTGCTATGTGTTACTTCATGAAAAAAAATTATCAAGCTTACAACCAATGTTACCTTTACTTGAATCAATTGTTCAATCTACTAAGCCATTATTAATTATAGCTGAAGATATTGAAGGTGAAGCTTTAGCGACTTTAGTTGTAAACAAATTAAGAGGTGGCCTAAAAATAGCTGCAGTTAAAGCTCCAGGTTTTGGAGATAGAAGAAAAGCTATGCTAGAGGACATTGCAATTTTAACTGGTGGCCAAGTAATAAGTGAAGATCTTGGCATAAAGTTAGAAAATGTTAATCTTGAAATGTTAGGTACTGCTAAACGAGTAGTTGTTGACAAAGAAAACACAACTATCGTTCAAGGTGCTGGTAAAAAGAAAGACATTGAAGGTAGATGTAATCAAATCAGAGCACAAATTGAAGAAACAACTTCTGATTATGATAGAGAAAAACTTCAAGAAAGGCTTGCAAAATTAGCGGGTGGTGTAGCAGTTATCAGAGTTGGTGGCGCTACAGAAGTTGAAGTTAAAGAGAAAAAAGATAGAGTTGAAGATGCAATGCATGCAACAAGAGCAGCCGTTGAAGAAGGTATAGTCCCTGGAGGTGGTTCAGCTCTTGCGTATGCTACAAATTCATTGAAATCAGTTAAAACTGCTAATGATGATCAAAAGATTGGCGTTGATATAGTAAGAAGAGCGCTTTTTAATCCAATGAGACAAATTGCTGAAAATGCCGGTGTCGATGGAGCAGTAGTAGCGGGCAAAATTCGTGAAAGTAAAGATCATAATATCGGTTATGATGCTCAAATGGACAAATACACTAACATGGTAAATGCTGGTATAATTGATCCAACTAAAGTTGTTAGAACTGCATTACAAGATGCAGCATCAGTAGCTGGTTTATTAATTACTACTGAAGCTATGGTAGCTGATGCACCTGAAGATAAATCTGCAGCACCTGCTATGCCTGATATGGGCGGCGGCATGGGCGGCATGGGTGGCATGGGCGGCATGGGCGGCATGATGTAATTATAAAATTAATTTTAAAGAAAGGGGCAAATTTATTTGCCCTTTTTTTTTAGATTAAACGATCAATCTGATTAGTAATTTTAGAACTGTCTGGCTTTGTCATAGAAGACCAAGATTTAATGAGCTGTCCATTTCTATCAAATAAATATTTGTAAAAATTCCACTTTGGTTTTTCGTTATACTCCTCCTCAATCCATGCATAAATTGGATGAGCATTGCTTCCTTTTACATCCATTGGTGAAGAGGTAACAAAACCTATCCCATAATTAACTAAACAAATTTGTTTAATATCCTCGGTGTCTAAGTACTCTTGATTGAAGGAATTACTTGTTGTAGCTATTATTGTTAAATCGCTATTTTTATAGTTCAAAAATAAATTTTGGAGGTCAGCATACTGAGGAGTGAAACCACACCTAGAAGCTGTGTTCACTATTAAAACTGGCTTACCATCGAACTTCTCTAAATTTACTTGATTACCGTCTATATCCTCAAATGAAAAATCGTATAAATTCACTGTCTCATTAGCTAATAATGTATTCTTTAAGTTAAGCATAATCAAAAAAACAAGTAAAAATTTAAATTTCATGTTAGTGAGTAGTAAATATATCGCTTATGGAAACATTCAATAGCTTTACCGACCTTTTTTTTGATGTTTGGAATAATGGTGTTTTTGGCATAAATGCTACAGATATCATAGTAAGCCTTGTAATTTTCCTTCTTTTTTATTTACTCAGAAGGCTTATAGCTAGATTTATTCTTAATCGATTATCAAGAATTGTTTCAAAAACTTCCAATCAAATTGATGACGCTGTTATTGAAGTACTTGATGGCCCATTAAAATTTCTCCCTGTCGTTTTAGGTTTTTTTATAGCTTCTTCATATTTAGATGTTTCTGATAACAACCAAGATTTTTTAGATTTACTAAACAGATCATTAATTACAATTTTTATATTCTGGCTACTGCATCAATTGATTATACCGTTTTCATTTGTAATAAAAAACTTTGAGTCAAAAATTTCAAAACCTTTAGTTGATTGGACGCTTAAAGGTTTAAAAATTCTTGTTATTGTTCTTGGAGCAGTAGCAATTTTAGAATTGTGGGGAATAAGAGTGGGACCAGTAATTGCAGGATTAGGTTTATTTGGTGTAGCCGTTGCACTGGGTGCTCAAGATTTATTTAAAAATTTAATTAGTGGTATCATGATACTAATGGAAAAGAGGTTTACTGTTGGTGATGTTATATTAGTTTCAGGTGAAGTAGAGGGAGTTGTTGAACAAATTGGATTTAGATCTACCCTTGTTAGAAGATTTGATTCAACTCCAGTAATGGTTCCAAATTATAAATTTGCAGAGCAGTCTGTAACTAATTACACAAGAAGACATCATAGACGTATAAGATGGCTAATTGGATTAGAATATAGAACTAGTATTGATCAATTAAAAAATATCAGAGACGAGATAAATAATTTAATTGAAAAAGATGATAACTTTGCAAAAAACCAAAATGCAAGTTTCTACGTCAGAATAGATAGTTTTTCTGATAGTTCTATCGATATGCTAGTACAAACATTTACTGTTACGAATGAATGGGCAGAATTTTTAAAAATAAAAGAAAACCTTGCTGTCAAAATAATAGAAATAGTTGAAAATAATGAAGCTGGTTTTGCTTTTCCGAGTCAATCACTTTATGTTGAAAAATTATCAGATGAAAAAACAGAAATTTTTAACCCTCAAGCTACTAAGAAATAATGAATGAAAATAATCGCGTAATTTCTGGCTCTCTTTTTATATTGGCCAGTATCGCCGTTGCATTCATTTTAAATTTCTCTCAACCTATAATGGTTCCATTTGTTTTAGCGCTTCTTTTAAGGATATTAATTGATCCAATAATTGATTTTCAGACTATAAATCTTCGAGTACATAGATTTATAGCAGTTTTTATTAGTATTTGTTTAATTGTTCTTTTATTCTCAATTATAGTTCCTTTTATTGTTTCTTCTGTAACAACATTCTTGGAGTCTGCAGATGACTATAATCAAAAAGTAATCATTTTAATTGAGGCAGTCATAATACAACTTCAACAATTTGAAATTGATATTGATAGAGAAACAATTAGAAATACAATTGCAGACTTACCCATTACTAATTGGGCTGCAATTATATTAAGTAATAGTGCAAATTTTATTTCAAAGTTTCTTTTAGTTGTAATTATAACATTATTTTTATTATTAGGAACTCCTCCTAAAAATACTTCAGATGAATGGAATGATATTATTAGATTAGTAAAAAAATATATATTTACAAAATTTTTAACATCAGCTTTTACAGGCATTGCAGCAGGATTAATTTATTGGTTTTTAGGTCTAGAATTAGCCTTCATTTTTGGAAGCTTAACATTTATTTTAAATTTCATTCCAGTTATTGGTTCTGTTATTGCTGTTTTGCTTCCATTACCAATTGCTTTCCTTCAATACAACGATCCGACTCTAGTTGTATTAATTATAATTTTACCTACGATTATTCATCAAATAGTAGGAAATTTTGTAGAACCTAAAATATTTGGTGAGAGTTTTGGATTACATCCAATTACAATTATTTTATCGTTAATATTCTGGGGTATGATTTGGGGCTTTATTGGAGTTCTTCTCGCAGCACCTTTAACTGCAATCATCAGAATTTCATTTGAAAGATTTGAAACAACCAAACAAATTGCAAGATTATTAGAAGGTAAGATTCATATAAAAGAAAGCTAACCTAATATTTTCTTACATATGTCATAGCTAAAACCAGCTCTTGCCATTTTTGCTAATTTTTTTTCATAACTTTCATTTTTTTCCAACAATTTCTTTTTTTTAGCAAATATTTTTGCTGACTCTAATTCCCAATTATCGTTATCTTGCTTCAATAAGTTTAAATTATTTTGA
>CACBPV010000041.1 GCA_902541215.1 uncultured Alphaproteobacteria bacterium | reverse complement strand
TCCGTCAACTCTCAGAAGGTACAGGAATATTAACCTGTTTCCCATCGACTACGCATTTCTGCCTCGCCTTAGGGGTCGACTAACCCTGCGCAGATTAACTTTACGCAGGAAACCTTAGGATTTCGGCGAGAGTGTCTCTCACACTCTTTATCGCTACTCATGTCAGCATTCGCACTTCTGATACCTCCAGCATTTTTTTCAAAACACCTTCAACGGCTTACAGAACGCTCCGCTACCCCTTATAATTATCGCAATAATTATAAAGTCACAGTTTCGGCAAATGGCTTTAGCCCCGTTACATCTTCGTCGCGGAAAAACTTAATTAGAACAGTGAGCTGTTACGCTATCTTTAAAGGATGGCTGCTTCTAAGCCAACCTCCTGCCTGTCTTGGTCTTTCTACATACTTTCCCACTTAGCCATTATTTGGGGGCCTTAACTGGTGATCTGGGCTGTTTCCCTCTCGACTATAGACCTTAGCACCTATAGTCTGTCTGCTGTGCATAGAGTATCGGTATTCAGAGTTTGGTTAGGTTTGGTAGGAATCGCTTCCCCCTAGCCCATCCAGTGCTTTACCCCCGATATCATTCACACAACGCACTACCTAAATAGTTTTCGCGGAGAACTAGCTATAGCGGAATTTGGTTGGCCTTTCACCCCTTAACACAAGTCATCCAAAAACATTTCAACGTTTCCTGGTTCGGTCCTCCGATGCATGTTACTGCATCTTCAACCTGCTCATATTAAGCTCATCCCGCTTCGAGTCTAATCCGTACAACTAACGCCCTATTAAGACATGGTTTCCCTTCGCCTACACCTAATGGCTTAAGCTCGCTGCACAGACTAAGTCGCTGACCCATTATACAAAAGGTATGCCATCACTTCTCAAGGAAGCTCTGACTGCTTGTAGGCATTCGGTTTCAGATACTATTTCATTCCCCCTATCGGGGTGCTTTTCACCTTTCCCTCACGGTACTTGTTCACTATCGGTCACCAAGGAGTATTTAGGCTTGGGAAGTGGTCTCCCCATATTCAGACAAAATTTCACGTGTTCCGCCCTACTCGAAAATAAAACTACTTTTTACCTATACGGGACTTTCACCCACTATGGTTTAACTTTCCAGAAAATTCTAGTTATTATAATTTTATTATTGGCCTGGTCCGCTTTCGCTCGTCACTACTAACAGAATAAATTTCTTTTCCTCCAGCTACTAAGATATTTCAATTCACTAGGTTAACTCTTATTAACTATGTATTCACTAATAAGTAACTCTAAAGAGTTGGGTTTCCCCATTCGGATATTTAAGGATCAAAGTGTGTTGACAACTCCCCTTAACTTTTCGCAGCCTGCCACGTCCTTCATCGTCTCTTGATGCCAAGGCATCCACTAAATGCCCTTTTGCGCTTGATTGCAATTACGTACAGAGAAAAATTTTGTACGTATTTTAATCAAAATTTTATTTTGATCAGTTATTACTTCATATTTACAGTTTCAAAGTAAAAATAAGATTTAATTAGATAGTGGTGGAGGATAGCGGGATCGAACCGCTGACCTCCTGAATGCAAATCAGGCGCTCTCCCAGCTGAGCTAATCCCCCTGTTATTGGTGGGCCGAGGAAGACTTGAACTTCCGACCTCACGCTTATCAAGCGCGCGCTCTAACCAACTGAGCTACCAGGCCAATATAATTAAATAAGCACCCAGTACTAGCTAATATTTAAAGAGATACATAGACAACAATCCGGTTAACTAGCGAACTAGTTAACAATATCCTTAGAAAGGAGGTGATCCAACCGCAGGTTCCCCTACGGTTACCTTGTTACGACTTCGCCCCAGTCGCTGACCCTACCGTGGACGGCTGCTTCCTTGCGGTTAGCGCACCGGCTTAAGGTAAAACCAACTCCCATGGCGTGACGGGCGGTGTGTACAAGGCCCGAGAACGTATTCACCGTAGCACGCTGATCTACGATTACTAGCGATTCCAACTTCATGGACTCGAGTTGCAGAGTCCAATCCGAACTGAGATGGTTTTTAGGGATTAGCTTTACTTTGCAGTATCGCTGCCCTCTGTCACCACCATTGTAGCACGTGTGTAGCCCAGACCGTAAGGGCCATGAGGACTTGACGTCATCCCCGCCTTCCTCCAGCTTATCACCGGCAGTTTTTCTAGAGTGCCCAGCATAACCTGATGGCAACTAAAAATGAGGGTTGCGCTCGTTGCGGGACTTAACCCAACATCTCACGACACGAGCTGACGACAGCCATGCAGCACCTGTGTGTGTGCCAGCCGAACTGAAGAATTACGATTCTGTAATTCAAACACACCATGTCAAGGTCTGGTAAGGTTCTTCGCGTTGCTTCGAATTAAACCACATGCTCCACCGCTTGTGCGGGCCCCCGTCAATTTATTTGAGTTTTAATCTTGCGACCGTACTTCCCAGGCGGAGTGCTTAATGCGTTAGCTTCGACACTGAAACTATTGTCCCAGCGACTAGCACTCATCGTTTACTGCGTGGACTACCAGGGTATCTAATCCTGTTTGCTACCCACGCTTTCGTATCTCAGCGTCAAAAATGGCCTAGTTAGTCGCCTTCGCTTCTGGTATTCTTTCCAATATCTACGAATTTCACCTCTACACTGGAAATTCTACTAACCTTTACCAATTTCTAGATCACTAGTTTTAAATGCAGTTCCTGGGTTGAGCCCAGGGATTTCACATCTAACTTTTTGATCCGCCTACATACGCTTTACGCCCAGTGATTCCGAACAACGCTAGCCCCCTTCGTATTACCGCGGCTGCTGGCACGAAGTTAGCCGGAGCTTCTTCTTCAACTAATGTCATTATCATCATTGATGAAAGAGTTTTACAACCCGAGGGCCTTCTTCACTCACGCGGCATTGCTGGATCAGGGTTTCCCCCATTGTCCAATATTCCCTACTGCTGCCTCCCGTAGGAGTCTGGGCCGTGTCTCAGTCCCAGTGTGGCTGATCATCCTCTCAAATCAGCTATAGATCGTAGCCTTGGTGGAGCATTTACCTCACCAACTAGCTAATCTAGTGCGGGCTCATCTAAAGGCGATAAATCTTTCTCTTTGCAGACACATCCGGTATTAGCTACAGTTTCCCGCAGTTATTCCGAACCTTTAGGTAGATTCCCACATGTTACTCACCCGTGCGCCACTAAATCCGAAGATTTCGTTCGACTTGCATGTATGAGGCATGCCGCCAGCGTTCGTTCTGAGCCATAATCAAACTCTTAAGTTAAGTAAATTTGACCGAAGTCAAAAATTACGGAACGTCCGTTAAAGCGGAATACTTCTTGTAAAAACAAAAGTATTTGTTGATACGTATTCCATTAACGTTCGTAAAATTGTTATTACGAATTGTTGTCTACGTATCTCTTTATTAATCTTATTAACAAGTAAAAGAGCATACAAAAATCTACTATTTATCTTAAAAAAAGTAGAGGATTGTTTCTTTTCATAGAAAAGAGTATGTGCCTATAATAGTATAAAAATTCCTTGTCAAATCATAAAAAATAAAAAAAAGTGGCTAAATCCTGGGGATATTTTTCAAAATTTAAAAAATTTTAGTTAAAAATTAGAATCACACCTAAAAAATTGGTTGCGGGGGTAGGATTTGAACCTACGACCTTCAGGTTATGAGCCTGACGAGCTACCGGGCTGCTCCACCCCGCGGAATGAAAAGATTATTTACATGTTTTTTAAATTTTTGATAGTATTTTTACACTCAATAATTTTTATATTAAATAGTCCTATATAAAATCGAATACTAAACAAATTAAAAAAAATCTAATTTTTTGTTAAATATTTTTTATAATATTATAATTTATTGGTAGCGGAGGAGGGATTTGAACCCCCGACATCACGAATATGAGCCGTGCGCTCTGACCAACTGAGCTACTCCGCCTTTTGTTTAGTTTAACATATTTATTTAATTATATTTAGTATTTATTATCTTTATTTAATAAATTTCTTCTTTCAAAAAGATAAAATCCCAATGGTAAATACATAATCGCATTTGTCCAATTTGTAAAAAAAACTTCCTGTTGGAACAAAAGGCCATAAGCTTACAAAAAAACAAGCTAATAAACAAACTGTAGAGTCATTTAAAATTAAATATTTTTTTTGATTATTAAATTTAAAAATTAAATAAAAAAAGTTGATGAAGAGTATACAAAGGATCAAAATGAATATTGTAAATACAAATATAAATCCTATAATTCCTGTTTCTGCCAAAAGTTGGATATAAATATTATGAGGATGAGTTGAACAACCTCCTGTGTCATACTCTGGATATTCACATAATTTTCTAAATAACTTTGGTCCTTGACCAAAAATTATATTTTCTTTAAACATTAAAAAAGCACTCTCAAAGTGTTGTTGATGTTTAATAGAAAAGAAATAAATTTTTTCAGATTTTTCAGACACTCCTATTTGCTCTAAGGTATAATCTACCATTCTTTTTTTTACGTTAGGCAAACTAAAAGTAGTAAAAAATATTAATGATAATGAAATGATAAAAGCTACAGACCTTATTAATCTATATCTTTTAGTTAATACAACTATAATAACAGTACTTAATATTAAATAAATAAAAGCTGTCCTTTCACCAGCTAAATAAATTAATATATCAACTAGAATGATAAATAACATTGCAAAAAGAAAGATTGAACCTCTTATATTTTTTTGAATTGCTATAAAATAAAAACAAAATGGAAGGAGTCTAGATAAAAATGCTCCTAAAACATATTCATCTCCAAATATGCCGCTAATTCTATATTCATCAGATTTATAATTTAAAATATTATAACCAAAGAGAAACTGATATAACGCATCAAAAGTTACAAATAATACAGTTCCCCATACTATTATCCCAAAGTATTTACTTAAATCAGTATATTTTATTAAATAATATTTTATAGCGAGTGCAAAAAAAAATAAATCTTCCATAAAATAATGATGACTCAAGTGAAAGTAATAGATCTTCACTTAAGATTGATCTACTTATACAATATAGCCAAAATATTATAAGTAGTTTTACGATCCATATTTGAAAATCATCATAATACTTCTCTCTAAAACATATATAAATATAAGATATTGAAAGAACTGAAACAGCTATATCTGAGAGTGCTGGACCAATTACAAGAAAAATTGGAAATAAAATTATAAGATATTTATTTAAAGAATGTATCATTCATTACTTTTTAAATTTTTTATCATTAATGAAAAAAATACATACAATATAAAATATGCTAAAATTTGAAGTAAAAATATTAACCAAAAATAAATACTAAAAGAAGTATTAAGTAATTCATAGAGTAAATAAGCAGGTAGAGAAAATATTAAAACAATTAATAGGCCTGTAAAACTATTTATATAATTATTTGCTAATTTTATCTTAAGATAATAAAAAATTAAGTTATGCAAGTGTTTGTTATCAGGTTTTAAAGGGTTATTACCTTGTATTAACCTTCTTACAATTGAAAAAACAATTTCTAAACAAGGGTATATCAAAATAGAGCCTAGGAGAGCTGCAGACAAAGTTAAATTATTATAGTAAAAGATACAGATTGTAGAAATTAGAAAGCCTAAAAAGTAGCTACCAGTATCGCCTAAAATGATTCTTGAGATTAAAATATTGTAAATAAAAAAAATAATTAAGTATTTAAGAATAACCAAAAATGTAGGATCATTTGTTTCTTTATAAAGAACAAGAAAAACTATAGAGGATATGCCTGATAAAATACCGTTTGCACCATCTGAAATATTTGCAGCATTTACAAAACCAGAGATAATTATTACTGTTAAAATTATAGAAAATGATTTGTAGGATAATATGTTGTTTACAATTATAAAATATGTCTGATTAAATAAGAAATCATTATTTATAAGTAGTAAAAAAAGTATAGAGAAAAATAAAATATTAAATTTTAAAAGATAGTGTACACCACCTAGTATATCATCAATAAAGCCCAAGAACACGATCGAAAATAAAGTAACTAAATAAAAAATTATTTTATCTTGTTCTAAAAAAAAATAATCCTGATTATAAAAAAAAATATTTATAATTATAAATAAAATGATTACACTACCTCCAAACCTCAATGTATTATAATTTTGTATTCCATGAATTTTACTATTAA
>CACBPV010000040.1 GCA_902541215.1 uncultured Alphaproteobacteria bacterium | reverse complement strand
CAATTACTGAAGCTGGAACATTATAAGTTCTTGCAATATTAATTGCTGAATCAACAAGTAAATCTGCACCAAATACTAAACATGCTATACCTATTATAATTAATATTAATGAGATTGTTATTGAATAATCATTTTTATCTATTTCTAAATTATCAATTTCTCCTTTTTTTATTTGAACATACATTAGATAAATCAATGATGTAGTTGCAACTAATCCAAAAATAAAATTAAAATAAAATAAAGTCATAATAATTAATACAATCCCTAAAATAATATTTATCCAAGCTTGGTTAATTTGATTTTTATTTATATTTACAATTGGAAAAATTAATGTTGTGGTGGCCATTACAAGTATCAAGTTTGCAATATTACTTCCGACTACTGCGCCTAAAGCAAGATCCGAAAAATCATTAAGAACTGCATTAATGCTGCTTGCCAATTCAGGTAATGATGTTCCCCCAGCCACAATTACAACACCAATTGCAAACAATGAGATATTAATCTTTCTTCCAAAACTAACTGAACCTCTTATAATTATTTCAGCACCTAAAACTAGAAGACCTAATCCAATTATCGAAAATAAAATATCCATTGAAAACTTTTAATTATTTAAGTTAGTTATATGTTTAAATTAAATAGTATATAATAAAAAAAATTTTTCTAAATTATGAACGAAAGTTTTGACTATATTATTATTGGTGCAGGTACAGCTGGTTGCATATTAGCAAATAGACTTTCAGAGAATGAAAACATTAAAGTACTGTTGATTGAGGCTGGAGGAAAAGACGCTAATCCTTGGATACATATTCCGGGTGGTTATTTTAAAACAATGCATAATCCTAAAACTGATTGGTGCTTCACAACTGAAGAGGAAAAATTTTGTAATAATAGAAAAATGCTTATTCCAAGAGGAAAAACATTAGGTGGAAGTTCATCAATTAATGGGATGTTATATATAAGAGGTCATGCAAATGACTACAATTACTGGAGACAATTAGGTAATATTGGATGGTCTTGGGAAGACGTATTACCGTACTTTAAAAAATCTGAAGATTACAGAATTTCTAAAAGTGAATTTCATGGTACGAGTGGACCCATCAAAGTAGAGAAAATTAGATCAAATTTTAAATTATTGGATTTATTTTTAGAGGCCTCTCAAGAATTTGGATACAAAAAAAATGAAGACTTTAACGATGGTGATAATGAAGGAATGGGTTATTTTCCAATGACAATTGATAAAGGGTATAGATGTAGTGCTGCAGTTGCTTTCTTAAATCCTATAAAAAATAGAAAAAATTTAAAAATTATAACCAAGGGACATGTTAAAAAATTAACAATTGAAAATTTAAAAGTAAAAACTGTAAATTTATGGAAAAACAATGAAGAATTTTCATATTCTGTAAATAAAGAAGTTTTATTGTCTGCAGGAACAATTGGATCTCCTCACATATTACAAGCTTCAGGTATTGGTCCAGGTAAATTATTAAATGAAAATAATATTAATATTGTAAAAGAAATTAAAGGTGTTGGAAAAAATTTAACCGATCATTTAATGTTAAGACCAGTTTACAAAATTAAAAACTTAGAAACATTAAACGATATATATCACAGTTTTACTAAAAAATTATTAACAGGATTAAATTATTTAATTTATAAAAAAGGACCTTTAACAGTTGGAGCAAGTTACTTATGCGGCTTTATTAAAAGTGATTCGTATTTAGAAAACCCTAATCTACAATTTCATATTTCACCAGCAAGCACTGATTTATTAGGAAAAGCAGACCTACATAAATTTCCAGCATTCACTCCTACAATAACAAATATACAACCTACAAGTAGAGGCTCTGTAGAAATTAAATCTTCAGATACAAGAATTTATCCTCAAATAAAAATGAATTATTTATCTACTGATGAAGATAGGGAAATTGCAGGCAAATCAATTAAAATTGTAAGAAAAATAGTTTTAGAATCAAAAGCCTATAAAAATTATGAACCAGAAGAATATAGACCGGGGATTCAATTTAAAGATAATCAATCTTTAGCAAAAGAAGCTGGTAAATTTGCGAATACTATTTTTCATCCAGTAAGTACCTGTAAAATGGGTAATGATGAAAACTCAGTTGTAAGTGATAATCTTAAAGTAAAAGGAATAAATAACTTAAGAGTTGTTGATGCATCTGTGATGCCAACTATAACATCAGGTAATACGAATGCTCCTACTATGATGATTGCTGAAAAAGCATCAGACTTAATTATTAACGATCAGAAATAATTATTGAACTACTGTATCTTTAGGATCAATTCCAGCAACTTCAACTGGTGCTTTCATAGCATCTCTTCTAAAAGGTTCTCCTAATTCTTGATTTAACATTACTTCTATAAAAGTAGTTACGCCTTCCATTTGTTCTTTGCAAGATTGTTGTAAAGCTTCTGTTAGTTCCTCTTGAGTGTAAACTTTAACGCCTTTAAATCCACATGCTTCTGCAATCTTTGCATAACTTAATTTAGGATCAAGTTCTGTTCCAACAAAATTATTATTATACCAAAGTGTAGTATTTCTTTTCTCCGCTCCCCATTGATAATTTCTAAAAATTATCATTGTAATATTTGGCCAACCTTCTCTATTACAAGAAGTCATCTCACTCATACTAATTCCAAATGCGCCGTCACCTGCAAAGCCAACAACTGGTGTATTAGGACAACCAATCTTTGCTCCAATTACAGATGGAAAACCATACCCACATGGCCCAAATAAACCAGGTGCCAAATACTTTCTACCATTCTCAAATGTTGGATAAGCATTACCAATTGCACAATTATTTCCTATATCACTTGATATAATTGCATCTTCAGGAAGACCTGCTTGAATAGCTCGCCATGCCATTCTTGGTGACATTTTTTCTGGTTCTCTATCTCGTGAATCTTTATTCCAAGATGTGCCAGGATCATCTTCTTCATGATCAAGGCCAGTTAATGTTTGAAGCCAAGCTGACTTTGTCTTATGAATTAACTCCTCTCGTTCTTTTCTATCTTTATCACCTGCATTTGTTGTAAGGTTTTCTAAAATTTGTTCTGCAACTAGTTTTGCATCTCCACAAATACCAACACTTATTTTTTTTGTTAAACCAATGCGATCAGAATTGATATCAACTTGAATGACATCTGCATTTTTTGGCCAATAATCTATTCCATAACCTGGTAAAGTTGAGAAGGGATTCAATCTTGTGCCAAGTGCTAAAACTACGTCTGCTTTAGATATTATTTCCATTGCTGCTTTAGATCCGTTGTATCCTAAGGGACCAACTGCAAGAGGATGTTTGCCGGGAAAACTATCATTGTGTTGGTATCCGCAGGCAACTGGAGCACTTAATTTTTCTGCAAGTTTTTTGCAATCATTAATAGCATCAGCTAAAATAACTCCAGCACCAGATAAAATGACTGGAAATTTTGCATTAGATAAAAGATCAGCAGCTTCTTTAATTGCCTCTGTTCCACCTGAAGGTCTTTCAAATTTAATTATAGGTGGCAGATCAATATCAACAACTTGAGTCCAAAAATCTCTTGGTATATTTAATTGAGCAGGTGCAGATCCTTTAATAGCTTTTGAAATAACTCGATTTAAAACTTCTGCAACTCTGGAGGGATCTCTTACTTCTTCTTGATAACAGACCATATCTTTAAATAAGTTCATTTGCTCGACTTCTTGAAAACCTCCTTGACCAATAGTTTTATTGGCTGCTTGAGGGGTAACTAAGAGCATTGGAGTATGATTCCAAAAAGCAGTTTTTATAGGTGTAACCAAGCCAGTTATACCAGGTCCATTTTGCGCAATACACATTGCAATTTTACCAGTAGATCTTGTATAGCCATCAGCCATAATTCCACCGTTAGACTCATGAGCAACATCCCAAAATGTTATACCAGCTTTAGGAAATAGATCTGATATTGGCATAAACGCTGATCCAATTATTCCAAAAGCGTGTTGAATACCGTGTTTTTGTAAAACTTTTACAAAAGCTTCTTCTGTTGTCATTTTTGCCATAAAATCCCTTAATATATTATTCTTACCTACATTAAATTAATTTTTAAATGAACTACAATAATCTTGTTAGTTATTTATTAATTTTATAAGATTCCTATTTAATGAAAAAATAATTATTTACGATTGATAAAATGACGCTTCTTGGACAAGAGATTATTAAGGCTACATCTAAAACTTTGCCTAACCAACCTGGTGTATACCAAATGCAAGATGATAAAGGTAATATTTTATATATTGGAAAAGCAAAAGTATTATCCAATAGAGTAAAGAATTATCTATCTATAAATAACCTAACTAGAAGAATTCAAAGAATGGTTAGTCTAACTAAATCAATGAACTTTTATGTAACAAATACAGAGTTAGAAGCAATCATACTTGAATGTAATTTAATTAAAAAACATAAACCTCGATTTAATGTTCTTTTAAGAGATGATAAGTCATTCCCTTACATATTTATTTCTGCAGAGCATGATTTTCCTAGAATTGAAAAACATCGTGGACCACAAAAGAAAAAGGGTAGATATTATGGACCATTTGCAAGTCCAGATGCAGTGAATAGAACTATTAATACAATACAACGAATATTTCTTTTAAGGTCATGTACAGATAAAGAGGTAAATGCAGGAAATAAATTATGCTTCAATTATTATCTTAAAAGATGTTCTGGTCCTTGTGGAGGAAAAATAACGAAGGAAGCCTATTCTAAATTAATAGAGGCAGCAGATGATTTTTTAAGTAGTGGTAATTCTCAAAAAATACAAAAGAGTTTTACAGATCAAATGTATAAAGCATCAAAAAAAAATAATTTTGAATTAGCAGCATCTTTAAGAGATAGACTTAGGGCTTTAAAACATATTGAACAAAATAATTCAATTAAGATTAAGGATATAAAAAATGCTGATATTTTTGCAATAACATCAAATGAAGGCAAAACGTGTATTTATGGAAGTTTTTTTAGAAATAATACTTCTTATGGGGGTAAAGCTTTCTATCCAGATCATGACAACTTATTGGATCACGAAGAAATAATGTTAGGTTTCTTAAATATATTTTATGCAGAAAAATATATCCCTGAAACAATTATTACTAATATAGTTATTGATAAAAATAATAATTCACAAATTTTAGGAAAAAATTTTGATAAAACAAAATTCGTTAAACCATTAAAAGGACCTAAAAAAAATTTACTTAAATTTGCAGAAAAAAATTCTAAAATAAATTTAGATATCAAATTAAATAAACTTAAATCTTTTGATAATTTTAATTCAGAAATTAAAAAAATATTCAAACTCAAAGATGAAATTATAAAAATAGAAGCTTATGATAATAGCCATACATTTGGAAAATATCCTATAGGTGTAATGGTTGCCTATAATCAAAATGGATTTATAAAATCAAATTATAGAAAATTTAATATTCGATTTGATCTTGAAAAAAACAAAAATCAAGTTGACGATTATTACATGATGAAAGAAATGTTAACTAGGAGATTTAGTAATTCAAAATTTCAAGACGAAATAGATTTGCCAAGTTTATTGCTTATAGATGGAGGCAAAGGACAATATAATTCTGCAAAAAAAGTATTAGATAATTTAAAAATAGATATACCGATTATCTCTATGGCAAAAGGCCAAGAAAGAGATGCAGGTAGAGAAATTCTGATACATGAAAAATTTACACATAGATTAAATGAAAATAATCCACTTCTGCACTTTTTACAAAATATTAGAGATGAAGTGCACAGATTTGCAATAACAACACATCGATCAAAAAGAACGAAGATGAGCGTCAGATCTGTGTTTGATGAAATTGAAGGGGTAGGTCCTGAAAGAAAGAAAATTTTAAAAAAACACTTTGGTACAGTGGAAAAATTAAAATTAGCTAGTTTAGATGAATTAAAAGAGGTTAAATCTATACCTGAGTCAATTCTAACAAAAATTTATGAATATTTTCATAGCGTTTAAAAAATTCTTCATCTACAAAGATTAGAAATGAACATATCAAATATTCTAACAATAATTAGAATTGCTATAATCCCAATTATAGTTGTTTGTATATATCTTACTAATCCATACTTTGGCTGGATCGCCTTTATATTATTTTGTTTAGCTGGAATAACAGATTACTTTGATGGTTATTTAGCGAGGCTAAGAAATGAAGTAACAAATTTTGGAACATTTTTAGATCCAATTGCAGATAAATTATTAGTAGCAGCAGTTATTCTTATTTTAACTTCTAAAGGTGTGATTAAAGACTGGGATACTATTCCAGCCTTAATAATATTATTAAGAGAAATAACAGTATCAGGTTTAAGGGAATACTTAGCTGGGATAAAAATTAGTATACCGGTTTCAAGAATTGCAAAAGCAAAAACTTTTCTTCAACTAGCATCACTTGGTTTACTTATATTAT
>CACBPV010000039.1 GCA_902541215.1 uncultured Alphaproteobacteria bacterium | reverse complement strand
AAGAAATAAGTAAATTAAGTAATGAAAGTGTTTTGACAATTAATGGTGAAGTTGTTAAAAGATCTGAAGAAACAATAAACAAAAATCTTCAAACAGGTGAAATTGAAGTTCAAATTGAAGATTATAAAGTTTTGTCTAAATCTGACATTCTGCCTCTCCCAGTTAACTCTGATATTGATTATGGAGAAGAAATTAGATTAAAATATAGATTTTTAGATTTAAGAAGAAACAAGTTACACAAAAACATTATATTAAGAAGTAAAATAATATCAGATATTAGAAAGAAAATGACAGATAGAAACTTTCTAGAATTGCAAACTCCCATCCTCACCTCATCATCTCCTGAAGGAGCAAGAGATTATTTAGTTCCATCTAGGATGCATCAAGGTAAATTTTATGCTCTTCCACAAGCACCCCAGCAATTTAAGCAATTATTAATGATTGCTGGTTTTGATAAATATTTTCAAATTGCACCATGTTTCAGAGATGAAGATAGCAGAGCAGATCGCTCCCCAGGTGAGTTCTATCAACTAGATTTTGAAATGAGTTTTGTTTCTCAGGAGGATGTATTTGAAGCTATTGAGCCAGTTTTATTTGAAATATTTGATGAAAATAAGAAAAATAATGAAATTAAGGTAAGTCCGTATCCATTTAGGAGAATACCTTACATTGAGTCAATGGAAGTTTACGGCTCTGATAAGCCTGATTTACGAAATCCACTTGTTATAAATGATTGTACAAATGTATTTAAAGGTTCAAATTTTAAAATATTTAGTAATCAAATAGAAAAAGGATCAGTTGTTAAGGGAATAATTGTTAAAAATACTGGTGATCAACCCAGAAGTTTCTTTGATAAATTAAACAATTGGGCAAGAGAAGAAGGTGCAGCTGGATTAGGCTATATTTCATTTACAGAAAATAGTTTTAAAGGTCCTATTGCAAAGAATTTAAATGAAGATCAATTATTATCATTAAAACTAGAAAAAAATGACTCAATATTTTTCATTTGTGATAAATTAAAAGAAGCTCAATTATTTTCTGGTAAAGTAAGAGAAAAAATTTGCAATGATTTAAATTTACTCAATAAAAATTCTTTTGAATTTTGTTGGATAGTTGATTTTCCAATGTATGAAATTGATGAAAAAACTAATAAAATACAATTTAGTCATAATCCATTTTCAATGCCTCAAGGTGAAATGGAAGCTTTAGAAAAAAAAGATCCTCTTGATATAAAAGCATATCAATACGATATTGTATGTAATGGTGTAGAGCTATCTTCTGGAGCAATTAGAAATCATAAACCAGAAATTATGTATAAAGCCTTTGATATAGCAGGATATTCTAAAAAAGAATTAGAGGAGAAATTTTCAGGAATGCTTAATGCTCTCAAGTTTGGAGCACCTCCACACGGAGGTAGTGCACCAGGTATTGATAGAATTGTTATGTTACTTGCTGATGAGCCAAATATTAGAGAGGTAATAGCATTTCCAATGAATCAACAAGCTATGGACTTAATGATGGATGCTCCTGCAAGTATAGATAAAGAACGATTAGAAGAATTAGGTATTAAATTAATAGATAAAAATTAATCCTGTTCCAAAAATTGCAATAATTGTTCCCATCCACGCCCCATAAGAGGGTATTTTTTTTGTTAATATCCAAAGAAGAAATAATATCATTATTGGACTAGTTGAAGATAAAGTTGCAACAATACCTGCATCAGCTTTTTGTAATGCAATTAAAAGTAAACTCATACCTAAGGCCATTCCTAAAAAGCCACTAAGAATTGATTGGTAAATAATTTTTGCTGTAAGATTAACTTTTGTATTAAAAACTTCATAATTTAAAAAAAATGTAAATGATAAAAAAATACATGAAATAGTGGTTCTAATTGCTGCTGAAGCTATTGGATCTGCTCCGTCAGATAATATAGGTTTCATCATAACCAATCCAATTGCTTGGCACAACGCAGCTCCAATAGATAAAATAATTCCTATATAAAGTGAACCTTCTACTTTTTCCCATCTATGATCAGATCCTTTTTTATCTCCATAGGAAATTGCAAAAACAACACCAAAAAAAACAACAAAACATCCAATAATACTAATAGTTGAAGCAAGTTCATTTAGAAAAAAAATATTAATTACTACGGTAAAAGGAGCAGCTAAAGAAAATAAAATATTATTTCTTCTTGGCCCAATTTTTTGCAAAGCAATAAACAATAAAGTATCACCTAAAAATATCCCTACAATTCCTGAAATAATAATAATAGTTAAGTAATCAATACTGATTGTATTCCAAGTATTTATATAAAATGTGTAAGTAATTAACATTATTGATACAAAAAATAATCTAAGACGATTAAACGCTAAACCTCCAATAGTTCTTGTAACATCTGCTGATACTAAAGATGCTACTGCCCAACAAAGTGCAGCAGCCATTGCAATAAAGTAATAATAGATCATATTATTTATTAAAATGAACTTAAAATAAATTTAATAGGTATTGATAAATACTCACCTAAGAGATGTTCTTGTAACGCAAATCTTTTAATTAATCCTGTAGCTCTTAATATTGCATATATTACTAAAGCCCATAAATAAATTCCAAAAATAAAATTTATGTATGATATTATTTTTTTAAATTTGTTATAATAATTCATATGAAACCTAAATATTGGAATAAAGGTAAGGTTTATCTATCAAATAAAGATAAAGTTTTGAAGAAATTAATTCAAACTTATAGGAATGAATATTTAAATCTAAATTCTAATTATTTTCATTCATTAATTAATTCAATAATTGGTCAACAAATATCAGTATCTGCAGCTAATTCGATGAAAATTAAATTTTTTAAACTTAAAAAAAATATAACACCACAAACTGTATCTAAATTACGTACTACAGATTTACGAAAATGCGGTCTATCAAGACAAAAAATTTTGTATATTAGAAATATTTCTAAATTTTTTTTACAAAATAAGAAATTCATAAAAAATATAAATAAAACTTCTGAAGAAGAAGTTTATAATAATTTAATTGAAATAAAAGGAGTAGGGAATTGGACTATTCATATGTTTTTAATGTTTAGTTATGGAAGTTCAAATATTTTTCCAACAGGTGATTTAGGATTTTTAAAAGCTATTTCAAAACTTTACAAGGTTCAATTTCCTATAAGTGAAAGAAAACTTAAGTTGCTTTATAAAAAATGGAGTCCATATAGTTCACAAGCCACATGGTATTTGTGGAGATCATTAGACCCCATTCCAGTTAATTATTGATATTTGCTCCTTGCTCAATCCAAACTTTTAATATTTCTCTTTCATTTTTTGTAATACCAGTAAGATTATTCGGAGGCATAATTTCAGCATCAATAGCCTGAGCTTTGATTAATTTTATATTATTTACAATATCTTGAGCTGTGTCATATACAACGCCTTTTGGTGCCGCTTCAATACCTTCAAAAGTTGGGTATTTGGCATGACATGTTCCACATCTGTATTTAATTATATTTTGTACTTCATTGAAACTGACTAATTCTAAAGAAAGAGATGCATTTGCATCTTTTTTTTCAAATATTGAAAGACTACTTAAAGTCATTAAAAAAAACATGATTAAACCAGCTGATGGTAAAATCCAAAATTTATATTGTTTTTTATTTCTTAAATTAAAGTAATGGCGAGTTAAAATACCAGCTATTGATATAACAGCTAAAATTAACCAATTATTTACTGCCCCATACGTAAAAGAAAAATGTGAACTAATCATAATAAATAAAACAGGTAGTGTAAAATAATTATTATGAATTGATCTGTTTTTTGCTTCTAATGAAAGATTTAAATTTGGCTTTTGTTTGTTTTCAGCTGATGAAACAAGATTTCTTTGTGCAGGAATAATTACTCTAAAAACATTAGCAGCCATAATGGTGCCAATAATTGCTCCAACATGTATGTATGCAGCTCTTGAACCATAAATTTGGGTTAAAAAATAACTTAATAATACAAATAATAAAACACCAGTTGCAATCAAAGTTTGCTCATTATCTTTTAAAACATTTTTACAAAGATAATCATATAGAAGCCAAGATCCTATAAGTAAGAATATAGAAATTAAAATTGCTTGAAAGGGTGTTAATATAATACCGTTTGCTCCCAACATCATAGAGCTTGCATTTAAGTAATAAACTAAAATAAGTAGTACAAAACCACTTATCCAAGTTGCATACGCCTCCCATTTAAACCAATGAAGAACTTTTGGAAGTTTTTTAGGAGGTCCTTTTAATTTTTCAATTCTATAAAACCCACCTGAATGAACAGACCATAAATAACCATCAAGGTGTTTAAAATCTGGATCATCTCTTTCCAGTCTACTATCTAGCCAATTAAAATAAAATGATGTTCCAATCCATGCCACACCAACAATTATATGAACCCATCTAACAATTAAATGTAACCACTCAGAATATACCGCAAATAAAGTTTCTGTTGGAACTCCTAAATTATAAAAAGCTGCTGTAAAAGCTATAACTATTGTAGTTGCAATTACAATATAGAGCCTTTGTTCTTTTGATTTTAATCCTGAAAATGCACCAAGGATAAAAAATAATAATAATCCTAATAATGCTGATGCAGGTAGTGACAAAAGTAAATTATGAAAAAAAGTTTGGAAGTCATAAGATTGAACTGGTGCAACAATTTTAAGAAACAATTCCATATTAATATCTTATTTTATTTTCTTCTTTTTCCCAAATATTAAATGCTTTTATTGCCTCGTCACGTGATAATTGACTGATAGGAATTTTTCTCTCTTTTATTTCTAGTGATAGTTCATCATAAATAAACTTGTCATCAAATTTAATTTTTGCAGCATCTTCTCTAGAATTACCATAGTATACTTTGTCTATATGTGACCAATATATAGCGCTCAAGCACATAGGACATGGTTCGCAACTGGAATACAATTCACAACCTTCTAAGTTAAAGGTATTTAATTTTTGACATGCATTTCTAATAGCAACAATTTCAGCATGAGCAGTAGGATCATTGTTAAATGTTACTCTATTTACTCCCTCTGCAATAATTTCATCTTCTTTCACAATAACACATCCAAAAGGACCTCCACTATTTTTGATATTATCAATTGAAAGTACAATAGCTCTTTTCATAAAATCTATGTTTGTCATATAACTTCTTTAATTTTATTATTTGATAAATGTTTTAAGTTATTTTTTATTGATATAATTCTTGTAATTATTGAGAAAGCTATTTCATTTGGGTCTTTTGAGTTACCAATATCGATTCCAATCGGACACTCAATTTTCTCAACTATTGATTTATTGTGACCATTATCAATCAATCTTTTATAAAACCTTTTTTTCTTTGTAAGAGATCCAATTAAACCAACAAAAGTATTATTTTTTTTTAAAATTTCATTTAATATTTTTAAGTCATAATCATGACTGTGAGTTAAGACTATAAAATAAGAATTATCTTCTAGTTTTGATACAATCTCCCAAGGTTTTTTTGAAAGTAAATAATTTATATCTTTGATATTTGTCATTTTTAAATAATCTTCTCTTGAATCAATTATAAAAGTATTAAAATTAATATTTTTTAATTTAGAAATTAATGCTTGACCAATATGTCCTGATCCAAAGATATATAAGTTAGGTTTAACATTATTAACAATATATTCATCTTTTAGCGCATCTTTGGAATTACTATGTAAACTTAATTTAACTTGTACGTATCCACCACAACATTGTCCAATTCCTGGTCCAAGCGGAATATTCATTACTTTATTAGCTATATTTTTATCTATTAATTTTTTCGCTTCATCTATAACTAAATATTCTAAGTTTCCGCCACCTATAGTTCCAAAGATAGTATTAGTTGAGATTAATATAATGTCATCTAAACTATTGGGCGATGATCCTTTAACTTCAATAATTTTAGCTTTAACTATTTTACTTTTAAAACTTATATTTTTACTTAACTTTTTAAGATACATATTAGTGCAAACTTTTTAATATATTTTCAGCAGTAGCAGGTGCAATTAAATTTTCAGAATTTTTTCCTTTATTGGCATTAGATACTGCGTCCTTTAGTGCGATAAAACTTGAAATTGCTAGCATAAATGGTGGCTCTCCAACAGCTTTAGAGCGATTAATAACCTTTTCTTTATTAAAACCACGATCATATATTTCAACATTAAATTTAAATGGTGTTTCACCGGCAGTAGGTATTTTGTAAGTAGAAGGACTATGAGTTGTAAGAACTCCATTTGATTGCCAAGATACTTCTTCAGTTGTAAGCCAACCTAATCCTTGAATATAGCCGCCCTCAATTTGCCCTTTATCAATTCTCTTATTTATAGAATTGCCAACATCATGAATGATATCTACTTGAAGTATTTTATTTTCACCAGTTAATTTATCAATGATTACTTCTGTTACCGCTGCGCCATAAGTAAAATACAAGAAAGGCCTTCCTTGAAGTGTTTTTGTATTCACATTAATTTTGTTAGTTTTATAGAAACCTGAAGATGACAATGGAATTCTATTTAAGTAAGCGGTATTTATCAATTCTTTAAAAGATATTTTTCTTTTATCAAAATAAACAAAATTATTTTCATATTTTATTTTGCTATTTGTTTTAAAATAATCATAGATAAATTCATTTAAATCTGATTTGATATTATTTATAGCATTAACAATTGCTGCTCCATTTATATCAGTTGTAGCTGATGCTGCACTTGCTGATGTGTTAGGCACTTTTTCTGTATCCGTTGAAGAGATTTTTATATTTTCGTAATTAAGGCCAAATTCATTTGAAGCCACTAAAGCAAGTTTCGTCATTAATCCTTGACCCATTTCAATTCCTCCATGATTTAAATGAATGGATCCATCAGTGTAGATATGAACTAAGGCACCACCTTGGTTTAAATGAGTCGTTGTAAATGATATTCCAAACTTTACAGGTGTTATTGCTATACCTTTTTTTAGAACTTTATTTTTTTTATTAAAATTATTAATTTCTGCTTTTCTTTTTTTGTAATTAGATTTCTTAATTAGTTTATTAAAAATATCTTCAATCACATTGTCAGTAATTCTCATCCCATAATGAGTAGTATTTTTAATTTTATCTTTATAAAAATTAATTTTTCTTATTTCACTCGCTTCTAGTTTTAATTTTTGAGAAATATTTTCAATTATATTTTCAATACAAAACATTCCTTGAGGTCCGCCAAATCCGCGAAAAGCAGTATTAGAAACAGTATTAGTTTTACATCTATACGAATTAATTTCTATATTTGGTATGTAGTATGCATTATCGATATGATAAATGGCTCTATCATTTATAGCTCCTGATAAATCTGGAGATATACCACATCTCGAAGCCATCATTAATTTTAGAGCAAGTATTTCACCATTATTATTAAAACCTACTTCATAATCAAATAAAAAATCATGCCTCTTTCCAGTCATGATCATATCATCATCTCTATCGACTCTTAGTTTTACAGGTTTAGATAACTTTTTTGCTGCGATGCTTG
>CACBPV010000038.1 GCA_902541215.1 uncultured Alphaproteobacteria bacterium | reverse complement strand
TTCAGCTTCCCAATTATAAGAATTCCCGATTACATTAACCCATGGAATATAAGGAACTTGACCTACTACGCTAATATCATATCCATCAAGTGTTCTTTCAGTAAAACTACCAACAGTTTTTGCACCACTAATTCCAGAATAGTAATTACCTAATACTTCAAAAGCAGATGATCTTAGCTCTACTCCAACACTAGACCTTGCATTTCCTTTTTCATCGTAATCAAAGAAAACATTTGCACCTGTCATGGAATTTTTACTATCTGATAATTTTCTGTATCCAACACCAATATTTCCGGCTAATCTGCTATCACCTCTTATTTTGTGATCACTTAATTGTAACTGGATAAATGTTGCATCAACACTGTGGTGTATGGCTATTGGTCTTACAGTAACAATAGAAAACTCAGGCTTGTAATCCTCTCCCATATTAATGCGAACCTGGGTATCACCTTCACCATCTAATATATTTTTTACAGCGTCTGATAATCCAGAGGTAAATCTTTCAACTAGTCCTTGTTTAACTTTTTCTTCGTCTCCGGCAAAAACATTAAAAGAAATAACAAAAGTTGTTAAGAAAATTACTAAACGCATAATTATTTATAGTCTAATATTGAAAAAATATAAGTATTTTTTAAAAATTTTTACTTCCATTCTCGAAACCAATTAGTTTCAGCATATTCTGATAACTTATAGGTACACCAATAAGAATTTTTTTTTATTTTCTTAAACTTTTTATGATTATATCTTTCTGGCCAATCATCTTTAAAACCATAAGATCCTCCATGAGCCCTACCTGATCTTTCTGCTAAATGACAGACCATAGGCAATGGATCATATGGATCATCAGAAGTTGGCACCATATAAACTGAGTCTTTCAAATCAGGGCAACTTTCATCACCATGTTCATAAATCATTTTACCAAGAATATACTGATTGTTTTCATTACTAAGAACACTAGGGCCACTAACATGGCCGTTTCGATTTCCTTTCGTACATTTCCAAGAAAAACCGTTACCGTGAAGTAATTCGTGAATTGTAATTTTTATAATATCTTCTCTGGAGCCAGCTCTCTTCATAAATGTATAACCTGAGTGAACACCCATTTGCCCACCATCCCTATGTGTAAAGCTATCAACAAATGAGTAATATAATTTTTTTGGATTATTAAAACCAAGATTTTGAATAAAATAATCTGGATAATTATTATTCCATCCTTTTTTTGTGCCTTTCTTATCAAGTCTTACAAAAGAAATATCTAATTTTCCATCTTGCCTATAATCTAATTTATATTTCTGTTTATTGCCGGTTAGCTCAAACATTTTCTGATTCATTTCTTCAATTATTTTTTCCAATTCACCATTAATGTCTAACTCATTGTCTTTTCCATTTATATCAAGCATATAAATAAAATGGATTTGATAATCATCATTTGTATCTGGTTGGTCTTCAAAAAATCTACCATTTTTAAGATCTGAAGCATTTGCTGAATTAAAGATTAAAATCAGGATAATTATAAAAATATATTTCATAATATAATTAAATATTAAATTTTTTATTAACTCAACTAAGTTTCAAAAAAATTCCCTTTTTATTTTAAAATATGAACTATTTACTTAACAAATCGATATAAAATAAATATTGTTGGAAATGGCCTACCAGATAAATACTAATTATTCCGTTACTTTTGATGATGTTCTGCTCTCACCAGCGTATTCGGAGATCAAACCAAAAAACGTCGATACATCGATTACCATTGGAAAAGTTAAATTACATATTCCTATACTCTCTGCTGCTATGGATACTGTGACAGAGAATAAGATGGCTATCAATCTCGCACTAAATGGTGGTCTTGGTGTTATTCACCGTAATATGCCAATTGATAAACAAGCAAGCGAAGTCAAAAAAGTTCATAGTTTTAAAGTTAACGGTAAAAAATTTCAAAATGCTGTAATTAATTCTAACAAAAAAATTGCAGTAGGCGCTGCAATTGGTGTTGAAAACAATGCTTACTTACGACTATTAGAATTATTAAAAGTTGGCGTTGATATAGTCTTTATTGATGTTGCTCATGCACATACAAAAACAACTTTACAGTTTATTGAAAAAGCAAAAAAAGTTTTAAAGAAAACCCCTCTTATAGTTGGAAATATCGCTACAAAAAAAGCTGCATCAGATTTAATTAGTGCTGGTGTAGATGCAATTAAAGTAGGTATTGGACCAGGATCAATTTGTACAACAAGGGTTGTGACTGGTGTTGGTATTCCTCAACTCTCAGCTGTAATGGATACATTTCAAGTTGCCAAAAAATTTAAAATTCCAGTAATTGCAGATGGAGGAATAAAAACGTCAGGTGATATTGCAAAAGCTATAGCAGGTGGCGCAAGTGCTTGCATGATAGGTTCTTTATTTGCCGGCACTGAAGAGTCACCAGGAAAATTACTAACGATTAAAGGTAAAAAATTTAAATCATATAGAGGTATGGGTTCTGTAGGAGCTATGCAAAAAGGGTCTTTTGATCGATACTCCCAAGAAGAAACAAAGAATGCAAAAAAATTAGTGGCAGAAGGTGTGGAAGGTATGGTTCCATATAAAGGTAAAATAGAAGATGTAGCCTATCAACTTGTTGGTGGTTTAAAATCTTCTATGGGGTACACTGGTCATAAAACGATTAAGAAAATGCAAGGCAATTGTAAATTTGTGTTTATTTCTAAAGCAGGAGCCCGTGAAAGTAATGTCCACGACATCATTATGTAATAATGTGTCGAATCATCATTGAATTGATACAATAAAATAAGAATGGTTTCAGCATCAACAAAACATAAAGTATCAATTGTGATGGGTAGTAAGTCTGATTACGCTACCATGAAAAATTGTGAAAAAATTTTAAAATTACTGAAAGTTAAGTTTGAAACTAAAATTGTTTCTGCACACCGCACACCAGAGAGAATGTTTAAATTTGCCAAAGCAGCTGAAGACAATAATATTTCTGTCATTATTGCCGGTGCAGGAGGTGCTGCACATTTACCAGGTATGATTGCATCCTTGACAACTATACCTGTAATCGGTGTACCAGTTGAAAGTCGTAAATTAAAAGGATTAGATAGTTTATTATCAATAGTACAAATGCCAAAAGGTATTCCTGTTGGTAGTGTTGCAATTGGTGAGGACGGCGCAATGAATGCCGGTTTATATGCAGCTTCCATTATTGCTCTTACAAATAAAGACATTAAGAAAAATCTAAAAAATTATCGAAGTAAACAATCAAAAGCTGTTAGACAAAAACCATAAGTCATGAGTACACCCACACTTGGCATTATCGGTGGTGGACAATTAGGAAGTCTTTTAGCAGATGCAGCAAAAAGAATAGATATACAAACCGTCATATTAAGTGATGATCCTGATGCACCCGGGAAACACTTTGCGACTAAATTTATTTTTGGTCAGTATGATGATGATACAACGATAAATAATTTTATTAATGCAGTTGATCTTGTTACATATGAATTTGAAAATATTCCCTTCGCAATATTAAAAAAAATTAATGAAAAGAAAAAAGTTTTACCTAAACCTGAAATTAATCAAGTCATTCAACACCGAGAAACAGAAAAAAAATTTCTCAATGATAATAATATAACTACAACAAAATATGTAACTGTCAAAAATGAAAAGGATTTGAGTGAAAATGTAAACTTGCTTCCTGGTTTGTTAAAAACCACAACGTTAGGATACGATGGTAAAGGTCAGTATAAATTAAACACTGTAGATGATATTACGAAAGAAATTGATTTTACAAAAGAATATATTTTAGAAAAACTCATTCATCTTAAAAAAGAAATTTCAGTAGTAATTACTCGTTATGATCAAAATAGTTATGAGATCTATGATCCTATTGAGAATGTACATGAAGATCAAATTTTAAAATATTCAACAATACCAAGTGATATCTCTGATGACATACAAACAAAATCAATTGAGTGGGCAAAACAAGTTGTAGAAAAACTAGATTATATTGGAACTTTATGTGTAGAATTTTTTATTGATACTGATGATAATTTATATGCTAACGAAATTGCTCCTCGCGTTCATAATTCTGGGCATCTGACTATGAATTCTCATAATATTAGTCAATTTGAAAATCATGTACGAGCAGTATGTGACTTAGAGAAGATTGAGACAAAAAAATTGTATAACGCCAAAATGATAAACTTAATTGGTGATGATATTATACCTTATCGCAGTAAAAAATTTAAAGATAACGAATTTTTTTATGACTATTTAAAAACAGAAATTAAAAATAAAAGAAAAATGGGTCATTTAACAATTATTGAAAAATAATTTATTAACTTAAATTAAATTGATCAGTTAACTGCGTTACTAACTCGTATTTATTAGCAACATTTACTAAATCCTCTCCTTCACGAAAAGATTGCTTATCTAATTGTTTATTGGGATCTCCTCCAGGCCATATTCGCCAACTATCATTATCAACGACATCAGATAAAACTAACGAATTATCAGATAATTTAAAGCCAAGCTCAAACTTAATATCGACTAAATGTATAGAACCATCAATCGTCTCAATAGTTTTCCATTTTTCTTCTATGAGCTCAAAACTTGGAAGAATAATTCCATTAATAGCTATTTCTAATTCTTGATCAGACAATAATTTTTTAGTCTTCATCAAGCTTTTGCTTGTTATAGGTTGTTTGGCAGAAAATAATTCCCATTCTTCTCCAGCTTTTACAAATGGATCCGTAAATACACCCTCTTCCCATTTTCCATCTTTCAAATATTGTCTTCTCGCTTCACTCTCATCCATTTGAACAGGTTCTGCAACATGAGGAGGCATAACAACCGCTTGTTTATGAAATATTTCCCAAACTAAGTTTTCAAATTGATGAGGATTACTTTTATCTTTTGCAAATTGAGTGTTTCTACTTAAATAACTACCCCATGCATAACGTCTTACTACAAATTCTAAAGGAAGCATATTGCAGTTGTAACTTAAAAGGCTATTTGGCGAATCTTGTTCAATAAATGATGTTGCAATACCTGCCTTGGTTAGCATACTAAAAACATTACTTGTTTGTTTTGTCTTTTGAATTCCAATATCTTTAATTTCCTCTTTCTTCGCTGCATCCCCGCCTGTTAAAAAATCTTTTGTTACAATTCGAATAATATTTTGATCATTTGTTTTCTCAATAATTTTTGTTTTTCCTTCAACTAAAAATGAATTACTCATCAATATATCTCCAACCAATATCTTTTCGATAATATCCTTCATCCCAATTAATTTGATTGATTATATTGTGAATAGTTTCTCTAATAGTTTTTAAGTCTTTGCCCGTACTAGAAATATTTAATACACGTCCACCATTAGAGTACCATTTGTTTTCTTTAAGTGTTGTTCCCGCATGAAACAAATACTCATCTTTTGTTAAAGTAAGATTTTCTAAATTATTAATGGATGTAAATTTTTTATAATCCTCAGGATAGCCATTAGCAGCCATTACTATTGTCATGGCATAATCATTTTTCCACTTAATTTGCTCCATTTCATTTAAAGTTCCTATTGCCGAAGCATGAAGGAGTTCTAATAAATCTGTTTCTAATAGTGGAATAATTGCTTGTGTTTCCGGATCACCAAAACGAACATTAATTTCGAGTAAATTTGGACCCTTGTCTGTTATAATTAATCCTGCATAAAACATTCCTTGATAGTTGATGCTTTGTTCAGCAAGATGCTGAACAATAGGCTCAACAAATGTTTTGGATAATTCATTCATTTTATTTGATGAAATAGAAGGAACGGGTGTGTAGGCTCCCATACCACCAGTGTTTAACCCTTTTTCTCCTTCTAAGATTTTTTTATGATCTTGCGCTGTTGTAAGAGGTAGTACAAATCCATTTTTATCAACAAGTGAAAATAGGCTTACCTCTTCACCAACTAAAAATTCTTCAATAACAACAACAGAACCAGCATCACCAAAAGAATTATCTTTAAAACATTTAATCAGTGCATCCTTTGCATCCTCCTTTGTTTGACAAATAATAACTCCTTTCCCTGCTGCTAAACCATCAGCTTTAATAACAAGAGGATAGGAATGGTTTTGACAAAGATTTAAAGCGTCATCATAGTTGTCAAATACATCATAAGCAGCTGTTGCAATATTTAATTTTTTACAAATATCTTTTGTAAACTTTTTTGATTTTTCTAGCTCAGCTCCCATCTGATCAGGACCAAAAACTAATATAGAATTATTCATTAAAAGATTTGATAATCCTTTAGTTAAAGGCAATTCTGGACCTATCACCACTAAATCAATTTTACTTTCTATACAAAATTGAAGAATAGCGTCATGATCATTAACATCTGTGATAATCGAAGAAGCAATTTCACTGATACTATCACTTCCAGGAATACAATATAAATTAGAACAATTAGGAGATTGTTTTATGCCATAACATAATGCGTGCTCTCTTCCACCATTACCAATGACAAGAACGTTCATGAAAAAAAATAATTCATTAATTAATTATTTGAAGCAAGACTTAAAAATGAAAGTTTTTTTAAGCTTTCGTCATTCAAGTAATCTAAAGGTCTGACTGGATACTCTCCTGTAAAATAATGATCAGTAAATTGAGGATTATCATTATCTCTCTCATCGTAACCAAGAGCTTGATAAAGACCATCTAATGATAAAAATTTTAACGATTTAGCTCCAATATATTTGCACATTTCCTCTAAATTTTTGTTTGCAGCTAATAATTCTTCTTGGGTTGGAGTATCAACTCCATAAAAATCTGGATATTTAATTGCAGGTGAAGCAATACGCAAATGAACTTCTTTTGCTCCAAAATCATAAAGCATCTTTATTATCTTAGTGGATGTTGTTCCTCGAACCAATGAATCATCAATTAAAACAACTTTCTTTTTTTTAATAGAACTTTGGTTAGGATTTAGTTTTAACTTTACTCCTAAACTTCTAATTTGCTGAGTTGGCTCAATAAATGTCCTGCCCACATAATGATTTCGTATTAATCCTAATTCAAAAGGAATACCAGACTCTTGACTAAAACCAAGCGCAGCAGGAACACCAGAGTCTGGAACTGGTACGACTACATCAGGTTTTATATCGGTTTCTTTTGCTAAATATGTACCTAAATTTTTTCTATATTCATAGGCGGTTTTATTTTTTAAAATACTATCTGGTCGTGAAAAATAAATATATTCAAATACACATGGTTTGATTTGTTTTTTTGGAAAAGGTCTTCTACTTTCAACTTTATTATCTTTTATAACTACAACTTCTCCATTTTCAATTTCACGGATAAATTTTGCACCTATAATATCTAGCGCACAAGTTTCAGAGGCAAGGATAAATGCATTTTTAAATTTACCTAAAACAAGTGGTCGAATACCTAATGGATCTCTTGCACCAATCAACGTACCATTAGCAATAATTGATAAAGCATAACCACCTTGAATTTGCATTAAAGCATCAATAATTTTATTTAAAATATCTTTCTTTTTTGAACGAGCTACAAGTTGAACAATTGTTTCAGTATCTGATGTTGTTTGAAATATTGCACCTTCACGTACCATTTGCTCTCTTAAAAGTAGTGCATTAGTTAAATTACCATTATGAGCAATACTAATGGCTCCGCCATGAAGGTCAGCATAAAAAGGTTGTATATTCCTT
>CACBPV010000037.1 GCA_902541215.1 uncultured Alphaproteobacteria bacterium | reverse complement strand
TTTCCTAATAGTTTATTATATCGAGCAATAATATCACAAGCTATACTTGTATAAGCATGACCTATATGAGGAATATCATTAGTGTAGTAAATTGGTGTAGTTATATAAAAATTCATTTTATTGAGTTAAAAAATTTAATATAAATATTTTCTTATCAAGATTTAAACTATATAATTCTTTTTGGTTATTAGTTAAATAATCAAATCTATCAATAAGATTTTTTTGGGTAAGATTTGCAGATAAAGACTCTAACTCTAGATAATTTGGCATATTGACCAAGCTTTTATCATCTCTTTTTACTTTAAGCTTATTAGCAACAATTAGAATAAATTTAAGCATTGATAAATAATTATTAAATTCATCATTAGTAAGTTTTGATAAAATATTGGATAAATTTATTTTATCATCATCTAGATCATTTGATAAAAGACATTTAATTGATAATTGGAAAATATCCAAGAAATCATTATTATAATAAAGAATAGCAGTTCCTGATGATCCATATGTTAATTCAAAGTAAAAATTTATCTCTTCATTAGATATTCCATCGATATTATTTTTAATGATATTTGTAAAATTAGTTAAATTATGAGCATTAAATTTAATTTTCAAACATCTTGATCTAATTGTTGGCAGAAGTAGTGAAATCTGGTTTGATATTAAAAAAATATAGGTATTATCTTTTGGTTCTTCTAAAATCTTAAGCATACTATTTGCTGAACTGATGTTTAAATAATCAGCAGAATCAACGATAACTATTTTAGAAGAATTTTGCATTGTTGATGTTGAGTTTAAAAATATTTTTAATTTTCTAATTTGATCAATTGTTATATTAGATTTTATTTTTCCAGTTTTGTTATCTATCTCTTTTTCAATTATTTTTATATTTGGATGTGTATTATTTTTAAATAAATTTAAATGATGATCCACATTATTATCCTTAAATTCTATATTTAAAATATTTTTAACTAATTTGTTGAGAAAAGTTCTTTTACCTATACCGCTCAATCCATGAATTAAAATTGAATTTGGAAGATTATTTGATTTGTATCTTTTAAGAAGATCTTTATATTCTTTTTCAAAACCTATTAATTCAAACATTAATTATAACTTTAATTTTTTAATAATATTTTTGTGAATTATATCTTTGGATAAAGAAGCATCTACCGTTATATATCTTTTTGGATTTGATATTTTTTTATATCCTTGAATTACTTTTTGATGAAATAATATGTTAGATTTATCGTACTTGTTTTTAACTTTCCTCTGTTTTAATCTTTTGATTATTTCTTTTGGGCTGATTTTAAAAATAAAAGTATAGTCAGGAAAGAAATTGTTTAGAAGTTCTTTATGAAATTTTTGAGCTCTTTTAATTCCAAATTTATTTACATATCCTTGATAAACAAATGAGGAATCTGCATATCGATCTGAAATGACAATTTTTCCTTTTTTAAGATTAGGAATAATTACTTTATTTATATGATTTGATCTAGCTGCCATAAGAAGAAGCAATTCTTCTAAAGTATTGATTGTAGATTTATTATCCAAAATTAATTTTCTTAACTTTTCTGCAAAATTAGTACCTCCAGGTTCTCTAGTGATAATAAAAGGAATTTTATTGTTTTTTAAATATTTTGATAAAAGTAATATTTGAGATGACTTTCCACTAGCTTCAGGTCCTTCAAAAGTGATGAATAAACCTTTATTTGATTTCATCCAAACTTCTTCCAAAAATTAAGTATTTTGCGGCGGCAAATATTTTAAATAAAGGGTTGATTTCAGATATATCTTTTTCAGCAATAAGCGGTACTTCTATTTTTGGCTTTCCTTCTATATTTATAATTAATTTTCCTAATTCATCACCTTTTTTAATTGGGGCAGATATTGGCTTTGTATATGTAATGGAAGAATTCATTAATTGAATTTGATCAAATGATAATGTTGATACTAATTTTTGTGCACTAATTAAATTAATACTGCTCTCACTACCCAGCCATACATCAACTTCTTTAATAAATTGATCTTTTTCAACTAATATTTGTTGCGAAGTTTGATTAAATGCCCAATTTATTAAATTAGAAGATTCATTTAATCTTGATCTAGAGCTATTGGTGCCATTGATAACAACTGTAATCCTTCTATCATTCCTTAATGCTGTAGCGGCTATTCCCCACCCTGATTCTTTTGTAAAACCTGTTTTTAATCCATCTGCTCCTTGCACTTGATATAAAAGTTTATTTCTATTTGGCTGAGTAATATCATTATAAGTAAACTCTTCCATTTTGAAATATGTATAAAGATTTGGAAAATCTCTAATTATTGCATTTGAAAGAATTCCAAGATCATAAACAGTGGAATAGTGATTATCATCGGGCCATCCAGATGAATTAACAAAATTTGTATTTGTCATTCCTAAACGTTCTGCATAAACGTTCATAAGTTTAGCAAAATCTTCTTCAGTACCACCTAAACATTCTGCTAAAGCTATAGAAGCATCATTACCAGATTGAACAATTATGCCTTTTAATAAATCATCAACTGTTACATTATCATCTATTTCTAAAAATGTTCTTGAACCTCCCTTTTTATAAGCTTTAGGGGACACTCTACATTCATTAGAAATTGCAAAATTGGTATTCTTTATTCTATCAAATGCAACATAAACGGTCATTATCTTAGTCATTGAAGCTGGTATGACTTTTGCATTAGAATTTTTTTCAAAAAGAACCTCATTTGTATCAAAATCAATGACAACTGCTTGCTCTGCCTTTGTATCAATGGCGTAAAGTTTTAAAGAAATAACAAAAAATAAAAAAAAGCTAAAAATTTTTACCATAAATATTAATATTTCTTAATTATGACCTTTATTTGTTATTCAATAAGAATTTCAGTCTCCTTATAACCTTTTGAGATAAAGTATGAAACCAAATTATTTGCTTCTGTATTTTCTAAAGGACCAATAATTACGTCATATTTAGAATTATTTTTTTCAGAAGTATATTTTACATTATTATCATAATTATCTAATACTGATCGAATGCTCTCATAATTTTCAAATCCTTTTACTCTTAAATATAATTTAAAATCAGTTATTTTTTCTGATTTAAGCTCAATTGGTTCTTCTGTAATTGTAGTGCTCTCATCATTAGTTTCTAAGATTTCATCAATTTCTTCGATAGATACAATATCTGTTGGTGCAGAAGATATAGTTTCATCAAAATTTAGTTCATTTAATGAATTCGCAACACTCTTCCATTGTTTACTAGCATCTGAAAGTATTTCTACTCTTACAGTAGCTATTTTAGATTTATAAAATCCAAGAAGTTGTGCAACTTTTCTTGAAACCTGAATAATAACTGCATTATCATCATGTCTATCTATTATTTTCACATTTATAGAAAGTCCATTATCCAAGTTAGTTACCTTTACCATACTTGGAATAGGCAATGTTTTATGTCTCCCCAGTAACTCAGTAACTTTATTTGTATCATTGTTTACAGTTTTAATATTGTGTAATTCCTTACCGTAAAAAGAAGAAAGTCCAATTTCCGAATAATTATAATTTTCATCTGGAATGTAGCTAACCCCTTCAATAAAATAAGGCTCACCAACATAATAAAAAATATTATCTTTTGTTTTTTTATTGGTTGATTGATTTTTTTCTTTTTTATCCTCTTTTTTATTGTCAATTATTTCTTCTATTTTATTTGTGCTATTTTCTACAACTTCAGAAACATTATTTAGATTCAATTCATTGCAAGAAAATATAACTAAAAGAAAAATTAAACTAATTAGATATTTTATCACTTAGGAGACCTACTGATACAGCATAATACGATGAACAATTATAATAAAGAATATTTTTGTAATTAGGATAAACTATGAACGTTCTTCCATCTATCCCATCTGGCATTATTAATCTAGCTTCTAAATCATCTCTTATGGGTAAAGGATCTCCATTGATCTTTGTAAATCCTAATTTGGACCATTCGGATAGAGTTTTTGGAATTGATCTACGTTTAACTGCCCCACAACCTTTGGGGTTAACTTGTTTTATAGAATCAAAAAAAGATATAGAAATATTTTTTGGTGGAAGAACTTCTCTACCCCAAGTGCTATCATTAGACCATGGATTTTTATCTAATGAAGTTAAATAGTTTGCAGTACTAGCAAAAGCATCTGCATAACTATTCCAGATATCAATACCATTGCCATCCCAATCATATGCAGTTTCTAAAAAAGTTGTTGGGATCATTTGTGTCATACCAACCGCCCCACCCCAACTACCTTTTAGCTCTCCATTTGGAACAAGATTTTTATCTAATATTTCAAGAGCGGCAAATAATTGTTTTTTATAAAAGTCACTTCTTCTTCTATCGAATGCAAGAGTGGTTATCGCGATTATGGAATTTATTTTTCCTTGATTTCTTCCATAATAACTTTCCATACCTAATACAGCCACAATAAATCTTGGTTGTATTTTAAAATAATCTCCAATTTCTTTTAATAAATCTTCATGTTTTATTAAAAAATTTTTTCCTGCAAAAACTTTATCTTTAGTAATTGTATAAAATAAATACTCATCTAGAGTCATTGTTGATGCCGGCTGGCATCTATCACGCATAATAATTTTACTTTGTGGCTTAACATCATTTAAATTATTTGAAATAGTATTTTGGCTTATACCTCTTTCAAGTGCTTCTTGTTTTATATTAGTCAGCCAGTTAATCCATTCTTCATCAGTTGGCATTTTTGGTTTTTCACAATCAGTCGCATAGGATTTGAAAGAAATAAAAACAAAGAATATTATAAACCTAATAATCATTAACTAAAATTACCAAAACTATCGTCAATTAGGAAATGATAATACTTAATATTTTGACATTTTTAAGATGAAACTATAGTAAGCTTTTAAACGGAGAGATGGCTGAGCGGTTGAAAGCACTGGTCTTGAAAACCAGCAAGGTGGCAACACCTTCCAGAGTTCGAATCTCTGTCTCTCCGCCACTTTCATAAAACAAAATAATCATTAATAGACTTTTAATATCTAATATAATTTGGTAGTTTATAATTTATGACGCCAATTCAAAGTAAGGTATTGGAATTTATATATAAATTTTGGAATAAAAATAAATACTCACCATCTTTAAAGGAGATACAAGAAGGAATAAACACCAGCTCAATTAGTAGCCTAGGATATATATGTAATATATTAGCTGCCAGAGGTTTTATTGTTAAATTTAAACGTTCACGTAGAGGTCTTGAAATAACAGAAAAAACAAGAGAGCTTTTTAAAAACCATGGTTAAGATTTTAAAATTCCCTAATAGAAACTCTCCAGCATCTAAAGAAAAAATGGAGGAACTACTGATAGCTAATGAAGAGTTTAATAAAAAAGAAGATGAATTTGATAAAGCTCTATTTGATTTATTTAAAAAATATAAAAAAATAAGTAAGTATTTAAAATCAACAAAAAAAGAAAATAATGAACTTATAAAAGGTTTAAGAAATAGTTTTAAATCTAAATTAGAGGATATTAAAAAGATATTAGAATAACAATTTAATTTAGATATTCTTTTTTTGAATTATTTTTTTGTAAATATTTTTCATTATCTTTTATTATTTTTGTTAATAAATCACCTCTGAGTCTAAGACTCATCATAAAATTTCCATAATCACAAGCTATATGAAACTGAAAATTATTATATTTCATGATTGTTATACCATTAACAGTTAAAATTTTATCATTTCTACTATTCTCATATATTAGCTCATCAGGATCATCATACAAATTTTTGATTTGTTTAACATACTCATTTTTATGAAAAAAACATGTATCTATATCTACATCTTTTTTTTGTAATATAAATATTCTCAATAATTTTTGTACGTGAAGTAGTACTAAATTGATATCTTTCTATAAATGGATCTTTTATTTTAGGATCAAATAAATAATTAAATGACCAACCTTTTATTTCAGTAATAGAGTGAATATTAGAATTTGATACTTTTTCACCTATTGTTAAACCAAATAAAGATGGTAATTTTTCATTTGAATAAACTGTTGTTGAAAAAAATAAAAAAATAGTAAAATATATTTTTATCATAAATAAGCCTTTTTAAAATTCTCCCAAAATCTCTCAGACTCATAGATTAATCTAAATGGATTTCCTCCCCAGAGAATACTATCTTGTATTTCTTCCTCAATATTTATATCTTTGTCTTTATATCCCCAATTAGTACTTATTAATTTTCCATTATCCCATCTAGCTAAAGCATATTCAGATCTTTGACGGTCGGGATGCTCAACGTAAATATATGATTTTTTATTAGGTAACCCATTTACAAAATTACCAATAATTCCTGCAGTATGACATTCTTCACGTTGATTATCATCATATCCAAATTCTTGAGATAAGTAGCGTACTCCAAATCCATTTAATTGATTGTTTTTAAACTCCCCTAATTCAACTTGTCTAACATATGTTCCAAATAACCTTTGTGCACCACTTCCAATCAAAGTTTCATATAACCCTCTATCGTGACCTATAAAATCTTTAGGAATAATAAATTTTTTGTATCCATAAATAGATCTTGTACCTTTTGAAATTTTAGATTCATAAAACTCTTCATCTAATTTTTTACCATTTTTTGTTAATCTATTAACTTGATCAACTATAATTTTTGTATTTATATTACCAATGTAAGGTCTATGATTTTTTGTTTTAATTTTATTATACTCTTCTTTATATTTTGACCAAAATTCAGGTATTTTTTTATCTTTTTGCTCAGATGTAAAGACTTCAGCGTAAATATCTCTGGTAAATATACTATTATTATAAATTTCTTTTCTTTGTTGTTCGGTTAATTTTACATAATCTATATGCTGACCTTTATTAAATTTATTTAAAGTTATTCTTTTCAGAAGTATTCCTAAAAAATAGAACATATAAATCTTACCATCAGGTAAGCCGTTAATAAAATTACCAAACATTAAAATCTGCTGTCTTGAGTTATTATCTATTAAATATCTACAAGCAAAACCATTTAATTGAAGTTTATAAAATTCACCAATTTCAAAATCTCGTACAAAATTGCCTAAATTAGCTTTTGACCATTCGTCAACAAAAGTATCATACAATCCTCTGTCATGACCTTTAAAATCTCCAAATAAAATAGGATCTTTATATTTTTTTAAACCAAATTTTTGAAACTGAAAGCTTGAACCCATAAAAATTTTGGTTTCAATAAAATCACTATCAAAATCTTTTCCTTTTCCAATTAGTTCATTTATTCTTTTAATACGATCTTTGTATTTATCTTTTTCTTTAGGTCTATCAAAAAAGTATTTTTTTTTATACTTGTTCCACCATTTATCATTTTCATAATTATATTTATTTAATGTTTTGTTCCAAGGATGCCAAAAAATACTAGAAACAATCTCATCTCTTACATCAAAATTTTCTTTATAATTTTCTTTAAATGACAAATAGTTTCCATTGATCCATGTTGTTAAAGCAAATGTATCAAATTCTGTTCCATCATTACAATAATAAAAGATGTTTCCATGTGGAAGTCCATCAACGAAATTACCAATTAAAAAAACATCTAAGAAAGTATCTTTGTTTACATAGTCACCAAGATATCGAGCTCCAATTCCATTTAATTTATTATTTTTAAATTCACCCAGTTCTAAATATCTATAGAAATTTCCAAAATTAGATTTTGCAGGATCATTAATTAAAGTTTCGTAAAAACCCTTGTCGTGATCGTTAGTTTTGTTTGAAATATCAAAAGTTTTGTATCCATAAATGGATTCAGTATTCTTTGTTAATGAGGATTTATAAAAAAATTCCTCTAAGTAATCCCCTTCTTTAAGTAATTTATTTACTTTTTTTAATGTTGAAGATTTACTCTCATCTTCTATCGGTCTCTTTCGTTTAGGCATAAAGATTATTTATCATAATCTAAAAAAAATATTTACACACTAT
>CACBPV010000036.1 GCA_902541215.1 uncultured Alphaproteobacteria bacterium | reverse complement strand
CAGATAATGGAAACAATCAGATTGATGAATACAGTTTATCAACTGGTTTTGATTTAAGTACGATCAATTATGTTCAACGTATTGATATTTCAGCTGAAACTGAAGATGCACGATCAGTGATATTTAACCCTGATGGAACGACAATGTTTATTTTGGAGAAAGAAGAAGTACATGAATACGTCTTAACAACTGGGTATGATATTACGACTGCTGAATTCGCTGATAAGATTTTAGACTCAGCTGGACACAATGTAGGAGGTCAACATCCTTGGGGTATAGAATTAAATAGGTGTAGTAGTTGTGATGGAAAAAAATTATTTATTGCTGTTAATGATGAGATAATAGTAGAATATTTATTACCTGCTGCCTATAATTTAACAACACCAACTCTAAGCTCTTCAGTGCCAGCAGATAATGCTACGGGTGTTTTAATAAATGCTAATATAGTTTTAAACTTTAGTGAATCGATGGATGTAGAAAGTGGTAATATAGAAATTTATAAAACATCCGATAACTCTCTTGTTGAAACAATTGATGTCACGAGTAGTCAAGTCACTGGTACTGGAACAACCGCGATAACAATTAATCCTAGTTCAGATTTTGAGTATAATGTTGAATATTATGTATTAATTGATGCTACAGCTTTTGATGATGGAAGTGATGCTTCTTATGCTGGTATAACGTCAACAACGGCTTTAAGTTTTACTGTTAGCGATGATAGGTTGGATCCAACAACAATTAAAGATGTTATAGGCTCCATAGATGCACAAAGTGAATTAGCAAAAAACTATATTAGTCAGTCTATTGATACTGTCTCAAATCGTTTACGATTTTTAAGACAAAATAGATTGAGTGATACTTTATCTAGCCAAGGTTTGCAGATAGATTTTGGCAATACAATTCTCACCTCATTAGCAAATGATAATATAGAAAAAAATACCAATTCCATCATGCCGAATAATTGGTCTGCATGGACATCTGGATCAACTTATCTGTCAAAAATTGGTGATAGAACAAATTCATCATCACAAGAAACTGAAGGGCAAGCAGTAGCATTAGGATTTGATAAAAAATTAAGTGATAGTGATTTTCTTGGTTTTGCTATTCAATATGGTCAGAGTGATACGGATATTGGAACAAATGGAACAAGTATTGATAGTGAAAATATGAATTTCTCGGTTTACCGAACAAGGCCACTTGATAATAATAATTTTATCGAAACATTGTTAGGCATAGGGTTAATAGAAAGTGATTTAAAAAGAGTACATAATTCTAATGTATTAACTGGTACGCGGGATGGAACACAAATATTTGGCTCTATCAATTACGGTAAAACAATTAATAGAGGTAATTTTAATATAACACCAATCGGACGTCTTGATTTAGGTTATACTAAACTTGATGACTATAAGGAGACTGGATTAAATGCGTTGTATTATGCAAGTCAGAGAATTGAGAGTGGATTAGCCTCATTTGGTTTTGAAGGTAGTGATAATATTCAGTTTAATGAAAATAAATTTCAACCATTTGGATCACTTAAATTTATTACTGATTTTAGTAATTCATCGGATGCCAAGATCAATTATGTAACAGATACTTCAACAATTTATACATACACACAAAAAGCAAATTCAGATCATCTAATAAGGTCAATGATTGGATTGACATATACCGCTGGAGATTATTTAAATATTAACTCCAGTTATACTAGGGTTCAAGGTAACAGGAGTGAACGAAGAGATACTATAGACTTTGCGATTAACTTTATTTCAAATCGTGAGACACAATACAGCCTGTCATTAGCCGGTGATGAAAACACAGAGGCTAAACTTGGAATATTAAAAAATATATATGGTTTTGATTTAGGGTTTAATGCCAGTGAGTCATTTAGCGCTAATCCAAATCAAGAAGCGGAATTAATGCTGACGTACAATTTTTAGAAATTCTAATTAAGGTTTAAATTTATTGGTTTGATTTTAAATTTTTTATCTGGGAAAAAATATCTTCATTTTCTACAAATTTGCACAAACCCATAGGAAACATTTCTCTTGTAGTAAAGCCTCCCCCCGTCATTGCCCATACATCAACTCTCAGAGTATTCAGTTCAATAGAGTAGACTCTATCCCCAATATTATTTTCATTTTGGAATATATTAATAAATGATAGATCTAAATCAGTATCATAGAAATATTCATTAATTGAAGTTTTCTTATTTAAATCTGTTTCAATTACTTTGACCCTATTAGAAGAAATAAATTCAACTCCCCATAATAGTTTAGGACACAGTAATTGTTTATCCGTAAAATCTTTCTTTGTTAATGTTAAGGCTGGTAATGAAAAAAAATATGTAATTATAAAAATAAGTAATACTTTATGCATATTCCTTATAATTAATTATTTTTTATTTTTTCCCATTCTGCCATACCGCCAGTAATATTCTTAACGTTTTTAATACCCATATCCTGCATTGTTTTAGTAGCTAAAGTTCCTTGTCCACCGACACCACAAAATACAACATATTCTTTATTTGGGTTATTTTTAAAAAAATCATTTTCTAAAGGACTACCCTCGGCTAAATAAAATTCAAGAAACGCCTTGTCCAAATGCATTGCATTTCCAATAGTTTCTTTTTCAAAACTCTCTTTATCTCTAACATCTATAAATTGCACATTTGGGTCATTAAGTTTTTCTTTTGCTTCTTCTGCCGTTATATTTTCAATTTCATTTTTAACACTCATTAAGTCTTCAAATTTTTTCATAATAGTCCTTTTATTTAATAAGCAGTTTTGTTTTGAATAATAAAATTAACAGAAAACTTAATAGTTTAAAATGAAAATTTTTTTTAATTCAGTTTATCTTTACGGTAATTAGTTCGTATTTCGTCAAGTAGGATTGATTTAGACTTATCTTTTACATGCCAAAAATCCCATCCATTACAACTCGGCAGTCCTTGTATCTTTGCTCCCATTTGATGAATAGATCCTGTTAAATCTTTTATTTTAAGCGTACCATCAATACTAACTGTTGCTTTAAAACGTTCTTTCTTATCAGTTAACACTGCGCCAGGCGGAATAATTCCTTGCTCGACTAATTCACCAAAAGGAACTTTCGGTAATTCTTTTCTACTTTTTGCAATAGTTACAACCTCTTCTTTCAATACTTTTGTATTCTTTAATCGTTCTTTTGAAAGTTTAACGTAATCTTTATCTTTTTCTATGCCAATAAAGTTTCGTTGTAATTTTTTTGCAACAACAGCAGTTGTTCCACTCCCAGAAAATGGATCAAGAACAAGATCACCTTTGTTTGTCGATGCTAATAGAATTCGGTAGAGGAGAGCTTCTGGTTTTTGTGTTGGGTGTGATCGTTGATTATTATCTTTACGTAATCGTTCTTTCCCTGAACAAATAGGAATATACCAGTCACTACGCATTTGTTTTCCTTCATTTAGTTCTTTGAGGTTTTGATAGTTGAATGTGTATTTCGCTTCTCTTGATGTTGTGCACCACAACAATGTTTCATGCGCATTTGTAAAACGTGTACCGCGAAAATTTGGCATAGGATTTGTTTTATGCCAAATGATATCATTTAAAATCCATAATCCTTCATCTTGAATATTAGAGCCCACACGTAAAATATTATGATAACTTCCTATGACCCAAAGCGCTCCACCTTTTTTTAAAATACGTTTACATTCACTAAGCCATGCATAGGTAAATTGATCATATTCTTTATAAGTATTAAATTTATCCCAATCTTGTGTAACAGCTTCTACCGTTGTTTGATCAGGTCTATATAACGTATCCTTTAATTGAAGATTATAGGGTGGATCAGCAAAAATAAGATCAACCGAATGATCTTTTAATTTTTTCATTTCCTTGATGGAATCACCTAAAATAATTTGGTTTTTCTTCATAATTGATAAAAAGAATCTTTAAGCAGATATAGAATCAGGTCAATTGAGTTATCAACAGAGGGAATCTTTAGGTAGGGATAACCTCAAATTTTGGCTAAAAACATAAAAAAAGGGGTCCGTAGACCCCTGGAATCGTTCATCAAATGGGAGGAATGATGAAACTTACTATCTTTATAGTGTTTGTCGCATCTTTTTGAAGCATAATAAAATAATATTTGGTATGCATTCTTTGCATGGATAAATTTGTGTAATTTATTTTTTTAATAAAGATTTAATTGGTTCAAACGATTTTCGGTGAAATTGAGTTACACCGTGATTGTGTATTGCATCAATATGTTTTTTAGTTCCATAACCTGCATTTTTTTTCCAATCATAAAATTTAAACTTACGATCCAGTATGCTCATCAGTCGATCACGGTGAACTTTTGCAATAATAGATGCACTTGCGATCGATAAAGATTTTTTATCTCCGCCTATAATCGATTTCTCATTTTGATAATTTAATGAAAAGTTTCCATCAATAATAAGATGTGGATTTTCAAAATTAAATTTATCTATTACTCTTTTCATAGATAATTTTGTTGCTTCCAAAATATTAATTTTATCTATTTCTTCTACACTTGCATACCCTAAGTAATATTGAAGTTTTTTTTCTTTTTGTAATTTTTTAAAAAATAAAAATAATTTTTCTCTTTGTTTTGCTGTATGTTTCTTTGAATCTGTTATGGGTATTTCAGTTTCTAAATCATCATAATTAGTAAAATAACATCCACAACTCACCACAGGGCCTGCCAATGGACCTCTGCCTACTTCATCCAAACCAATCACAGGCCCATCAATTGATTTCTCTATTGAAAAATCAGTCACTACTTTTCATTTAATCTTGGCATGATTTCAACAAAATTACACGGCTTATGTCTAATATCTAATTGATATTGTAAAATTTCATCCCAACCATCTTTGCATGCACCTGTTGATCCTGGTAAACAAAAAACATACGTACTATTTATTAAGGCTGCAACAGCTCGTGATTGAATTGCCGATGTGCCAATTTTTTCAAAACTAACTTGGCGAAATAATTCCCCAAATCCATCGATATGTTTACTGGCAATAGCATTTACAGCTTCTGGTGTTGTATCTCTTCCTGTTAGTCCAGTCCCACCAGTTGTTATAATGCAATCAATCTCTTTTTCTTTTGACATTGTATCTAAGGTATCTTTTATTTGAGAAACATCATCTGGTATAATTGTCCGTTTAATCATTATATGACCAGCATTAGTAATGCGCTTTTCTAATGTATCACCAGATGTATCGTTTTCTTTAGTTCTTGAATCTGAAATTGTAATAACAGCAATATTTATGGGAACAAAATCTAGAGAAGTATCAATTGGCATAATCTATTAATAAAGCGGATCATTTCCATTTGCTAGCATTTTTAGGGAACGCATTTCTTTATTATTTTTATTTTGGTAAATCCAATATTTTGTTAAGATTTTTTCAATAAACCACCTTGTTTCTCTTGAAGGAATACTTTCCATAAAAAAGAGTGAGTCTTCCATATAATTTGTTTCATTTTTCCATTTTTGTAAATTTCCTGGACCGCCATTATAAGCTGCTGCGAGAAATATAAGATTTCTCGAAACTTGCTCAAGATCAAGAAGATACGTTAAGTATTCTTGTCCAACCTCTAAATTTATTTCTGGATTTTTAAGAATGTTACTATTGCTTTGTTTTACGTCTTTACTTGTTGTAATAAATTTAGCTGTTGAAGGTAAAACTTGCATTAAACCTATGGCACCGTCTTTACTTTTAGCTTTTATATTAAACATTGATTCTTGATGCATAAAGGCATGGAGTAATTCTTTTTCTAATTTGAAACCATCTCGTGGTTTCCAAACACTGGTCGGGTAGTAGAGGTAGGTTGGAACATCCATACCAAAATTTTCTAGCTTATTGACAATTTTTAATTGAGTATAGGCAAGATCAAAATTTTCAGCAATTTTAATAGACTCCTTTGCTATTTCCTTATTTAAAATTGAATTGATATGAACAATTTCCTTTTCTAATTCATCAGCAAATCCAACTTGTATCAGTGTCTGTATTCTTTTTCCTGCTGGTATATTTAAAATAGTACTATTATTTTTATTAAGATCAGTATGTTCTACCCATTCAATTTTTTTATCAACTCCTAAAATTTCTAGTGCAAGCATTCCATAAAAACTATTTGGATTATTTGATGCTCTTTTTAACCAAAAATTAATATCATCATAGCGACCAAGTTTTGCATATGATCTAGCTGTCCAAAAACTTCCTGACGTTTGATGCCATGCATCATCTTTTAAACTAATCGAAAAGAGAGAAAAATATTTTGCAGCATCTTCATATTTTTCTAATCTCCAAGAACATAGACCAGCTGTCCAAGCTGCATAAGGCACATATTTAGCTGAATTAATAAGAGCTTCAGAAGCATATTGAATTGCTAAGTCATTTTTATTTGCTAAGAAATATCCTTTCGCTATTAATTCTTTTTGTTGATCTATCTCAACTTGATCTAATAATAGATCTACATCTCTTTGATTTAATAGTTGTACTGCTCCCGTTGGCCAACCTTTATTCACTCTTGATTTGATACCATTAATTAATTTTCTTTTTTCAGCTCTCTGATTGTTGGATAGTTTCTTTGAACTTTTATATTTACTAGTTTTTTTACTTTTTACTTGTTCTGATTCTATACCAATTGGAGCGCTAGGTTTAGTTGGACTTTTATAACCTGCTGGCATTCTTCGAATAGCCAATTTATAAATTTGTTTTGCTTGAGGGTGATCATTATATTTTTTAAGCCAATAATATAATTCTAAATACTTTGATCGATAACAATTAGGGTGTAAAAATTTCTGCGCATAAATATGACCAAGTAAAGATTTATTTTTTATTTTTAAAATAAAATTATTTGCGCTTTTCCATTTGCATTTTTCTTGAAATTTATAAGCTTGTTGATAATTATATACATCTTCTTCACTAAGAACTTTTGTTGAGAAAATATTATCATATTTGATGACTATATCTTGTTGGTATGCATAGATTTGTTTCGAAAAAAATACGAAGAATATAAAAAAACAAATAATAGAAAATTTTTTATAATTCATTTTTGTAATTTTTCTTGTAACATTTGTAAATCTTCCCAAGAATGTTTTTTATATTGAGGAGATCGAAGTAAAAAAGCTGGATGATACGAGGCTATTGTAGGAATACCTTCTTCTAAATTGAGTGATTTGTATTCATGCCATTTACCTCTGAGTTTTCCAAGTGCAAGAGGGGTTGATAAAATGGCTTTTGCTGCGACACCACCCAATAGGAAGATAAACTTAGGTTTAATGATATCAATTTGTCTTTGCAAAAACGGTAAAAATTCTAAAATTTCATCGTCATTAGGTGTTCTATTTTCGGCTGGACGCCAATTAACTACATTAGTAATATAAACGTCTTCTCTTTGTAAATTAATGGCCAAAAGCATTTTATTTAATAGCTGTCCAGCTCTTCCAACGAATGGAATTCCTTGTTCATCTTCATCTCTACCTGGTGCTTCACCAATTAACATTACTTTTGCATTTAAGTTACCATCATCTCTTCTATTTATAATTTTTAAAAATAAATTAATTTTGGCAGGTGATTTTTCAACTATTTTATCCGGCATTAATATTATCTAATTTGCTTTGAACATCTTCAGTTATTTCATCTTCTGGCTCAGCCAACTCTAAGGCTTGTTGCCAAAAATGAATTGCTTCTCTTTTTTCTATTCATAGCATAATAAATATCACCAAGATGGTCTAGAGATATTGCTTCGCCAGGGGCAATATCTATTACCTTTTCCATTAACCTTGCTGCTTCTGAAAGATTATTTTTTTTAAAATGAGCCCACGCTAAACTGTCTATAATATAAAAACTATCAGGATTAGCTTTATATGCCTCCTCTAACATTTTCAAAGAACGGTCTAATTTAATATTTCTTTCAACCCAACCATATGCAAGATAATTTAAAACATTTGGTGTTCCAGGTTTAATTTCTAAGGATCGTAAAAAATCTTTTTCAGCTAAGTCCCATTCGTTTTTTTTGTTCATAGCAAA
>CACBPV010000035.1 GCA_902541215.1 uncultured Alphaproteobacteria bacterium | reverse complement strand
TATTTTTGAAATTAATAAAATATATTTAAAAATTTGTGAAATACCCAGAGGATTTAAAATGCCATCATAAGAAAGATAGTAAATTTTTTTACTTTTCATTTTATTTTATAATATTAAAACTGAACATTGATAATAGAGCTCCAAAAATGTACCCAGGCATTTTTACAATATCAAGTATAAAACCTAAACATCCTATTAATAAAAATTTTATTGGGAAAAGCTTCCTAATTTTAATTGAATTTGATAGGGGTTTAAATATTCCTCGATAAATAATTAATATGATAAATAATGAAGATATATATATTTTAGTTATATGAGGTATTACAAATACGGAGTATTCAACAAAACTAGAAATGAATATATTCCAATTAATTATAGAATATGTAATTATAATAAATGTAATTATTTTGAGAGTTTTGGTAAATATTCCTTCATACATCCTTCGAAATATAAAATTATTTATTAATAAACTAATCAACATTAATAATAATATACTAATGAAATAAATTTTTGTAATATTAGGTATGTACAATGGGTTTTTTTCCCAACCGTCAATTAAAAAGTTCCACCTTGGTATGATTAATAAAGAAAGAATAAGCATTAAACTTAAATACATATGTTTAGTATTTGCTTGAATATCAATTCTAGCTGAATGGAAGGAATATAAAATATACTTAAATATCAACTTAAATATATTATTATTTTTATCATTATAAATTAAAAAATTTTCAGAATGATTATCTGTATTATTATTTTTTTCATTTTGTATTCTAATTTTCCATTCAATATCCTCTCCTGCTCTTACATGTTCTAAAAATAAATTTTTTTTAATAAAACTTTTTTTTACAAAAGTTCCTGGTACAGTATCATATATTTTATTTCCATAAGAACTAGCATAATGAATATCCTGAAGATTGTTGTTAGGTATAAATTTTGTTCTACCAATTAAATAATCACTTTTAGAATATTGAAATAATTTAAATCTTTCAAATATCCAATTTGAGTTACTAGGTATAGTTTTTGTATCTAAAAAAAGAATATCTTCATTTTTTGCAATACTTGAGCCAATATTTCTACTCAAACCAGGGAGTCCGATTCTAAATTTAAGAGTGTTATAAAAGTTTTTGTAAATAATTTGTAAATCTAAATTAATTTTTTTTAAATAATTATAAATTTCAAAATTAGTACTTGAATCAACAATTATAATTTCATGCGGTTCAACGCTTTGATTATCAATTTCGAGTAATAGTTTCTTTAAATATATTAAATCATTATGAGCAGGTATTATTATTGATATATTTAACTTATTTTTCATAATTATTATTTTTATAAACAAAAATATTATAATTAGTCTTATTTATATCCATTATAAAAGTTTTTTTATGCTCTAATTGTTGAGAAGTTTTTTTATAATCTAAAATTATTAAATCGTAATTCTTTTTATTCTGAATACTTTCATAGTATTCATATGAATAATCTATATTCAATTTATTATTTCCATAATATATTAAAAAAGCATCTAATAATCCATGCTTTAAATAAATATTTTTTACATTAGTATTCAGTATATATTTTGATGCTATCTTACCAACTTTACCAATACTATGGTGCTGTTCTGCTCTTAGAAAAGAATCACTGAACGAAAATAAAGATAGTAAAATAAAAAATGATGATAAAATATTATTTAAAAATGTAAATTTTATCTTTGAAAAAATGAGAGCTACCAAAAAAATAAATGAAGGAATCAGAAAAACAAAAATTCGCTCAGGAGGAATAATATCATGAATTAAGATAAAAATTAAAGGTAAAATAAAGGTAATTGAAAACAAAAGATAATGTTTGGGATGAATAATTTTTAATAAAGATAAAAATAAAAAAGTAACAATACATATATAGAATATTATATAATTGATGAATAAATAATTAGGAATGGTTCTAAAATAAAAATATATAAATTCAATGAATTTAATTGTTTCTATAGAATCAACAAATCTGTTTCCAAAAATTGAATCAAATCCCGAAATAAACAATATAGGGCTATAAAAAATTAAAAGAAATATAGAAATTATTAAACTATGTAAGAATAATACAAATATATTTTTATATTCATTTTTTATTATAAACATAATGAATAATGAGAAATTAATTATTAAAAAAAAATATAAGTATGATGGATTTGTAGCAATACCAAAAAAACTCATTAAAGAAATAACTAACAAATAGATATTTTTTTTATCATTTGAGGATGAGTAAATGTTGTAAGTTAAATAAAATGAAATGTATGATAATAATATTATTAATCCATACCCTCTACTTAAATATCCATAAGAAAGTACAGGATATAAAGAACTAGTAAAAAAACATAAAACAATAGCAGTTCTTAAATTAAAAATTCTAAATATAGAGATAAATAAAATTAATAAAAAAAATATACTTATAATTATATTTAAAAACCTATTTATTAATAAATTATCAAATGGTAGGTAATTAAAAAATGATGCTATTATTGAAAAAAAAACGTGATTATTAGGAGCTGGATAATAAGCTATTGAAGTAAAGAAGCCTTTAGATGTAAAGTTTATAATAGTAAAAATTTCATCATAAGTACCCGGCATGTAAAATATAAAAAAAAATTTGAGAAATGTGCTAGGTAATATTATTAATATATAAATTAAATAATATTTTTTATGTAATTTAAAAAAAGTTTGAGTATTGATTAATAATTTATGATAATTGTTTTCGATATAAAAAAAAAATATTATCTTATAAATCAAAGTTACAATAATTATAAATAAGTATATTAATAAAACATAGTTTAAATTATTTAATTTATTTATAGTAAATAATTCTCTCAACTTCTCATTTTTATTATCAGTGTTAGAAATAATAGAGATGAAGTTAATATTTTGATTATAATCAAAAAAATTTAAAAAAAATAAAAAAATTAAAATAAGTGAAAATAAAATATAGAGAAAATAATTAAGAGCTTTTATCATTTAAATAAAGAGTATTTAAAGATACAATATATAGCTGCTAATCCATCTTTGAATCCGATTTTTTTACCTTCATCATAAGATCTGCCATGATATGAAATACATACTTCATAAAAAATTGATTTTGCTCTGGCTAGTTTAATAGTCAATTCAGGCTCAATACCAAATCTATTTTCTTTTAAATCAATTTTATTTATAATTTCAGTTTTGAATACTTTATAACATGTTTCCATATCACTTAAATTGAGATTTGTTAAAATATTACATAGGAATGTTAAAAAATTATTTGCCAGTTTGTGCCAAAAAAGGTGTATTCTTTGTTCTCCTCCACAAAATCTAGAACCATACACAACATCTGCTTTTCTATGCAATATTGGATTTAATAATTTTTCATATTCTGATGGATCATATTCAAGATCTGCATCTTGTATAATGATAATTTCACCTGTTACTTCTTTAATAGCTGTTTTAATTGCTGCCCCTTTACCTTTATTCTTTGAATGTTTAATCAGTTTTACTTCACTATAATTATTCAAAATATCATTTTCTAAAACTTCTCTTGTACCATCTGTTGATTTGTCATCTACAATTATTATTTCTTTATCAAATTTATTAAATCTTTTTACTTTATCTAATAAAATTTTAATTGTTTTTTTTTCATTAAAACAAGGTATTATTATTGAAACTTTTGAGATTTTCATATTTTAAAATAATTTCATATAATTTTTAGCTACTGAATGAATAGCATACTTATCAATATTTTTACTAATATTTATATTTTTATTTTTTTTGTTAATAAGCACATCCTCAATAGCAAAAGCTAGTGCATTTGTATCCTTAACAGGAACTAATTTTCCTAATTTGCCATTTTCAAGAATTTCAGATGGTCCACTCTCACAGTCTGTACTTATTATATTCGTTCCGCTTATAAGAGCCTCAATTAAGACTAGAGGAAAGCCATCATAATCAGAGCTATTTACATAAATATCTGAATTTACAAGATATGGCATAACATTATTTTTGTAACCAAGTAAAAAAATTTTATTTTGCAATTCATTATTATAAATATAGTTTTTTAAAATATTATATTGCAATCCATCACCTATTATAAATAATTTAAGATTATTTTTTTTTAAAACAATTTCAGTTGCTTTAATTAAATTTAAGAAGTTTTTTTGTGGTTTTAAATTTCCAATAGAAACAATACATTTGACATCATCATTAATATTGAACAATTTTTTCTTTAAACTATTATTTTTTATTAAGTCTTCTTTTTTAAAATAAATACCATTATTAATAGTATATATCTTACTTTCCTTAATATTAGCATATTTAATAAATTCTTTTTTTATAGCTTCTGAAACAACAATATTTTTATTTGCTAATGGATATGTGAATCTAATTAAATTAAATAATTTTTTATTTGAAATATTTAAATCTTTTGAATAATTATTTGAATAAGGACAATGATCAACAGTAAATATTTTTGCTTTTGAAAATGAAAATTTTTTTGCTATGATTGTTATACTAGTAAGAGGCCACATAGCGCATATTACAATATCAGTTCGTGAAATAATAAAATAATAAAAAAGGTGGAAAAATGAATATCTAATTTTACTGACATTTATAAATTTGATTTTTATTCTTTTATCAAGCAAATTTATTAACTGTTTTTTATTTTTTAATACTATAAAATCTACTTTGTAATTTTCTTTAATCCATTCGTTAGCTAGATAAATATGCAATCTTTCCGCACCACCATTTTCTAGAGATGGTAAAATGACTGAAATTTTTTTCACTTTTTATTTAAAAGATAATTAGTATACCACTTAATAGTTAAATCTATACCTGTATCTAAGCTAAAATTTGGTTTCCATTTTAAATGTTTTTTTGATTTGGAAAAAGTGGAATATTGATTTATTATTTCATTATTTGCAATATCTTTAATTAATATTGATTTTTTATATTTTTTATTTTTATTAATAATTATTTTTACTAATTCTATAACCTTAATTGGTTTATTTGTTCCAAAATTAAAAGTATTATTTAATAAATTAATTTTATTTTTAATCATAAATTTATAGAGACTAATATAACCTTCTACAACATCATCTACATAAATATAATCTCTAAGATATTTACCATTAGATCTTAAAATTATTTTCTTATTCTTAACTATACTTAATATTGTTTCAGGTATAAGCCTATTAAAATTTAAGTCACAAGGTCCATAAATATTTACACTTCTTGTTATGGCAGTTTTCATATTATAATGATAATTATAAGTTTGGACAATTTTGTCAGAAGTAGATTTTGAAACATCATATGGATGAATACCATTTAATGGAAAATCTTCTCTGTAAGGCAATTTATTAAATTTACCATAGGCCTTATCACTAGAAGAATATATAAAAATTGTTTTTTTAGAATTTTGCCTAAAATATTCTAATAAATAAATTGTTGTCATAATATTTGTTTTAAAATTATTTAAAGGATATTTATCAGACTCATTTACTTGAGTTATAGCAGCTAAATGAAAGCAGCATATAATATTGTATTTACTTAAAAGTGAATAAAGTTTTTTTTCATTATTTAAATCTAAAGAAATATTGATTAGTTTTTTTTTAATTTTGTAAGTTGAAAAATCATAACAAAAAGAAACATTATTTTTTTTATCAATCCCTAATACATTATAATTTAATTCAAGAAGTTTTTTTATTAAGTTTTGAGCTAGAAAACCAAAACTACCAGTCACTAGGATGAATTTTTTATTTGTCATAATTTTTTTTATCCAAATAATTAATTAATTCATATAAATCTTTTTTTGTATCTACTGATTTCCAAAAACCATTATGTTTATAAATTGATAATTTTTTTAATTTACTTATTCTTTTCATTACACCCATTTCTAAATCATATTGATAGTATTTATTAAAATATTTAATAGTTTTAGAATTACAATATATATACCCGATTATTACCCATTCGTTTAATTTTGGTTTTTCTATAATATCAATTACTTTATTGTGTTTTAAATAGAAGTGACCATATTGTGAGTTAGGGATATACCCTGCAGCAGTTATAAAGGATTTAGATGTTTGATGTTGTTTATATAATTTATTTAAATTAATGTTACCAACCCCATCTCCATATGAAATTAAAAATTCATTTAGATTAAAATAATCTATACATATTTTAATTCTTTTAGCTTTATTAGTATTTTTTCCTGTATTAATTAAAAAAATATTAATTGAATCGTTAAAATTATATACTTGTTTATTTTTATTATTTGAATAAAAAATGTTAACTTTTTTATTAAAAATTTTTTTTTTATTATTAAAAAATTTTAAAAACTCTTTACTATAATTGCCAAGGGGTAAAATAAAATTATTATATTTATAATCTATAAAATTTTTAAAGACATATTCAATTAAAGATTTTTTTTTAATTTTATTTAAAGATTTAGGAAAAGGTTTTTCGTTTATAAAACTTTGAAATCTAGAACTTTCACCACCAACTAATAAGATTACTGGAACTTTGTTGATCATTTATTAATCAACTTTATTGTATAAAGAGTCAAAATTTAAGTTATATTTTGATAAAAAACAATTTATTAAAACATAAAATACGTTTATTCCATATTTAAGTGCAGGAAAGAATCTCATAGAAGATGAATTTGCATTATATATAGTATCTATTGGAAAATCCTTAACTTTAAATTTTCTTATCTTAGCCATTGCTAATATTTCAGCTGTAATCAAATGAGAGTCACTTAAATTTTCAAGAGGAATTTTTTTTAAAGCTGAACATGAATATCCACGAAAACCACTATGATATTCAAGAAATTTAAATTTAAAAATATTTTCTTCTATAAAGTTTAAAAATTTGTTTGAAATAATTTTATAAATTGGCATTCCACCACTAAGGTAATTAACTCTAGATCCTTGAACCATTTCATAATTATTAACAGATAAATAATTGTACATTGTTTCTAATTTTTCAGGTGGATATTGTCCATCTCCATGCAAGCATATTACATAATCATAATTATTTTCAATTGCATATAAATATGCATTCTTTTTTGAACCTCCAAAACCTATATTTGTGTCAAAATAATTTATTAATATTTTGAATGCACTATTTTGCTTATATTTTCTTATTATTTCTTTAGTAAATTTTTCTGAATTATTATCATTTATTAGAATCATACTAATTTTGTTTTCAAAATTTTTAGGAATTTTATTCAGTGTTTCAATAATTACCTCCCCCAAATTTCTAACTGGTACAAAAATAAGTAATTTTTTATTCATGTTATCTTAAGCTTTCTATTACATTACTATAACCCTTTTCAAATTTTGTGTAATTCATTTTCAAAATTGGATAATTTTTTATGTAGATCTCTGACATATCACTAAATTTATCTATATTTTTATCTTTAAAAATTAATTTATTAATTTTCTTATATTTTTTAAATTGTTTCTTCATTAAGTTTTGTAAAGTGTCAAATTTATTTGGTGAAATTAACAAATTATTAATATTTTTATTTTTATGCTGCATAATTATCGTTAATCCTCTTAGTAAATCTTTAAGATATAAAAAGCATCTTTTTGAATCTTTGGATTTTATTATAAATTTTTGGTCTTTAGAAATTGCTTTACAAGAATCATATATTAATCCTGAATGAATTTCTTCTCCATAAATGGGGAGAAGATAAATATTAACATAATTCATTTTAATTGATTTATATGAATTTAAAAATTTTGAAAATTTAAATTTATAACTACTATATAAATCAAGCTCAGAGTTTGAATTTTTTTTATTAAAATTATTTTCATTCATAAGCTCTTTAATTGAGCCAATATTAATGAATAAATTATTTCTTTCTAACTTATTAAAAATATTTACTAATTTTTTACTATTATTTAACCATTTCTTATAAATGTAACTTTTATGTTTTATTTTATCAGTTGGTGACCCAAAATGAATTAAATAATCAGGATTAAATTTTTTTATAATTCTGAGATTTATTTCTTCATAACTATAAGAAAATTTATCTGATTTATGATTACTATGAATTCTTAAAATATTATTATTATTAATAAAGTTTTTATAAAAATAATTACCTAATAAACCATTTGAACCAGTTATGATAATATTTTTGTTCCTAATTTTTTTCACTGATTTTAATATGTGATATAAATATGAATAAAAGTAAAGAAGGAAATACAACAGAACCAAATCTTGGCAATCCCATTGAAAAAAAACTATAAAAGAGTAAATAAAATAATGATGGTAACATAAAATAAATGGATTTATTTCTTACAATTACTTTAAATTTGTAAAAAAAAATAAAAATACCTAATAAAAAAAATAGTTGTGAGAACAAGAGAATAATTATTGAATAAGTTTGAAGTAAATAGTTTTTGGATAAATAATATATTGAATCTCCAGAAT
>CACBPV010000034.1 GCA_902541215.1 uncultured Alphaproteobacteria bacterium | reverse complement strand
AATTAATATCTTTATAAATGTTTTTAATACTATTTTCTTCTTTGTAATATTAAAAATATTTTTTTCTTTAAATTTTAATTTTGATATCAATATTTATCTTTTAATTTTAATTCCTTCTGTATGTTATAGCTTTGCACTTTTGTCACAATTAATTGCTATCCCAAAGATTGGACAATCATATACAGCTTTATTTTTATATTTAGAACCAGTAGTAGGTGTTCTAGGTGCTGTATTTTTATTAAAAGAAAATTTAGAAACTTATCAAATGATTGGTGCTTCGATTGTAATAATAAGTTTATTATCAGCTTCTTTTATTAGTCGTAGAAACTAAAATTGATTTTTCATGAAATTAAACCAATTCTGACCTATTATTTTTGTAGAAACTTTTTCTGGAATATTATTTTCACACATTAAATAAAATAAATTATTTAAGTCACTTGGTTGCTTATACCAACTTGGTAACTTAGGCCATTTTGGATTTTTATCTTTAGATTCTCCATAATCAATATCTTTTGTCCACTTTCCATTTCTCATCCACATAACTATATCATCAGGCCAATTTAAACAAAGATCAGACCCTATTCCAATATTGTCTTCACCAATTAGGTTTATTAGCTCCTTAATCATTTCACAAAAAATCTTCTATAGTACAATCACCTAAATTTTTAAGATGGTAAGGATATAAACTTAACCCAATAAAACCATTTTTTTTAACAAGTTTTTGTAAAATATCAGTATCAATGTTTCTTTTAGATTTATGAAAGAAATTTGGGTTAGCATGAGAAATTGCCACAGGTTTATTTGAGACTTCAATAGCATCAAGACAAGTTTGCTTTCCTGCATGACTTAAATCTACAATCATGCCAAGTCTATTCATTTCTTCAATAACAGCTTTTCCAAATCGTGAAACACCTGAGTCTTTAGGTTCAAAACATCCTCCAGCAAGTGGGGTTTGATTATTATAGGTGAGTTGCATAAATCTCACACCTGCTTCAAAAAATTTTTCAATTAAAAATATATCATTCGCAATAGGAGCAGAATTTTGAAAACCAAAAATAATTGCAACTTTATCATTTTTTTTAGCATCCAAAATATCTTCGGTAGTTTTTGCGTGAGCAATAATATCATGATGCTCTTTAAAAAGACGGTGCCAATAATTTATTTTTTCAAAAGACTCTTCAGTATTTTCCCAATACACTAATGTCGCATGAATTGCATTTAATCCAGCTTGGTGGGCATTTTCAAATAATTCCCTATTCCAGTTACAATATTCCAATCCATCAATTAGAAGTATATCTTCACTTATTTTTGACATAGATTAATACTTCTATTAATGAAAAAACCAAAATTAACTATAGATATTTAATAAATGTTACAAAAAGTAAGAGAAAACGATAACTACATGAAACTATCAAGAATGGGTTCACGCTATCCTTCTCGGCTTAGTTTTTCTAGAAGTATGTTAAGAAGATTGATCAACGACAACTGGGAAATACATAAGTCGAAATTTGATTTAGATAAACATGGTTTTGGCACGGTTGTTTATGAAATAATTATTAATAAGCAAACTTATTCACTTGTATGTTTCTCTGCTTTTCTAGATGATAAGGATAGAAGTGATAGAGTTATCGCTAGTAAATGGGATACAGCCTATACTTTACATGTAGGTAAATTATCTGATCAAGATCTCAATAGATTAAAAAAAACAATTCCTCTTCAAGAATCAGGTCGTAATTCTCCAGATGAGTTAATTCTTAGCAGAGCAAATAAAAGTGTAAGATTGTTTCAGTATGTTGTCGATTGTCTTTCAAATGGTAATCAGCCAGATATTTACGAAATAAATAAAGTTGGCTATTTGTTAAGAACTACTGCTGTTTATGGTAGTGGTAAATTTGGATTATCAGATTTTACTAATACAAAAAATACAACTGTTTTCAATCAGCCCTTCAGAGCAGAAATGTTATCAGTTTATTTAATTAGAGAATTCAGTATTGAATTAGTTGAACATGTTGCAAGGCAAATAAACCCAAAAAAAGCAGTAAAGTTAGATAGAAAAATTAAACAACATTTAGGTATTGGTAATTCAACAGGTTTAGGTATGGCACCTTTTATCATTAAACATCCAAAGTTGATTAATAAGTGGATGAAACAGTACACAAATACATTAGAAGAAATTTCTCAAATTGAGTTAGATAGTATAGTTTTCGAAAAATATAAAAACCTTTTGAATAAAGCTCTAAATTATCTTGAAGAAGTTAACACAAGTGATGAATTCCAAATTAATAAAAATAAATTAACTACTGAAAATTTAAAAAAATATATTTCCTACATTAATGACCTAGATCTTTCTCAAAAATTTAAATGGTTAGATATTTTAGATTATTGTGATTCGAATTTTAATAATGATACTAAGGAAATTGCAAGAGTACAACTAATTGAATTATATCCTAAAATATCAGAAGAGTTAGCAGAAGATATGGCAGATGAGGAGATAATGGATATTGATGGAAATCAATCTATTGGAGATTTGAAAAAAATAATCAATAATAAATATTCTTGGATAAAAAATATTGATTTTAATAATAAAGATAGCAATTATTTATTTTGGTATGTTTCAGCAGCTAAGTTAGAACCTAGATTAGGTGAAAGATATAATGAACAAGGAAGTGAATTGGAGCAAAATCTAGGAATTGCAAAAATGGTTAATGATTTATTTAAGCAAATTAAAAATGTAGATAAAAATCAATTAATTTGTGAATTTTTGTTAATGCATCCAGAATACAGAGGAATTGTTAAGAGAATTCAATCTTTAAAAAATTATCCTTTTTCAGAAGTTCAAGATAATGTTCTTGATAAAAAAACAATGCCAATTGATATGTTAAGATTTAAGTTATCTTTTTTTGGAGCTAATCGTTATGATCCTAAGTCAGATAGATGGTTAAGAGTAAGTTTTTTTTCTGGAGCCCCTTATTTATCAGATCTGAATAATAAAAATGTTGATGAATGGGGTTTTGCAACAATGAGTACATATTAATATCTGTGAGTTATTCTTACTATGAAGTCTACACTAATACACAACGAGCTTTTTCAGGATTAGGATTCACTTATGGATCAGATGAGGATGCTGCATTTATTACAACATGGCTTGAAATATTTGGTTTGGATGGGATCAAATTATTAAAATTAAAAATTGAAGAATTAGATAACACTTTCAATGCCAGTATAGATCCGTCAAAAATAAATGATGAGTTTGATTGTGAAAATAAATCTTTTTTGGTGATAGGCCCGGGATTGATTGATTATTTAGTATCAAAAATAGATAAAAGGGATGATTTTAAATTAACTTTTAAAAATTGTAATGACCCCATATTCCTAATACCTTTGCTTTATAAGTATGCCAAAAAAAATATCTATTCACAGTTTTTGTTAGATCAAAAAATTGATGTACAAATAACAAATGAAAATATTAGGGTTAATAGAGAAATTATCTCTACAAATTATCAAAGAAATTTTGATCTTTTACTCACAAAGAAAATTTTTAATGAACAAAAATTAGATATTAATATTTCATCATCAAATATAAATAATATGCTCTCTAAGGGTATTAATCCTGATAAAAAATCTTGGGATCAAATATCTAAAATAGCTTTTAGAACTTTTGTTCCTGAGTCAGAGGAATCTAGGGCAAAAGGTGCCGGAGGTGGTGATGCAAATGATTAATTTACTATATGCAAATCGCTTATTACATTAGTAATTAGTTTATAACCAGTTTCCGTTACTCTAAGATAATCTATCTATCTCTCTAATACTTCGTATCCAAACTGATCCGCTGTTTCAAGAAGGATCTCCCAAATTGATAAAGCAAAACCTCTTGGTATATATAGACAGTAGCTATTGGAAGTTATTTTAAATAGCTTAACACTTACATGATGAATAGCTGTGCTAGCAGAAGATAAATCTGGAAAATTCCTAGCTCTTAAATCAATTGGAAGATGTCTATTTAAAAATAATGATGAATTATCTCCTGTAATTTCAATACCTGTAAAAGCATGAGACATGTCTAAAATTGTTACGATTTGCTCACTTATTTCAATTTCTTTATTAAATAACCACCATTTCAAAGGTTCTATTCTCCATAATGATTTATTTTCAAAAATTATCCCTTTATTAAAACTAGGAATATTTTTAATTTTTAGTTCTTTTGATAGTAAATTATTCATTTCGTCAATTTTGACAGGCCAACAAGCAATTTGCAAAATTTCTAAACTTTTTAATTCTTTAAATGTTAGGGATTGTTTCTCACTTGATGAATATTTTCCAACCTTATAAATTGTTTCTAGTGCAGAATGTCTATGCATACATTCGTTCTCCTTTAGGATCAATCATATGTGGTGAAACAACTTTTAAATTCATTTGTTTATTTCTTACAGGATCTGCCCCAACTAAATTGGTATCTTTCCATTTATCTAAACCACCCTTGACAAAACCTAATCCAATCCAATGTCCAAGTTCAGGAGAATAAGTAACTGAAGTAATTCTGCCGATACCCTGTCCTTTAATATTATTTTTTTCACAGACAATAGTTCCAGCATTAAAAGTTTCCTTTAAGTTTGTAGGAAAGAAACCTACTAGAATTTCTCGATCATTATTTTTTAATACTCCTCGTTTTCTCATTGCGCTTCCAATATATGATTTTTTTGTAGAAGCCATTTTGCTTAAACCTGCATCATCAATTGTTACCCTTCCATCAAGCTCAGCGGCTGTTACATGACCTTTTTCAACTCTAAGTGCACCTAAAGCTTCTAATCCATATAAACATCCATCATATTTTTTTGTATTTTCCCAAAGTAGGTCCATCATTGTATTAGCAAAATCTGATTTGACATAAACTTCAAAAGCTAATTCACCTGAAAAACTAATTCTTGCAATTCTACAAGGAATATTACCTTTAAGAAATGTTGAAGTAACACCCATAAAAGGTAAGTTATTATTAGTGATAACCAAAGAATCATCGACACAATTATTGAGAACTTCTCTAGATTTAGGTCCTGCAACTGATACGCCTGCCCATTGTTCAGAAACACTAGTCACATTAACATTAAGATCTGTCCATCTAGTTTGAAGTAATTCTTCTAACCATGACATCACTTTTGCAGCTTCACCTGTAGACGTCGTCATAAAATATTCATTTTCTGCTAATCTCCAAGATGTGCCATCATCCATTACAATACCGTCATCACGCAACATGATACCGTATCTAGCTTTTCCAACTTGTAGTTTTGAAAAACCATTCGAATAAATTCTATTTAAAAATTCGGTAGAGTCTGGTCCTTGAATAGCAATTTTGCCTAATGATGTAATATCACAAATTCCAACTGTTTTTCTTACTGTTGATGCTTCTCTTATATAAGAGTCACTTAAAGTTTCATTTTCTTTGGGATAATACCAAGGTCTTTGATACAATCCAACTTCAATCATTTTTGCACCATGATCAATATTCCATTGATGCATTGGTGTTACTCTTAACGGCCTAAAATGTTTTCCAACATTTCTTCCGCTTAAAGCACCTATAGATACAGGAGTATAAGGAGGTCTGAAAACAGTAGTTCCAACTTCTGGAATTTCTTTATTTAAAAGTTCAGCCATTAAAGATAATCCAATGATATTTCCCATTTTTCCTTGATCGTTTGCCATACCTAAAGTTGTGTATCTTTTAAGATGCTCTACAGAATTGAAACCTTCACGATGTGCGAGTCTTACGTCATCCGTCGTTACATCATGTTGATAATCTACAAAACTTTTTGATCTAGATTTTTTATATTTTACTTCATAAAGTGGTTGTATGGGATTTTTCCATCCACCAGGTTTTGGGAAAAAATAATTTGTTTTAGAAATACCTAAACGGTTCAACGCATCTGTAGTTCCTGCTATTCCAGAAGCAATACAATCATTTTTATTCCATAAACCTCTAGAAGAACCTACCATTGTAATATTTTCTTTTGTGTCACTTGGTAGAAAACAAGCATTGTTATAATCCCATTTAGGCTTTACGCCTCTGTGAGATAACAAATGTACAGCAGGTGACCAGCCACCTGATAATAGAACCTGATCACAATTTATAGTTTCAGATTTATTCATATCTTCACTTTTTGATACATCTAAACTATGAATTTTTTTTGAACCATTAATATTATAAGGCACATACCCTTTTCTAATTTCAAAACTTTTATTTGTTTCAATTTCAAAATTAGTTCGTGAGTCAAGAACAGTTACATTGGCTCCAGCTTCCGATAATTGTTGTGCTGTTTCATAAACAGAATCATTATTTGTAGCTATCGCAATTCTTTTTCCTGTTAGTACGCCATATCTATTCAAATAATGCTTTGATGCATTTACAGTCATTACACCAGGAATATCATTATTATTAAATGCAATATGTCTTTCAATTGCTCCAGCGCCAACAATTATATGCTTTGCTCTAATAGTCCAAAATCTTTGACGTGGAATGTTTACATTTGGCGCTGATATATGGTCAGTTACTCTCTCTAATAAACCAACAACGCAATTATCATATAATCCAAATGCAGTAGTTCTAGTCATTATTTTTATGCCTAGATTTTCAAGTTGATTTTTAATCTGTGAGTTATCAAAATTATTTTCTGCAAGCTGATCTCCTCCAACAAGACTATCTTGCTCAACTAAAATAACATCTAATTTTTTTTCTGCTGCCTCTATTGCAGCTGCAACACCAGCAGGTCCTGATCCTACAACAATTAAATCACAAAAATCATGAGCATGTTCATAAGTATCTGGATCAGGTAACTCAGAAGCACTTCCCATTCCCGCAGCTTTTCTAATAAACTTTTCAAAAAACATCCATATAGCTGTCCCTCTACCCCATTCAAATGGAGGTATTCCCATAAAAGTTTTGTAATAAAAGCCAGCTGCAAAAAATCTACCTAAGTAATTATTTATTCCCGCTAGATCGAAATTTACATTTGGGAATGCATTTTGACCACTTGCTTCCAAACCATTATATAATTCTTGTGTTGTTGCTCTTACATTTGGATCTTTTCTATCTTTTGAGCCAATAGTAACTAAGGCCCCGGATTCCTCGACTCCACTAGAAAATATTCCTCTTGGTCTATGATATTTAAAACTTCTACCAACTATACCAATATTATTTGCAAGTAATGCTGATGCTAGAGTATCTCCTTCAAAACCTTTGTAATTCTTTTTATCCCATCTAAAGGATAGAATTATATTTCTATTAATTTTTCCATAATTATCTAATCTTCTTGTTCTCATTTATTATTTTCTACAACCTTCTGTAAATCCGGATGGCATGGTTTGACACTTTTTATTTCATGAGTGACTGTAGAACGTTCAACTACCAACCACATTCTACATCCATTAGAATGATGCCATGTTTCAAATTGAAAACCTTTTATATTTTTTCTGAAAAATATAGCTTCAGTCCATTCTTTCTCTGATGCATCTAACGAAGGATAATTGATTGTTGCATCTCCTCCATAACTAAATTCACTATGATCTCTTTCACCACAATAAGGACAATTGATTCTAATCATTTAACCGTGCAATTTCGGATCAGGTCCTGCACCACGTTCATCTATATTGATACCTTTTTCAAATCTTTCTAAATTATGATTTTGCACATAGTTATGCGGGCTTTCATTTGCAATTAAGTCAGCAAAATACCAACCTGATGCTGGACTTGCTTTAAAACCCCCATAGTTCCAACCAGCATTTAAATAGAGATTAGATATCGGTGTTTTACAAATAAAAAATGATCCGTCCATTGTCATGTCCATAACACCTGCCCAATGACGAAGTAATCTTATTCTTCCAAGTGAAGGAAATATTGCCATGGCAGCTTCAGCAACATCTTGAACCATAGGAAGATTTCCTCTTTGAGCATATGATTTATACCAGTCAAGATCACCACCAAACACCATACTTCCTTTGTCTGACTGCGATATATAGAAATGTGCACCACCTACACCGTAAACAACAACCTGATCTAGGAGTGGCTTAACAGCCTCAGATACAAATGCTTGTAGTTTATGAGACTCAATCGGCAGGTTACCTAATTCTGCCATTTGCCATAATACTGAAGTATTACCTGCAACAGCAAATCCTATTTTCTTTCCTTTTATAATTCCTCTTGAAGTTTGAATACTTTCAATATTTCCATTCTTTCTTGTAAAACCTGTAACTTCACAATTTTGCAAAATGTCTACACCTAATGTATCTGCAGCCCTTGCATAACCCCATGCAACTGCATCGTGTCTTGCATTGCCTGCTCTTTTTTGAACTGCAGCTCCAAGTATTGGAAATCTAGAATTATGATAATTTAAATGCGGAATTTTTTTCTTTAAAGTTTTTAAATCCCAAAGTTCTGCATCAGTTCCGTGGAGTCGCATAATATTATAAATCCGTGAAACTGAATCTTTAGCACCAGGGCTATGAAATAACGAGACATGAGCTCGTTGGCTAAACATTACATTATAATTTAATTCGTGACTTAAATTTTCCCATAACTTTAAAGAATGTTCATAAAATTCGTGGTTGCCTGGCATCATATAATTTGATCTTACAATAGTTGTATTACGTCCAGCGTTTCCTCCACCAATCCAGCCTTTTTCTAAGACAGCTACATTTTTTATATTATGATTCTTTGCTAAATAATATGCTGTGGCAAGACCGTGCAAACCTCCCCCAATTATTACAACGTCATAACTACTTTTTGGTTCTGGATCACGCCATTGTCTAGTCCAATAAGACTGACCATTTAAACCGTTTTTAATTACATTCCAGGCATTAAATTTTGTCATTTGTTTTATTAATTATTAGAATAGTTGATGAAAGTAAAATAAATTAACTCGCCATGCTAGTGTTATTTAATCACAGTTAACTTAATAAATCTGGCCATGTGTCATTTAATCTATAACCTTCTGGAAAAGGATCATCCTTATCGATATATAAACTTTGTTTTCCAGTAATAAATGCACTACCTGTTATTTTTGGAATAATACAATTTTTGTTATTAATTTTAATTTCCTTTTCAATGCTTGCATTAAATGAAGATCCTATAATAGACTTTGATATAAATTCTTCATTTATTTGTATTTCATTTTTTTCTTTCATTACTGCTAATCTTGCTGAAGTGCCTGTACCACAGGGTGAACGATCAAGTTTACCAGGTCGTATAACAACTGTATTTAATCCTGTAAGTAATGATTGATTATTTTTTTTTAAGGGTTCAATAAATTGGCAAAAGGAAAGATAGTCTAATCCTTCAATAGTAGGATGTTCAAATCCTATAGTCGCGTTTGCTTCTTTCAATAATTCTTTAGCAACATTTACAAATTTATTTGCATTCTTTGGTTCAATTTTAAGATTAAAATCACTAGCATTACAAATTAAAAAACTATCACCTCCAAAAGCCGTACTTACTTTAATTGTGCCATAATTTTTAGTCTTTAAATCTACATCTATTTTATCTGCAAAGCAGGCAAGATTAGTTAAAGTGACACTTTTAACTTTCTTATTTTCACAATCAGCAACAACTTTTATTAAGCCACCGGGAGCTTCAAGTGTAAGCATGGTTTTAGGATATTTCATTTGAACAATGTTTTTTTCTAATAAGACTGTCGTTACACAAATTGCATTTGATCCGCTCATTGGAGGAT
>CACBPV010000033.1 GCA_902541215.1 uncultured Alphaproteobacteria bacterium | reverse complement strand
ATTTTAGTTTAGAAGGCAAAATGCTCATGGCAGCTTTTGTTGCAGCTGTAGGTTCTTATTATTTAGGTAATCCGTGGCTTGGGTTATTATTAGCTATTATAGTATGTGTTTGTTTATCAATGTTGCATGGTTTTGCATCAGTAACACATAAAGGTGATCAAGTAGTATCATGTGTTGCTATAAATATTTTAATTATTGGTTTAACAACAGCTTTAGCAGCTGCTTGGTTTGGGCAAGCAGGTCTGACACCAACATTAAATGAAGATCAACGTTTTCTAGAAATCAATTTACCTTTTGCAGAATCTGTAAGAGATATCCCAGTTATTGGAACACTTTATAGTGATATTTTAAGTGGCCATTATGTATTTGTTTATTTAGCTTATTTATCAGTCCCAATTGTTTTCTGGATTGTATTTAAAACTAGCTTTGGTTTACGTCTACGAGCTGTAGGTGAAAACCCAAGCGCTGTAGATACTGCTGGCATTAATGTTTTTGCTATGAGGTATAAGGCCCTTGCCGTTAACGGTGTACTAATTGCTTTTGCCGGTGCTCATTTATCAACTGCAGTTAATGCCAATTTTTTTAGAGAGATGTCTGCTGGCAGAGGTTACTTAGCATTAGCTGCGATGATTTTTGGAAAGTGGCATCCCAAAACTGCTTTAATTGCTTGTTTACTTTTCGGTTTTACTGATGCTCTACAAATAAGGCTGCAAGGAGTAGAGTTACCAGCGATTGGAGAAATTCCTGTTCAATTAATACAAGCACTTCCATATATACTGACTGTAGTATTGCTTGCAGGTTTTGTTGGTAAGGCTATAGCGCCTAACGCAATCGGCCAACCTTATATTAAAGAAAGATAATTATTATTTCATTTTAATAATTTTTAGTCTTCTGAAACCTATATACTAATAAAAAAGGAGTTAATATGTTAGTTAAATTAACACAAGATTTAAAAAATGGTTTTGGACCATGGAAAGAAATGCTTCTTGCAAATGGTCATAAACTTAAAGAACATGGAATGACATGTATATTTGCAGCAACAGAAAAAGATAATGATAACAAGTTAACTGTTATTTTAGATTTCGCTACACCCGAGGGTATGATGGGTTTTAAAAATGATGAAGAATTAACACAAAGAAGAATTGAAGCTGGTGCTATGGTGGAAACTACAGTAATGACACCGATGACTTCAGAAGCAGTCACGAATTTTTCAGGTTAGTTAAGAAAGGAAAAAGATATGAGTTTAATGGAAAGATACCAAAAAGCTATGAAGGATAAAAATGAAGATGAAATGAACGACATCTTGCATGATGATTTTAAATTCACAATGCATGCATCTGGAAATGTTTTATCAAAATCTGATGTAGTTAGTTGGGCTATGTCAGATGATATTAATTCTGATAAAGATAGAATTGTATATGAGAATGACGAAATAGCAGTTCTTCATGCTTTTGTTACGTTTAATGATGGCAACACTCAAGCAGTAATGTCTGTTTTTAAAATTGAAAATGGTAAAATTGTTTCTTTAGAAACAGGTGCAACCAATATGCCAAAATAAATAAAGTGGAACTTTAAGTTCCACTTTTAAATTAATTTAAATTAATTTTATTGTTCTAAATCGAAACGATCAGCATTCATCACTTTATTCCAAGCTTTAATGAAGTCTTTTTTCATTTTTTCTTCACTATCATCACTTGCATAAAGTTCTGCTATAGCTCTTAATTGAGAATTAGATCCAAAGACAAGATCTACTCTAGATGCCGTTCTTACTTTTTCACCTGTAATTTTATCAGTTGCTTCATATGAATTACTTCCAGTAGGTTTCCAGCTTACACCCATATCTAAAAGCTTATCAAAGAAATCATTAGTAAGTTTACCACCAGTTTCTGTAAACAAACCTCGCTGATCTGCACTGATACCCATAGATCTCATGCCACCAACAAGTACTGTCATTTCAGGAGCTGTTAGCCCAAGAAGTTGAGCTTTATCTAACATTAGTTCTTCAGCTGTTACATCGTAGTTCATTTTTAAATAATTACGAAATGCATCTGCTTCAGGTTCAAGAACACCAAAAGAATCAATATCAGTTTTGTCCTGAGTGGTATCACCTCTACCAGGTGTGAAAGGAACTTCCATTCCTGAAGCTTGTTCGACTCCCACATTACCTGCAAGCACAATCACATCAGCTATTGAAGCTCCTGTGTCTTTTGCAATTGGTTCAAGAATACTAAGAACTTTTTTTAATTGTTCAGGTTTATTAACCTCCCAATCTTTTTGAGGAGCAAGTCTAATTCTTGCACCATTTGCTCCACCTCTCATGTCTGATCCTCTAAATGTAGAAGCACTTGCCCAAGCAGTTTCAACCATCTCCTGAGTTGTTAATCCACTGTTTATAATTTTAGCTTTAACAGCTTCAACATCATAGTTTGAGTGGCCTTTCGGAACAGGGTCTTGCCAAATTAATTCTTCTTCTGGAACTTCTGGTCCTATGTATCTTGTCTTTGGCCCCATATCTCTATGAAGAAGTTTAAACCAAGCTCTTGCAAATTGATCAGCAAAATATTCTGGGTCTTTGTGAAACTTTTCAGAAACCTTTCTATATTCTGGATCTTCACGCATTGCCATATCAGCAGTCGTCATCATTGTTGGAACTTTTATTGATGGATCATCAACTTGTGGTGCCATATGCTCTTCTTTTTGATCAATTGCATGCCAGATTTGAGCTCCTGCAGGACTTTTTACTAACTTCCATTCATAACCAAGAAGTAAATCAAAATATCCATTATCCCACTGTGTAGGATTTGCTGTCCAAGGACCTTCAATACCACTTGTTGTTGCATCTCTTCCAACACCAGAACCGTGTAAGTTATTCCATCCTAAACCCATTTGTTCTAACGGAGCACCTTCCGGTTCAGCTCCAACTAAAGCTGGATCACCTGCACCATGTGCTTTTCCAAAAGTATGTCCTCCTGCAGTTAAGGCCACAGTTTCAGTATCGTTCATTGCCATTCTTGCAAAAGTTTCTCTAATGTCTTTTGCACTTGCAAGCGGATCTGCTTTTCCATCTGGTCCTTCAGGATTAACATAAATTAATCCCATTTGTACTGCTGCAAGTGGGTTGTCTAAAATTCTATCACCTGTGTATCTTTTGTTTTGAAGCCATTCTTCTTCTACCCCCCAATAAATATCTTCTTCTGGAGCCCAGATGTCTGGTCTTCCACCACTAAATCCAAAAGTTTTTCCACCCATAGATTCAATAGCAACATTACCTGTTAGTATAAATAGATCAGCCCAACTAATTTTGTTTCCATACTTTTTCTTTATAGGCCAAAGTAATCTTCTTGCCTTATCTAAGTTTCCATTATCAGGCCAACTATTTAAAGGCGCAAAACGTTGAGCACCTGTTCCACCACCACCACGACCATCTCCGGTTCTATAAGTCCCTGCAGCATGCCATGTCATACGAATAAAGAAACCACCATAGTGTCCGTAATCAGCGGGCCACCAGTCTTGTGAATCAGTCATTAAATCATTGAGGTCTTTTTTTAATGCAGCATAGTCTATTTTTTTAAATTCCTCACGGTAGTTAAATCCCACTTCCATTGGATCAGACTTACGATCATGTTGATGAAGTATGTTTAAGTTAAGTTGATTAGGCCACCATTCGCGGTTTGATGTACCTTCTCCCATATTTTTTGTAATTGCTCCATGCATTACTGGACATTTACTCTCTGCATCCATTTAAAACCTCCGTATTATATTACTAATATATAAAGAATTTAAATTAAAGAAAAGTGAAAATTATAAGTCTATTCTGAATTTTTCAGGTCGCCACGTCGCAGGGGCAAGCTCAAAATCATTAAATTCGAAAGCAGGTGCGACAGTGCATCCAATTAAACTAAATGAACCAGAAGATCTCATAGCAAACCATGTGTTTGCTTTTACGGTATAAATATATTTATGATCTGACCCTAGAGAAAAAACTTCATAATTAACTCCGTCACTCGATGTGAAAACTTCTAGAGGATCTCCAGAATAAAAATGTAATATTTCATTTTTTGTTAATCGATGCCAATGCGATTTTTCATTCTTCTTTAATAAGTAATAAATTTGACTAACATTTTCGTTCTTAAAATTTTCAACATAATGCCCCCCTTCAGGGTGACTAATCATATGGAGTTTTTTTATTAACTTATCTGCTTCCACTTAAATTAAATGACCAAGTTTACTTTTTTTAGTTGAGATATATCTTTCATTATACTTATTGGTGTCTGAGAAAATAGGAACTCTTTTATTTACTTTGATACCCATGTCTTCAAGCGCTTTTATTTTTTTAGGATTATTAGTCATTAAGTCTAATTTTTTGATTGCCAGATATTTTACCATTACAGCAATATTTTCATAAGTTCGCTCATCATCTTTAAAACCTAATTGATGATTAGCTTCTACGGTATCTAGTCCCTTGTCCTGTAAACTATATGCTTTAATTTTGTTTGAAAGACCAATGCCCCTTCCTTCTTGTTGAAGATAAAAAATAACCCCTCTTCCATTTTGAGCAATTTGTTTTAATGATTCAGTTAGTTGGAATCTACAATCACACCTCATACTAAAAAAAGATTCTCCTGTAATACATTGCGAATGAATTCTTGATAAAACTGGCTCATCGGTAAGCAAGTCACCCATACATATTGCTAAATGATCTTTAGATTCATTATCATCTGTAAAGGCATGTACAGTGAACTCTCCAATATCTGTTGGAAGTTTACTAGTTTCAATAAACTTTAATTTGTCTGACATTATAATTTAGTAGGGTTTGGTGCACCTTTGTATACTTCTTCAGGATCAAAAACTTTTTCTTTCTCTTCAAATTTAAGAACAACTTTAGAGCTAGAATTATCCAAAGGTATACTTCTATAAAAACACGATCTATATCCAACATGACAGCTAGCACCACCTTTAACATCAACCCTTAACCAAACACAATCTTGATCATCATCAATTCTTATTTCTTTTATCTTTTGAGTCAATCCACTTGTTTTACCTTTGTGCCAAAGGGTATTTCTACTTCTAGAAAAATAAACAGCTTCGCCCAAACTTATAGTTTTTTTAAAAGCTTCTTCATTCATATAACCTTGCATAAGTAGCTCGCCAGATAAAAAATCTGTTGTTACAACTGGTATTAGACCATTTGAATCAAATTTTGGAGCAAGCTCATTTGACTCTTCAACTTGTTCTATAGACTTTCTTTTTTCAAATTGAATGTTATTCATTTTTTAATTTTTCAGCAGCCTCTAGTGCAAAGTAAGTCAGTATACCATTTGCCCCAGCTCTTTTAAAAGATAAAAGAGATTCCATTACAACTTTTTCATTAAGCCAACCTTTATTAATTGATTCTTTTATCATCGAATATTCACCAGATACTTGGTAGGCAAAAGTTGGAACTTTAAATTCTGATTTTATTCTAGAAATAATATCAAGATAAGGCATACCAGGCTTAACCATTACCATATCTGCACCTTCACTTATATCTAATCCAACTTCTCTAATAGCTTCATCACTGTTTGATGGAGCTATTTGATATGTTAATTTACCATCTTTACCTAAATTAGAACCAGAACCTATAGCATCTCTAAAAGGTCCATAAAAACCCGAAGCATATTTTGCAGCATAAGAGAGAATAAGGGTATCTGTTAAATTGTTTGAATCTAATGCAATTCTTATTTTTCCAACTCTTCCATCCATCATATCTGACGGGGCGATTACATCACAACCAGCGTTCGCTTGGACTAGAGCCTGTTGTTCCAAAACCTCCAACGTTTTATCATTATCTATTTTATTATTTATAACTAAACCATCATGCCCATGATCCGTAAAAGGATCTAACGCAACATCACATACAATACCAATATGTGGAAAATCTTTTTTGATACTTTTAATTGATCTGCAAACTAAATTATTTTCATCTATAGCTAAACTTCCCTCAGAATTTTTAAGATCACTTTCAATTTGTGGAAATATTGCAATAGCAGGAATATTAAATTTAACAGCTTTCTCTACTTGATTTAAAAGATTATCAATAGAGTATCTGCTAACACCAGGCATTGAATTAATAGGATCATCAACCTTGTTTCCCTCGCATACAAATAGAGGTAAGATTAAATCATTAACACTAAGTGTATTTTCAGCAACTAAACGACGAGAAAATTCTTTCATTCTATTACGTCTAAGTCTTGTACTTGGAAACTTACCTTGCATGTTATTCATTGTTTATTCTATTGGTGATTTTGCTTCTTTAGATAAGCTAGTAGCAATATCTTCTAATTTAAAGGTCTTTGTTTCAGAAGATCCAATTCTTCTAACGGATACTGTTTTATCTTGAGCTTCTTTTTTTCCAACAGCAATAATTGCTGGCACTTTACTATTACTGTGTTCACGTATTTTATAACCAATTTTTTCATTACGTGTATCTATTTCGGCCCTAATACCTTTTGATACTAATGCCTTTTGTACCTCATAAGCATACTCATCAGTATCAGATGTAATTGTAGCAACTACTGCTTGCAATGGTGAAAGCCAAAAGGGAAGATGGCCTGCATAATGTTCAATTAGAATGCCAGTGAATCTCTCTAAGGAACCAAATAGAGCCCTATGCAACATGACTGGTATTTTTTTATTTCCATCTTCTCCAATATAAGTAGCTCCCAATCTTCCAGGTAAATTTAAATCTACTTGCAGTGTTCCACATTGCCAGTCTCTGCCAATTGCATCACGTAAAACAAACTCTAATTTTGGACCGTAAAATGCACCTTCTCCTGGGTTAAGTGTATACTCAAGACCTGTTGCTTCCATGGCTTGCATTAATGCAGCCTCAGCTTTATCCCAAATAGCATCTTCTCCTACGCGTTTTTCAGGACGGTCAGAAAATTTAATTCTAACATTATCGAAACCAAAGTCCTTATAGATACTAAGTATCAAATCACATACCGTTTTACTCTCTTGTGTAATTTGATCTTCTGTACAAAATATATGTGCATCATCTTGTGTGAATGCTCTCACTCTCATTAATCCATGAAGAGCACCTGATGGTTCATAACGATGTACTTTTCCGAATTCAGATAATAGAAATGGTAAGTCTCTATAACTTTTTAATCCTTGTTTAAAAATTTCTACAGCACCAGGGCAATTCATTGGTTTGATAGCATAAATCTTATCGTCTTTTGCTTCAGTTCGAAACATCATGTCACTAAATTTGTCCCAGTGACCAGACGTTTCCCATAGAGACTTATCCATCATGTCTGGTGTATTAGTTTCTACGTAACCTGCCTTGTCTTGTCTGTTTCGCATATAATTTATTAATGACTGGAATAATGTCCAACCCTTAGGATGCCAAAAAACCGCTCCAGGAGCCTCTTCCTGAAAATGAAATAAATCCATTTCTCTTCCTAGTTTTCGGTGATCTCTTTTTTCTGCTTCTTCAATTTGTAAAAGGTGCTGTTCAAGATCCTTTTCTGTTGCCCAGGCTGTTCCATAAATTCTTGTTAGCATTGTATTAGATGAATCACCTCGCCAGTAAGCGCCAGCAACTTTCATTAATTTAAATGCTTTACCAATTTGTTTTGTTGAAACCATATGAGGGCCTCGGCACAAGTCTAACCAATTACCTTGTTTGTAAATACTAATTTCCTCATTATCAGGCAGATCATTAATTAGTTCAACTTTATAGTCTTCACCTTTGTCTTTAAAATATTTTATCGTTTCCTCTTTAGACCACACTTCTCTTATGAAAGTTTTATTTCTTTGAATGATATCGTGCATCTTCTTTTCAATTTTTGGAAGATCTGCAACAGTAAAAGGTTCATCTCTTGCAAAATCATAATAAAAACCATTTTCAATTGCTGGACCAATTGTAACTTGTGTTCCAGGGAATAATTCCTGAACAGCTTCTGCCATTACATGAGCACAATCATGTCGTATTAATTCAAGTGCTTCCTCGCTATCTCTTTTTAAAATCGCTATGGATGCATTACCATTAATAGGTAAGCTAATATCTTTTATTTCATTATTAATTTTTATAGCAACTGATTCTTTGGCAAGAGATTTAGAAATTTGCGATGCCAATTCAAGACCATTGATGCCTTTATCAACTTCTTTTTTATTTCCATCTGGAAATGTAATTATTATCTTTTCACTCATCTAGATTTCCGCCAAATCGTTCCTTTATCAGTATCTTCTATTTCTATGCCTTTATCTTTTAATGTGTCCCTAATAGTATCTGCCAAATTAAAATTTTTACTGCGTCTAGCTTCATTACGTTCATTTATCAACCTTTCAATTTCTTCAGTATTTTCAGTATCTTTTTGATTATAACCTAACCAATTTCCTGGATCATCTTCAAGAATACCTAATATTTTACCAGCAGAAAGAAGATTTTTTTTGATTTCTTTTTTTCTTTCATCAGATGCAGATGAAGCATCATTTGCTTCTTCATTAAGTTTTGCAATGACTTTAGGCGTATTCAAATCATCTAAAAATGATTCCATTATAGAATCAGAAGGTAAGTTAGAATCTATTTCAACTTCTGACAGCTCTAATAGAACTCTATAAAGTCGATCTATCATTTTGCTATTTTGCTCAATGATTTCTTCTGTCCAGTTCAATGGCTGTTTGTAATGAGCTGACAACAATGTTAATCGCAAAACCTCTCCCTTGTATTTTTTATTGAGATCATGAACGAGTCTAATATTGCCAATTGACTTTGACATTTTTTCTCCCTCAACATTAACAAATCCATTATGAAACCAATAAGTTGCAAAATCTTTAGGATCTTTATTTTCAGATATAGAACAAGTTTGTGCTATTTCATTTTCATGATGCGGAAATACCAAGTCAATACCACCGCTATGGATATCAAAAGGAAGACCTAATGATTTTTCTGACATAACGGAGCACTCTAAATGCCATCCTGGTCTTCCAAATCCCCAAGGTGAATCCCAACCAGGTAAGGGTGAGGGAGATGGTTTCCATAAAATAAAATCTGCTGGATCTTTTTTGAACGGCGCTACTTCAACACGGCTTCCAGCTATTTGTTCATCTCTATTTCTTTTTGAAAGAATTCCATAATTATCAAAACTTGGCACATGAAATAAAACATGACCCTCTTTTTCATAAGCTTTATTTTCATCAATTAATTTTTTTATCAACTCGATCATTTCTTTAATATGATCAGTTGCCCTTGGTTGAATATCGGGAAGATTAACGCCAAGTGCACTCATGTCATTATTGTAAATCTCTGTATATTTATTTGTGATAACACTAATGTCCTCACCTGTTTCTTTAGAAGCTTCTATAATCTTGTCATCAATATCAGTGATATTAGATACATAGGTTACTTGTTTAAATTGTGTTTTTAATACACGGACTAATAAATCATTTACAACTGCCATACGCGCATTACCTATGTGCGCAAAATTGTAAACAGTTGGACCGCAAGCATATATTCTTACATGATCTGGATTAACTGGTTTAAAAAATTCTTTTTTACCACTTAATGTGTTTTGTAACTGTAATGACATCAATATAATTTTTAATAATTAAGTTCTATTACCACGGGTTCGCCATGAACTAAAATGATTGCAGCTTTTTCAAATGATGGGGGACCTTTTGGCTGATAATTATTACTAAAGGCAAAACCTTCTTTTGGTCTCCAGAATAATCCAGTCTTTAATTTTCCATCTGAATCTTCATCGTGATAGG
>CACBPV010000032.1 GCA_902541215.1 uncultured Alphaproteobacteria bacterium | reverse complement strand
TTCTAGCACCAGATAAAAAAATTAATATATAGTAAAGAGAATATTCTTTTTTAAGAATTATTTTTTTATGTTGCTTATTTTTGATTTCAAAAAAAGGAAAGGAGATAAAAAGGTATATGGAAATAAAAATACAAATTAATCCTGCAATTAAAAATATAAACTTATAATCTAAATTAAAGATTTCTAATAGACTCCAAATAATACAATATAAAAATAAGGACGTAATTGAGCTAACAGCTATTAACTTTCCCAAAACTGGTGGAGCCTCCTCTTTTGAAAGCCATTGCAAACTCAAAGAATTTTTTGCTGTTTCACAATAATGAAAGCCAGTACTCATAATAATAGTTGTAAAATACAAGCCATAAACAGTTGGCAAGAAACCTGTAATTGCAACACCAAAACCAGTTAAGGCTAAAGAAAAAATGGCAAAATATTGTTCTTTAAAATAGAACAGTAAAAAAATAATAGTAAATGCTAGGAAGCCAGGTATCTCTCTGATACTTTGAAGTATTCCAATTTCGACTCCAGTAAAACTTGCTCTTTCAACTGAGAAATTATTTAATAAAACCATCCAAGTACTAAAAGCAATAGGCATAGCTATTGAAGATAAAATTAACAAAGTTATTGGGTTATTATTATTAATTGACAGTTTCATAAATATTAAAATAGTTTAATTTATTTGTTTATTAACACAATGTAGAGGATTTGGTATGTCAAACATAATGAGAAAATCTTTTTCTGAAGGAGAAATTAAAACACCAGATAAAGTTCACTCTTCAACCGTGACCTTGGGTAATGTATCAATGAGTCAGGTTACTTTACAACCAGGATGGAGTTGGAGCTCTTGTATTAAACCGCTAGTAGGTACTGAAAGTTGTCAAGCTGGGCATGTTGGTGTTGTTATCAAAGGTGAAATGAAAGTAAAGCATGATGATGGTAATGAAGAAACTTTTAAAGCTGGTGATGCTTATTATTTAGCACCTGGTCATGATGGTTGGATTGTAGGAGATAAAGAGTTTCAATCTTACGAATTTACATCTGATCAAAAAGATTTTGGACCTTGGAAAAAATAATAGTCTTAATGATGGGTTTTGTAATAACCCATCATTATATTTATTTATAAATTAATTTTTTTTTAGAGTTCGTAAATAAAAATTAGTTTTTTCTTATTGTTTCATTATAATGATTATTTAGTTCAAGCAGATGTTGATATGCTTCATGATCAAAGTCATCTTTTGCTACCTTATCTGTCTTAAAATTTTTATGCTTATCTTCTCCTCTTATACAAATTGCACTATCATTTTTGCTTTTTAATTGTTTCATATCAGTAGAAATAAATTGAAAATTTAATCCTATTCTTCTGTCATTACTAAAATTAGGTTGAGATGCGTGTAATGTTAAACCATGATGAAAAGAAACTTCACCGGGTTCTAACGGACATGATACTGCTTTATTTATATCAATATCTTTTACAGTTTGACCTCTAGATAAAACATTATTATTATCTTCAGTTGAATGATGTTCAAAAAATCCATTTTTATGGGAACCTGGAACCATTTGCATACAACCACTTTGATCATTAGCTTTTGATAAAGCTAACCATGCACTTACTTGTTTTTCATTATTATCAAAACCCCAATAGGTAAGATCTTGATGCCAACTTACGTGTGTTTTAGTGTTTGGTTCTTTTATTATAAAAGTTGCATTATATAACAATATATTTTTACCAATTATTTCTTCGACAAAATCAAGCAATATTTTATTAGTTGCTATTTCATACACCCATTTCATTATTGTATAAGTTTTCACAATATAATGAAGTTTACCTAATTTTTTTTCTGAGTCTTCTAATTTATTTCTAAAAAAATTTGCTTCTTTTGCATTATAAATTTTTAATGGTGAAAAATAGCCATTTAGATCATAAAAATCTTTCATTCTTAAAATATTATGTAAATTGATTATTAATTCAATAAAAATTGACAATAAAAAAACCAATTAAACAAATAATTAATAAATCAAATATTAAAACAAATTCCATATTGGTTGTGACACTAATTCTTTATGGATAGAATACATTTACTCACTAAATATATATTGGTAGATTAGTGCCACATAATCTATGTACAAATTAATTTAGGCATAAATTGAGTTAAAAAGAGGCAAATTTATGAAAAAAATCAGTTGGGTAACACACGAAGATTATGACATTCCTCTGCCTGAAAATCATAAATTTACTGCCAGTAAGTTTTCAGATTTATATAATGAATTAAAAACTTCAGATTTTTATCATCGTGCAAAAATTCTAAGTCCTCAAAAAGCAAGTGTTGATGAGGTTTCTATATGTCATGATTTAGATTACGTATTAAAAATTAAAAATGGTACTTTATCCGATAAAGAAATAAGAAGATTGGGTTTTAAATGGTCAGAAACACTTTCTAATCGTTCCTTTTTAGCAGTTAATGGAACTCTATTAACATGCAAAGAAGCAATTAAGAATGGTATAGCAAATCATTTAGCAGGTGGCACACACCATAGTCATAGAGATTTTGGTTCAGGATACTGTGTTTTTAACGATTTGGCTTATGCTTCATTACATTTAATAAGAGCCCATCAAGTAAAAAAAATATTAATTTTTGACACCGATGTGCATCAAGGAGATGGTACAGCCTCAATCCTTAAAGATAATGATAAAATTTTTACATGTTCTATTCATTGTAAAAATAATTTTCCATTTAGAAAATCAATAAGTGACATGGATGTTGAATTAGATGATAATTTAGAAGATAATGAATATTTAGATATATTATATCAAACTCTTAATAGTTGTATAAAAAATTTTAATCCTGATTTAGTAATTTTTGATACGGGAGTTGATATTCATGAGAATGATAAATTAGGAAATTTAAAAATAACAACCGAAGGATTATTAAAAAGAGATATTACAGTGTTAGAATTTTTTAAAAATAAATCAATTCCTATTGCGACAGTAATAGGTGGTGGATATTCAAGTGATAAATTAGAATTAGCTAAGAGACATAGTTTAATTTTTAAAGCTACATCAATGGTTTTTAATTAATTACATTTAGTAATATCTACTTGTATAGACTTGTCATTATAGAGATATTCAAAACAAAAATTTTTAAACGAATTAAAATGATTATTTATAATTTTTAAATTTTTTTTATTGTGATCTAAAAAAATATATTCAAATATAATTTTTTCAACAATATCCTTAGAAAAAATTGGTATTGTAATTATTTCGCCATCATTAAATATTGATTTTAAATAAAATACATCTGAGTCATTATCTACTTTAGAAAATGAATTCTTTTTTATGAGAAAAAGAACATTTTCGTTCCAATCATTCTTTTGAAGATCAAAAAGTATTTTTAAATCATCGAGGTTTATTAATTTATTTGAATCTAAGGCGTGAGTATTTAGTGATAAAAAAATAAAACATAAAAAAAATAATTTTTTCATAAAAACAAGTGTGAATTAAAGAACGATACTGATAGATATATTAATAATCTATTTATTTTCAAATATTTATGAAAACAAGAAATAAGGGGCTTATACTATCATTTGTAGGGGTTTTAATACTTAGCCCTGATAGTTTATTTATTAGATTAGTAAATTTAGATGATTTTAGTTTAATATTTTATAGAAGCGCTCTACCAATTGTTACGATATTAATTTTTCTCATTTATACTTACAAAAGATCTTTTCTTAAATCATTTTATCTAATTGGTGTACCAGGGATAATCTACGCTATTCTCTATGCTATAACTCATATTTGTTTTGTATATTCAATTCAAAATACTGCTGTAGCTAATACATTAGTTCTAATTGCATCAGCTCCTATTTTTGCTGCATTATTTTCAGTTTTTATACTTAAAGAAATACCTAGTCTTTTTACATGGATAGTGATTTTAATTGCTATGCTTGCAATGATAATAATTGGAATAGGAAGCTTTACAACTACAGGATTATATGGAGATATTATGGCTCTAATTGTAGCAATAGGAATGGGTTTTAGTATGGTTCTTGTTAGATTATTTAAAAATAAAGATTTGGTACCTGCTTGTTTATTAGGATGTTTAATATCAGCTCTTTACGCTCTACCATTTGGAATTAACTTTGATTTAAATAATGATCAAATTTTATTTCTTTTCATAATGTGCTTATTAATACTTCCTATTCCATTTATGATTTTAACAATTTCTCCTAAATTTGCTCCAGCACACGAAGTAGCTCTAATATTTTTATTAGAAAGTGTTTTAGGTACTGCTTGGGTTTGGTTTGTAATAAATGAAATACCTCCTCTAAATACAATTATAGGAGGAGCCCTACTGCTTGGATCTGTTACAATATTTATTTATCAAACAACTAGAAAAACTAACTAGTTTTTTTAATCTCTCTTCTTTCTCTAATAAAAATATAAATACCGCTAAAAACAATTAAAGATAATCCTATATAAATCCAAATATCAGGCAAATCACCGAAGAAGGCATATCCAACAAGTATATTTGTGGAGATCTCAAAATAACCCAAAGGAGCTAGTTTAGAAGCTTCTCCAAGTCTTAAAGAAAGAATTATTAAAAAATGTCCTAAAGTTCCAATTGAAGCTAATGAGATAAGTAATAATAATTGTCTTAAATCTAAATTTATCCAGTAAAAAGGAACAATAAGAGATATAAAAATACAACCTACGATACCTGTAAAAAGCAAAGTAACAACAGCACTATCTGTAAAAGATAATTTTCGAGTATAAATTATGTAAAAAGCATATGAAATTCCTGCTGCAATAGCTGAGAAAGATGCGAAATTAATTTCTATAAAACCTGGTCTTATAATGATCATAACACCAAAAAACCCAATCAAAACTGCAGCCCATCGATGAATTCCAACTTTTTCTTTTAAATAAAAAATTGATAATATTGTCACTATTATTGGAGAGATAAATGCAAGCGTTAAAGCTTCTGCTAAAGTTATAACTGAAATTGCATAAAAGAAAAAAACGGTAGATAAAAATAAAAAAAAACTTCTAAATAGCTGTACTGAAATTGTTTTAGGAAAACTAATTTCTTTTCTAAAAAATATAAATGCTAGTGGAAAACTGACTAAAAGCATAAAAAAATATCTACCCCAAACAACTTGTATGAAATGTATTTCTGAAGATAGATATTTTGCAATACCATCCATGAAAGGTAATAACAGCCAACCTGATATATTAAGAATATATGCTAACATTAATTTTATTTAAAAGATGATGGATCACAAATCTTACAAATTAAATCTCCAATTGATTTTTTAGGATTATAAGTTTGATAGAAAATATCTTTTGCAGAAATATTATTTTCAGATAAATATTTTTCTATTTCCCAATAATACCTAAAACATTTTGAACATTGTGCAGCATTTTCTTTATGTGATGGTTTATATATTTCATTCCAAAGTTTGGACATTTCATTTTGCTTATCAGGAGAAATATTTTCTGAAATAATTGATGGAATATCCATAAAACACTTAGCGCATTGTATTTCAGATGTTACATTTTTATATGGTTCATCTTTATAGTTTTTTCCTATAGTAGTTTTACCAATATATTTATCTGAACTACAATTTGGACAAAAAAAATTGATTTTATTGTTAAGCATTTTATTCTATGAATAAATTTTCATAACATTTATAAATAAAGAATAGAATTATTATTTATAATGAACCTATATCTTTCATATCTATTTATCTTTTTTTGGAGTAGTGCTTTTATAAGTGGTCAATTTATTGTGCAATCAGCAAGCCCTTTTGCAGCACTATGTTTTAGGTTTTGTATTGTAAGTGTATTTTTTTTAATTTTTTCTATTATTTTTAGGGAAAGAATAAGAATAAATCGAAATTTAATCTTTCAAGCTATGATTACTGGAATTCTTTTTCATGGATTTTATTTAGGTGGAGTATTTTTTTCTTATTCTATGGGACTTACTGCAACATTATCTGCGTTAATTGTATGCCTTCAACCTATTTTAACAAATATTCTAAGTGGACCTATTTTAAAAGAAAAAGTTACTGTTACGCAATGGATAGGAATATTTTTTGGTTTTTTAGGCACTATATTAGTTATAGGTTATGATATTGGAACAGAAATCCCAACAATAGGTGTTATTGCTTCTATTGTTGCACTTTTAGGAGCAACTTCAGCTACTATTTGGCAAAAAAAATTTACTCATGAAATCAGTCTTTCAGTTAATAATTTTTATCAAGCATTAAGTGCTGGAATATTTTTATTTATAATTTCTCTTTTTTTTGAAATATCATTTATTAATTTTGATACACGTTTTATTTTATCAATTTCTTGGCAAATCATTATGGTATCCTTTGGAGCTTACGCAATTCTAATGTATTTGATAAAAAATGGAACAGCTTCTAAAACATCAAGTCTCTTCTTTCTAGTACCTCCAACTACAGCTGTAATGGCTTGGTTTGTATTAGGTGAAAAATTATTATTAATAGATATTATAGGGTTGTTAATTTGTACTTTTGGTGTTTATATAGCTACTCGAACCAATGTGAGTAAAAATGTACATAATTCTTAAAACACTTATCAGTGCAATTATAATTGTTGCTGTTTCAGAAATAGCTAAAAAATATACTTGGACTGCCGCAATTATTGTTTCTTTACCATTGACTTCACTATTGGCATTTGTTTGGTTGTATTGGGATACAAAAGACTATCAAAAAGTTATAGATCTCTCTTATAGCACAATTGTTATGACTGTACCTTCAATAGTATTTTTTATTGTTTTACCAATACTTTTAAAATTTAAACAAAACTTTGTTTTCTCTCTGATAGTTTCAATAATTAGCACTGCAATAGCTTATGCTATTTTTATGTTTATAATTAAAAAATTCAATTTTAATTTTTAATTATATTATCTTTATTCATTAAAATTGGCCTTCCATCATGTGCAGTATTTAATGGATAATAATCACCATTATATTTAACACATAATGTTAAACCATTTCTTTTTTCTTTACCTAAATTTACCTCTAAATCTACTATTACTAGTTCAGTTTTTTCTAAAACTTTAATAATTTTCATAACTATCCTTTCAAAATATATAAATATATTTAGTAAGTACTATAAGATGTATCAAGTTTAATGATTAGAGTTTTACTTATATTTATTTTAATATTCTTGATAAAGAATGCTCTAGCTAATGATAAACATATAACCATAGCAAGTACAACTTCTACACACGATACGGGTTTATTAGAATATATTAACAAAGAATTTGAAAAAAAATATAAAATAAAAGTCAGATCATTATCTCTTGGAACAGGTCAGGCAATTAAAGTTGCAATGGATGGAAATGTTGAAATTTTATTAGTTCATCATAAAAAATCAGAGCTAGAATTTATGAATAAGGGGTATGGCACCCTAAGATATGATTTGATGTATAATGATTTTGTCTTGATAGGACCAAAAAAAGATAACAAAACATGCTCTTCAATTGAAAATAAAATGATTGAAATAAAAAAATCAAAATTATTATTTGTATCAAGAGGTGATGAGAGTGGAACACACAAAAAGGAGAAAGAGCTTTGGGAATTATCAAATATAAATATACCATTTAAAGAAAATTGGTATCTCAGTGTTGGTCAGGGAATGGGCTCAACATTATTAATAGCTAATCAAAAGAATGCGTACGCTCTTAGTGATCGTAGCACTTGGATAGCTTTTAATAAAAAAGAAAATCTACAAATTGTCTGTGAAAATTTACCACCATTATTTAATCAATATGGGATAATTTTAGTAAGCAACAAGATAAATAATAATTTAAATATTGAAGAGGCTAAAAAATATATTGATTGGATTACATCAGAAGAAGCAAAAAAATTGATTAATAATTATCGAGTAAATGGAAAACAATTATTTTTCTTTAATCATAATTAGTTAATTCTACCAAAAAATGTTAATCTTGCATTTTCTGAAAGCATTGTGCCCTCTTCTTCATTATAATTAAGTGTTACTAATATTCTTGGTTTTTTAGACTCTACTGGTGTTACACGATGCAAATAATTTCTACCATAAAATAATATAAGAGTACCGGCATCAACATCTGCTTTTTGTGGTAAAATTTTTCTATCTAAAATATCTTTAATATATGATTTATCGATATAGTTTTCAGAAAAATTTCTACCTTTACTAACATATTCAAATTCACCACCTTTATCTGATGATTGTATCATTAAAGTGATAGCAAATGATGCATTATCAAAATGCCATCCTAGCTGTTGTGATTTTTGATAATAATTATAATTTATGGAAGATAAGGTATCACTGTATGGATAAATATCTTTTAAATTTAAGACACCTTTTAAAAAAATTTTAAAAATATTTGATTGATATAAAATATTTAATTTTGATTGCTGATTTAACAGATCATGAGGGACACAACCTTTGTCACTAACGACCTCTCTATTTAAAGGATCATTCAAGTCACTTAATTTATCTTGTTTATTAAGTAAGATAGTATGATTTTGAGAACAATAGAAAGCTTGATTTAGTAATCCATGTGCTTCAGTAATTAATTCACTTAAGCAGTCATTTGTTAAAAAATCATTTAATATTAGTATAGAATTTTTTTTAATTTCATCATTGCAATATTGTATATATTCATCGCTATCTATTGGATGTTTTGACTGATTAACTATATCAATTATGGTATTCATTACTGAATTAATACTTATATACTAAAGTTGTAGATGTTAAATTTAAAAAATTTATATATATTTATTCAATATGGTTTGGAATTTTCAAGATAGTTATACGAAACTACCTAGTATTTTTTATAGTAAAGTTAATCCTGAAAATTTTAGTAATAAAAAATTAGTTTTGTTTAATAGTGATCTTGCAAGGGACTTAAATTTAGATTTTAGTAAATATGATGATGATGAGAAGTGTAATATTCTTTTGGGAAAAAATAAATTAAATAAAAATTACTTTTCTCAAGCTTATGCTGGACATCAATTTGGAAATTTTACAATTTTAGGCGATGGTAGAGCTGTAATTATTGGTGAACATATTACTAATAATAAACAAAGGGTAGATATACAGTTAAAAGGATCAGGACAGACACCCTACTCTAGAAATGGAGATGGAAAGGCTGCATTAGGTCCAATGATAAGGGAATACATATTGAGTGAAGCTATGCATAATCTTCGCATATCATCAACCAGAGCACTAGCAGTTATTTCTACAGGTGAAAATGTATTGCGTGATAGATTAGAGCCTGGTGCAATTTTAATTAGAGTTGCGAATTCGCATATTAGAGTAGGAACTTTTCAATTTGGAAGCCTTTTAAAAAATAGAGAGGAATTTCAAAACTTTATATCTTATACAATATCAAGGCTTTATCCTGATATAGATAATAATAATGATAAATATTTAAAATTTTATGAGACAATCTGTGATTTACAAACTAAGTTAGTCGTAGATTGGATGAGAGTTGGTTTTATTCATGGTGTTATGAATACCGATAATATGTCTTTATCTGGTGAAACTATAGATTATGGTCCAGCAGCATATTTGGATGAATATAATCCAAAAAAAGTTTTTAGCTCAATTGATAAAATGGGAAGATATTCTTTTGAAAATCAATCGAAAATAACGTTTTGGAATTTAGCAAGATTTGCTGAAACTTTTCTTCATTTAATTGATTCAAATGAAAAAACAGCAATTAAAAAAATCGAAGATATATTAAATAAATATAAAAAATTGTTTGATCAATCTTGGTTAATAATGATGTCTATGAAATTAAATTTAGATACTAATAATAATAACGAAGAAATTGTTAAAGAATTTTTAGATTTGATGCATATTTATAAACTTGATTATACAAATACATTTTTAGATTTAGAAAATAATACTCTTGATAAAAAGATTTTTAAAAATTGGGAAGAAAAATACAAAAATAATAAAATAAGAAAATTTAAAAATGTTAATCCTCAAATTATACCTAGGAATCATATTATTGAAGAAATAATTAATGAAGTGTACAGCAATAATTACAGTCAATTATATGAATTTGAAAAATTACTAAAAAATCCTTATGAGAAAATAGAAAATAAAAAATATGTTACCCCACCTCTTGAAAGTGAAAAAGTATTTGAAACTTTTTGTGGTACTTAATTAAATAGCTATATTGTATCTAAAATTTTTTTGAAAAGGATAAATTGGTTTTTCCCTAAATAAATTTTTAATTCTTTTA
>CACBPV010000031.1 GCA_902541215.1 uncultured Alphaproteobacteria bacterium | reverse complement strand
ATAACACTATATTCTTTGTTGTTTTTCAAGTTGGCTTAATGATTTTCTTTTCAGTTTTGACTGCCGTGATATTAAATAAGAAAATTATTGGCAGAGGCTTTTTTAGATCGGTATTTTTTTTCCCTGTTTTATTGTCACCAGTTGTTGTTGGTTTGATTTGGCAATGGATACTGCTAAAAAATGGAGCTTTTAATGCTATAATTGAGTCTTATGGTGGAGATAAAGTATCATTTTTAACGGATCCATCATGGGCTATGGCATCTGTAATCTTTGTATCAATATGGGCCCATATGGGTTTTTACACTCTGATTGTATTAGCAGGTCTTCAAGCAATACCTCCAAATTTATATGAGGCAGCCGAAATGGATGGAACAAGCCGAGAAAGAATTTTCTTTCGAATAACTCTACCTCTTCTAATGCCAAATTTATTAGTTGTATTTATTCTTGCCTCAATAAAAGGTGTTCAAACATTTGATGAAATATATGTTTTAACTGGTGGTGGTCCTGGAACATCTACATCATTGATTGTTCAATATATTTTTACCACAGGATTTGCTTCATCTGGATCTGTTCAAAATTTTGGTCTTGCAGCCGCCGCATCTATGGTTCTCGGTGTGATACTTTTATTTTTAACACTTATGCAATTATATTTCAGTCGAAATAAAGAAAGTAAACATCAAGAAATCTAATATGTCTGAAACAACTTCAAGAATAATAAAAATTGCTACAAAAAAAAGATATAAAAATAAATATCATTGGACAGATTATTTTTCTTATTTTTATTTATTTCTAGGTGTTCTTTTAATGTTTGGGCCTGTTGTGTGGTTAGGATTATCTTCATTAAAGACATTAGCAGGTATACAAGAATATCCTCCAACAATTTTGCCACTTTCTCAGATTCAAGTTGATGTTGAAGGATACGATAAACCCTTACCAATTTTTAATGTGACACAAGAAGATGGGTCAGTAAAGCAGTTAGCACAAATTAAAAGAATTGGAATTAATGCTAAAATGGTTGATCCTCTAAACCCAGGAGAAACAGTAAAAGTACCGATTGATAAAAGAGAAAAAATTAGAGAATTTAAAATTCAGTGGCAAAACTATGTTGATCCTTTACGAAAGTATGATTTTTTACTTTATTTCAAAAACTCAACTTTCATTACTGTTGTAGCAACAATAATAACGTTAATAATAAATTCAATGGCAGCATATGCACTTTCTATATATGAGTTTAGAGGGAAAAATTTTGCACTTGTTTTTGTTATAGGTACATTATTAATTCCATTAACGATAATTTTGGTTCCAGTTTTTTATGTTGTTGCAAACTTTGGAATGATAAATTCATTATGGGGCGTAATTCTTCCAGGTGCTGCAACACCAACAGGAGTTTTTTTACTTCGTCAATATATGCTTACATTGCCTAGAGAGCTTATTGAAGCAGCAAGAATGGATCACGCAAGTGAATGGGCAATTTATTGGCGAGTTGTCCTACCTTTATCTATACCTGCTATTGCAGTTTTAGCAATTTTTTCCATAATGTGGAGATGGAATGATTTCTTATGGCCTTTAATAGTTTTATCAAAAAGTGAAGTTTATACATTGCAAATTGGATTAAACGCATTTCACGGAGAACTTACTAGTCAGTGGAATTATGTATTATCAATGACTATGGTAACTTTATTACCTATAGCAATTATATTTGCTTACTTACAAAAATTTATAACAACAGGAATAGCAAGTACAGGTATGAAGTAATGCAAGACAAACCTCTAATTTTTTTTGATCCTTATCCAAGAAATGAAGAAATGGTTTTTACCAATGATGTTAAGACTGAATTAGAAAAAATATCTAATTTAATCTATCACTTTGGTAGTCGAGCTCCTGATGAACTTGTAGATAAAAATATTGAAGAAATTGAAATATTAGTCGGACAGACTGCTATGCCTAAAGAACGTTTAGATAAATCAAAAAAAATTAAAGCAATTATAAATGTCAAAGCAAATTGGGAACCGAATATTGATTATCATGAAGCACATAGAAGAGGTATTTATGTTTTATCAGCTGCACCTGCCATGGCTCCTGCTGTTGCTGAAGCTTGTATAGGTTACGCAATCTCACTTTCTAGAAATGTTTTGGGAGTTTACAAAAAATTTTTAAATTCTGAAGAGCAATATGGAATTAAAGAAAATAAATTTGCTTATACACTTTTTAACTCAAATGTTGGGTTAATTGGGTTTGGAAATTTAGCAAGAAGTTTACTTCCTTTGTTAAAACCATTTAACTGTAAAATTTCAGTATTTGATCCATGGTTACCTAATGAATACTTAGAAAGACAGGGCGTAAACCCTGTATCTATTGATGATTTATTATCTAACAATAAATTTATATTCATATTAGCTGGAGTTACTACTGAAAATGAAGGATTTATTAGTAAAGATAAATTAAAATTAATTAAAAAAAATAGTTCAGTTGTTCTAGTCAGTAGAGCGGAGGTCGTTGATTTTGACGAATTTATTGAACTTGCTGAAAATGAATATTTTAGAGCAGCTATAGATGTATATCCAGTCGAGCCTGTGCCAGCAGATTCAACTTTTAGAAAAAAAACTAATATTTTATTTACTTCACATGTTGCGGGTGCTTTAGATTATTCATATAAAAATATAAGAGATATGATGATGAATGATATAAAAAAAATCTTGAATGGGATGCCGCCTATACATTTACAACATGCTGACCCTGACAAAGCAATAATGAGAAGAGATAGATGACTGAAATCATATTAAAGGACATTTTTAAAAGTTATGATCAAACAGAAGTAATTCATGGAGTTGATTTGAAAGTTGAAAGTGGAAAATTTCTAGTTTTAGTTGGCCCCTCTGGATGTGGTAAGTCAACATTATTAAGAATTATTGCTGGATTAGAAAGAATTACATCAGGAGAAATTTTAATCAACGGAAATGAAGTAAGTAATATACCCGCTTCAGAAAGAGGTTTGGCTATGGTTTTTCAATCATATGCTTTGTATCCTCACATGTCTGTTTTTAAAAATATGGCCTTTGCATTGGAAAATCTAAAAATTGATAAAAAAACAATTGAAGAAAAAGTTAATAGCGCAGCTAAACTTTTACAAATTGAAGAGTATCTTCAAAGAAAACCAAAAGCACTTTCTGGTGGTCAAAGACAAAGAGTAGCTATTGGCAGAGCAATAGTTAGAGATCCAAAAGCATTTTTGTTTGATGAGCCCTTATCTAATCTTGATGCTGAGTTAAGAGTAACAATGAGAAAAGAATTATCAGCACTTCATGAAAAAATCGGTGGTACAATGATTTATGTTACTCATGATCAAGTTGAAGCAATGACATTGGCTGATCAAATAGTAGTTTTAAATAATGGTTATGTTGCACAAGCAGGAGCACCACTTGATTTATATAATAATCCCAGTGATATTTTTGTAGCTGGTTTTATTGGATCGCCAAAAATGAATTTTATAAAAGTTAATGCAATTGATAAGTCTGGTTCATTTAATTTAGTTTCAGATGCATTGAATTTGCAAACAAATCATAAAAATTTACAAAATAATACACTTTATTCTCTTGGGATAAGGCCTGAACATATAGAAGTTTGTGAACAGCAAAATTCAGATTTGAAAGTACATGTTGATTTTACTGAACAGCTCGGAAGTGAAACTTACTTTTATTGTCAGGGTGAAGGAATAAAACAATTAATTGTTCATCATACCGGGCAATATAAAATTAATAAGGGAGAAGAATTATATCTTCGTTTTAAAAGAGATTCAGTTCATCTTTTTGAAGAGAATGGCATGTCTGTATCAAAAAAAAATAATTAATGAGTTCTAAAAAAATTGGACTTGCCATTATTGGTACGGGCATGGCTGCAAAACCCCATGCCTTGGCTTTAAATGAATTAAAGGATGATATTAATGTAGTTGGAGTTTTTTCTCGAAATAAGGAAAAAAGAGAAAATTTTTCTAAAAATTATAATTTTAATTCATTTCAAGACATTGATAGCATTTATGATAATCCTGAAGTTGACATGGTGGATATCATCACCCCTCCAAATCAACGCTTAGAACTAGTAGAGCAATTTAGTAAACATGGAAAACATATCTTAATGGAAAAACCAATTGAACGAACTTTAGAAAATGCAAAAAGTATAGTCTCAATTTGTGAAAATAATAAAGTTAATCTCGGTATAGTTTTTCAACACAGATTTAGAAAATCCTCAATTAAATTAAAATCATTAATAAATGAGAATAAATTTGGTCAAATTTTTTCAGCTCAAATCAATATTCCATGGTGGCGAGAACAGTCCTATTATGATGAACCAGGTAGAGGAACATACAAGAGAGATGGTGGAGGAGTTCTTATAAGCCAAGCTATTCATACGCTTGATCTTGCTATCAGTCTTTTAGGAGATGTTAAAGACGTGATGGTAATGGCGGAAACTACAAAGTTTCATAAAATGGAGTCAGAAAATTTTGTAACTGGTGGTATTAAATTTAAAAATAGTGTAATTGCATCTTTATTCGCTTCGACGAGTGTTTTTCCAGGCTCATCAGAGTCAATTGTTCTTCATTGTGAAAATGCAACAGCCAAACTTGAAGCAGGAACACTTATTATTAATTGGAGAAACGGTAAAAAAGAAGAGTTTGGAGAGGAATCTGGAACTGGCGGTAGTGCTGATCCTATGGCTTTCCCATTTGATTGGCATAAAGATCTTATACTTAATTTTGCAAAATCAATTAATACAAATAAAAAATTTGAAATTACTGGAAAAGAAGCATTGAAAGTTCATTATCTAATTGATGCAATGAAAGAATCATCTAAAAAAAATATACTAATTACAATGGAGTAAAATATTTAATCATGAGAAAAATTAAAGTTGCTGCAATGGGTGTTGAGCATAGACACATTTTTGGACAATTAAATGGCATGTTAAATTTGGGATGCGAATGTGTTGGCTGGTGGAATGAAACTGATAATAATATTACGAAAGATTTTAATGAAAAACATCCTGATATACCCCGCTTTAAAAATAAAGCGGATTTATTAAAAAATAAAGAAATTGAATTAGTATTGATAGCAGACATTCCAGTTAATAGAGCAGCTTTAGCTATTGAGTGTATGAATGCTGGAAAAGATGTAATGTTAGATAAACCTGGATGTACAACTTTAGAACAACTTAAAGAAATTGAAAATACTGCAAAAAAAACAGGAAAAATTTTTTCAATTGATTTTTCTGAAAGATTTGAAGTGCCGTCAGTTCAAGCAGCCTATGATTTAATTCAAGCGGGCGAAATTGGAGATGTTGTTCAAACAATTGGAATGGGACCTCATAGATTGAATATTCAAACTAGACCTGATTGGTTTTTTGATTACGATCAATATGGTGGTATTTTATGTGATATTGCTTCACATCAAATAGATCAGTTTTTATTTTTTACTGGATCTAAAAATGTAGAAATTATAAATTCTTCAACAGGTAATTTTTCAAATCCTGAACATAATAAGTTTGAAGATTTTGGTGAAATTTTAATTCATGGAGATAAGGGTAGAGGTTACATTAGGGTAGACTGGTACACTCCTGATGCTTTACCTAATTGGGGCGATGGCAGATTGACTATTTTAGGTACAAAAGGATACATTGAATTAAGAAAGTATGTCGATCTTGTTGGTAGAGAGGGTACAGATCACCTTTTTTTAGTTAATAATAAAAAATATGAATATAAAGATGCTTCTAAAGAACCCCTAACATATTTTGAGAGATTAATGGATGATGTTGTAAACAGAACTAGTACTGCAATGGATCAATCACATTGTTTAAAAGTTATGGAATTGGCAATCAAAGCTCAAAAAAATGCGATTAGGCTTGGCAATATTAAGTGATGAATATGTCTAATCAGGAATTATCTGATACTTTAGAAGAAGTTATTAATAATACAAAAATTTTTGATATTCATACGCATTTATTTCCATCTGCCTTTAAAAGTCATTCTCTTTCTGGTTTTATTAATTTATTAAACTATCATTATTTAATTGCAGAATTATTAACCAATGCAAATATAAGTGCAGAAAAATTTTACTCTCTGGATGACGTAATTAAAGCAAAACTTATCTGGGAAGAACTATTTCAAAATAGAACACCAATTTCTGAAGCGTGCAAAGGAGTACTAACTGTACTTCAAAAATTAGATATTAATTATAGTAATAAAACTTTTGAAGAACTAAAAAATGAATATGAAAATAAATCTCTTACAGATGAAAAAATTTTAAAATTATCAAACGTTTCTTCTTTAGTAATGACAAATAATCCATTTGATATTGATGAATGGAATTTATATAAAGATAATGATTGGGATAGAAATATATTTCAATCATCATTAAGACTAGATGATTTAATTATTAACAATTCTCAAGCAACTGAGGTTGCAAAAAATCAAACTAAGACAAATCAAAAAGCAAATGATATTGTAATAAATTATTTAGATAGTTGTTTTTTAGTATCAAATCCAGTGTATGCAGCTATTTCAGCAAATTCAGATAATTTTAAAGAAATCTTAAATGATCCTCTTTGGAAATTAATCTTATCATGGTTAAATAAAGAAAATATCCCATTGTCCTTAATGTTAGGTGTTAAACGAGCTGTAAATAGTAGTTTTGGTTTAGCTGGAGATGGGATTGGTGATATTAATCTCAAAGAACTAAGTAAATTATGTAATTCTTTTCCGGAAAACAAATTTCTTGTAACTTGTTTATCTTTAAATGATCAGCACGAATTAACTGTCTTAGCTCGTAAACATCCTAATTTAAAAATATTTGGTTTTTGGTGGTTTATGAACCAGCCAAGTATTATAAAAATTGTTCTAAAGATGAGGATTGATATGCTAGGTCTATCATTTATACCTCAGCATTCCGATGCAAGAGTTACTGATCAACTTATATATAAATGGTCTCATTTCAAAAATATCTTACATGAAATTTTATATGAATATTATGAAGATCTTTCTAAGAAAAATTACGAGTTATCAAAATTTATAATAGAAAGGGATATTAATAATTTATTAAATCAAAACGCAAAAAATTTTTTTCTTAAGTAACTGCATATTTTACTAAATTATTATAGCTAATCTGAAGTGAATCAAAAGGATCGCCATTACATTCATCTTGTTCAACAATAAACCACTTACAACCTGAATCTGTTGCTGTTTTAACAATATTTTTGATATCTAAATTACCTAAGCCAACCTCTGCAAAAAAACTTTCTTGATCATTTATCATTATAAAATCTTTTAAATGTAATAATGGCATTCGTTGATCTAATTTTTTACACCACATTAATGGATTTTGACCACCTTTTTGTATCCAATAAATATCTGGCTCTCCTTGTATGAATCTACTATCTGTATTTTTATAAATTCTTTCTAAAATTATTTCATTTTGAGCTTTTTGGAATTCAAGTGCATGATTATGGTAGCATAGCACCTTTCCTTCTGCATGAAACTTGGAGCCAGCGATATTTATATCTTCTATGAATTTATCAATTTCTTCTAAGTTTTTCATATCTACATTTAATGGATAAGGAAGAGCTGAATATTCGCAATTAAAAATATTTAGCTTATTAATAACTTCATCAGTATTATTTATAATTTGTTCATTTGGTTCATGTGTAGCGCATATAACTAAACTTAAATCTTCACACATGCTTTTTATTGTTTTAGGATTAATTAAACCAACACCACTGATTTGAATGCTACTATACCCAATATTTTTGATTTTTTTTAGACTTTCAAATAAATCTTTTTCATTTTGGCAAAAATCTCTAACGGTATAAAGAGTTACTGCAATTTGATTAATTTTCATCTTGATTTACTTATCATTTCTTCTAATTTTTGTTCATATTTGACCTCATCTAAAGGAAGCTCTATTTTTTTTTCCTCTAATCCCGATAGAACCATCGCATTAATTAATTCAACTGAATTTAAACCATCTTTTCCATTCACTAACAGTTTTTCTTTCCCTAGGAGGAAGTTTGTAAAGTTTTGAATAAGTCTTTGATGCTCAATATGTTGATCCAAATCAGCCTTAAAATTAAAATTAATTTTTTCTTTTTTAGGCATCCCAAAAAGTGTTTTAGAGTTTTTAATGAATTCAGTAGATGAATCTATTTTTTCCCATATAACATTATTATCCTGAATTGTAATTAAACCCTTATCTGATGCAATTTCCAATCTGTTTACACCAGGAGCTTCACCTGTTGTTGTAATAAATACACCTTTTAATCCATTTTTATATTTAAAGATTGAAGTCACTTCATCTTCAACTTCTATCTCATGAAAGCGACCTAAACCCAAATCAGTATATACACTGTCAGGCATACCAAATAACCACTGACACAAATCAAGTTGGTGAATACTCTGATTTATTAAAACGCCTCCACCTTCACTTTCCCATTTAGCTCTCCAATTAGACGTCTGATAATAATAGTTTGTTCTAAACCAATTAGTTATTGTCCATTGAAAACGGTGAACTTTACCTAACTCGTTTCCATTAATTAGTTCCTTTATCTTAACATAAACAGGATTAGTCCTTTGATTTAACATAACAGTAAAAAATGTTTTAAAACTTTGTGAAATATTAATAAATTCTCGACACTTTTTACTAGTTATTGCTAAGGGTTTTTCAATTATAACATTAATATTATTTTCGAGAGCTTTTTTCGCTAGATCTATATGCGATTTATGAGGTGTAGCAATGATTGCCGCATCTATAATTTTATTATCAAAAAAATTATCAGTATTTTCAAAAAAAGGAATATTTTCATATTTATTTTTATATTCTACATTTGAATCAGCAACTGCGGATAAGATGGCATTTTCTATTTTATTCTCTTGTAATTTTTTAGCATGATTTGCTCCCATACCTCCTATGCCAATAACACCATATCTGACAGGTTTTTCCATAATTAATTTTATTATATTAAAATAAAAAATATTTAATTAATTTATGAAAGTATTGGATCTTTTACTGGAATAATCGGCACTCCGCCTGGGGATTGTTCTGTGCCAGAAATTTCAATAGTGCTAATATTGCTTCGCCATCTAACACTTACTGCAAACATAATAGCATCAGCAATATCTCTTGGCTCGAGAAGAGTAAAACCAGACATAAATTTTTTAGCTTTATTTTTATCTGTAAATGCAGCTTTACCAAAATTTGTTTTAGTTCTTCCAGGACATATTTCAGAAACTTTAACTCTTGAACCGCTAAGTTCAATTCTTAAGCTTTGTGCGATTCTATGGATGGCACCTTTTTGACCGCCATAAACAGTACTCATTTGTGGGTATAGACCTGCGAGAGACCCCATTAAAACTACATGTCCTTTTCTTCTTTTTATCATTCCTGGAACAATAGCTTTTAAAGTATGAAGATAAGACTCAACATTTAATCTTGTAGATAATTCAATATCTTGCCTTGACGCTTTTAATATACCTTCTGCCCCTCTTCCAATGCCTGCATTACAAACTACAATATCAACTTTTACTTTGGAGAGTTTTTTATAAATTTGATCCGTATCAAAGAGATCAATTTGAATGATTTCAAATTTATATTTTTTTTTCAATTTCTCTAATATTGAAACGTGTTTATCAAGAGCATAAACTTTTACATTTTCTTTTAAAAATCTTTTAAGTGTTTCTAAGCCAATACCACTTGATGCACCAGTTATAAGCACACTTTTATATATTTTATTGATCATCTTCTGTTTAAGTATATTTTAATTATTAATATGCAATTAAATAAAAATATAAACAGAAATCTTTTAAAAGAACAATCATTTCCAAGTTATAATATTAATAATAATGAAGATTGCATACTTCATTTCGGTATTGGTAATTTTCATAGAGCTCACCAAGCACTATATATTCATGAAATATTAGAAAATAATAAAAACATTTCCATAATTGGGGTCAATTTAAGGTCTGAAGAAACAAATAATAAAATGCAATTACAAGACTACTTGTATTCTTTGGTAAGGATATCAAATAATTACAAAAAAGTTGATATTTTAAATCCAATTAAAAAAGTTTTATTTGGTTTAAAACACAAGAATGAAATAAGAAATTTAATTGTATCTGAAAAAATTAAATTAATTACAATTACTGTTACAGAAAAGGGATATCATTTTGATAAAAATAAAAAATTAAATTTTTCGAATCAAATTATTAATGATCTAGAGGATAAAGAGTTATCAACTTTGATAGGTCATCTAAGTTTTGGAATAATAGAAAGATATAAGAAAAACAAAAAAAAATTAATCGTTTTAAGTTGCGATAATTTGTCTGAAAATGGAACAATTTTAAAAAATTTAGTTAAACAATTTATAGAAAAAAAATATCCAAAGTGTTTAGATTGGTTTGATAATAATATTGAGTTCCCATTATCTATGGTTGATGGAATTGTTCCAAATAATAATAAACAATCTGAATATTTTAACTTGCCATATAATGATAATACAATTGTGGTTACTGAACCTTATAGAGATTGGTATATTCAATCAAATA
>CACBPV010000030.1 GCA_902541215.1 uncultured Alphaproteobacteria bacterium | reverse complement strand
ACTTTTTCAGAAAAATAAAAAAATTTGTTTTCTATTGGATCGATATAACTTGGATACCCTAGCTTGCTTATTAATTTTTCTTTATTATTAAAATTAATATCGTTTAATTCTTCTTGATTTAAAATTTTTCCAGAATAAATTGTCTTATTAGAACAATTTGCTAAAATAAAAAAAATAAATATATAATAAAAAACTCTAATCATTTAATGATATTACAATACTTTAAAAAAAAAGAAAATAAAGAGCAAATAATTGCTACAGAGCAATACAAAAAAATCTTATTTGAAAGTAAAATTTTTTTAAATGAAAATGATTTTTTTAAGATTAAAAACTACAATACATCTTTTGAAATAATATGTATTTTTTTAATTATGTTCATACGTAAAAATTTATTAGAAAAAAATAGAAAAAAATATCTTAAAGTTAATGATAAATTAGTATCAATATTTATTTCTGATCTTGATGAATCTTTAAGAGAGAAAGGTATTGGCGATATGTCTATAGGAAAATATGTTAAATCTTATGTTAAAAAATTTTACTTTAGAATTAGTAAATTTCCTGAAGGAGTTAAACTATATAAAAATAAATCCTTTATTGATTATCTCATGATAATTGATTTAATTAAAAATGACGATTATATCAATGTTTCAAGAAAATTTAGTGATAAATTTGAATATTTTGTAAATTCTGAAAATTAATTTTTTTAATAATATACTAAATTAATGAAAATTTATCTTGAATTAATCCTAAAAACTAATATTTGGAAAAAATGGCTGTTCCAAAAAGAAAAACAAGTGTATCAAAAAGAAATATGAGAAGATCTCATGATTCTTTAAAAAATATTAATGTTATTTTAGATAAAGACTCTGGAGAGCCAAGGTTGCCCCATAAGATTGATATATCGACTGGCATGTACAAGGGTCGACAAATTCTTAAAAAGAAAACAAAAGAAAATAATTAATAAAATGTCTGAAAGGCAAATCGTAATTGCCATAGATGCTATGGGTGGTGAGAACAGTCCATATAAAGTTCTAAAAGGTACAGAAATTTTCCTAAAAGAGGAAAAAAAAACAAAGATTGTTTTTTTTGGAGATGAAGTTCTAATTAATAATATTATAAAAAAAAACAATCTAGACATCTTTAATTTTAAAGTTGTAAACACCGATGATATTATTTTAGACGAAGACAACGTTAATACCATTTTAAGATCTAAAAAAAATAGTAGTATTTATAAAGGATTAGAGTTCTCAAAGAATAATCTAAACTCTGGTTTTGTCTCCTCTGGAAGTACGGCTGCAATTATGGTTCTTTCTCGACTTCATATGGGCATGATTAAAGGAATTGATAGGCCCGCCATATGTTCATTAGTACCAAATCAAAAAAGCTATTCATTAATGTTAGATTTAGGAGCGAATGTAATAGTAAGTGGATCAAACTTATTCCAATTTGCCTTGATGGGCTTTTGTTATTATTCAATAATCAATAAAAACTCTAAGCCAAAAATAGGCATTTTAAATATTGGAACTGAAAATAATAAAGGTTTAGAATTTCTTCAGGAAGCTGCAGATCTGATTCTTTCAAGTTTTTTAAAAGATTATTTTATAGGCTTCATAGAACCAAACAAAATAACTTCAGGTAATTGTGATATAATTGTTTCTGACGGTTACACAGGAAATATAATGCTCAAATCTGCAGAAGGTATTTCAAATTTTATTACATCAAATTTAAAAGATATATTTAATAAATCCTTAGTTAATAAAATTTCATATAAATTAATTGAAAAAGATTTAAGTATTTTAAAAAATCAAGTAAACCCTGATATTTATAATGGAGCTATTTTAATTGGTTTGAATGGTATTTCAGTTAAAAGTCATGGTAATGCTAGCCCTATTGCATTTAGTTATGCATTGAAACAGTGTCACAATTTTATTAGTAATGATTTGAATAAACAAATTATTAAATCAATTAAAAATATTTGATGACCAAACAAAATATATCGAGAGATGAAATTGCTGAAGCAATGAAAAGCGAATTTGGCTTTAATAGAAAACTATGCCTAGATATAGTTAATGATATTATTGATATTATAATCGAAGGTCTTCAATCTGAAAAAAAAGTAAAAATTCATAATTTTGGAACATTTAAATTGAGTAATAAAACAAGCAGAATAGGTAGAAATCCTAAAACTAAGCAAGAATATAATATTCCCAGCAGAAATGTTATCACTTTTAAAGCAAGTAAAATATTATTAAAATATATTAACTCATAAATTATTATTTCATGATTAGTAAAAAATACTTAAATATATCTGAAGTTTCAAAAATTCTGCAAATCGAGGAACATAAAATAAGATATTGGGATTCAATCGATCCAAAAACAAATAAATATAGAGTTGAGGGTATTTCTACAAAAAGTAAGGGCGGAACAAGATATTTCAATAAAGATAATATTAAAAAATTGCAAAAACTTAAAAGTATTTTGTACGATGGAAAAAATCATAATCATTCAATTAAACTGGCAGATAAAATCCTCAACTCAAATAATAACTTTTCCAACAAAAAAACTCAAAATGATGAAAATCACGAATATTCAGATAACAATAAAAAAATAAGTCAGATTCTTGATAAAATGAGAACATTGTTGAAAAACAACAATTTGAATTAAATTATAAAAAAATAATGTATATTTTTCAGTAATTTATATTTAAAATTTATACAAAAAATAAGAAAAAAAAAGTTATTTTTAATGTTTTATTTGTTCGTCAATTAAAATATATGAACCTCATCTTATTAGTAAGGAAACAAACTATAAGGAGTTTTTATGTTAAATAAGACTAGTCTATTAGGTATCATTGCTGCAACAATAGCATTTATCGCTGTTCCAGCATTTGCTGCCGATACTTTCCTAGGTGAAGGTGATTTCGTAGGTATTACATTCTGGATTGTTTCAATTGGAATGTGGGCATCTACTATCTTCTTCTTTTATGAAGGTATGAGAGTTTCTTCAAAATGGAGAACTTCAATGGTTGTTGCAGGGTTAATTACTTTTATAGCTGCTGTACACTACATGTATATGAGAGACTTTTGGGTTGCTACAGGTGAGTCACCAACAGTATATAGATATATTGACTGGATACTAACTGTACCACTTCAAATGGTTGAATTCTTTTTAATTCTAGTTGCTGCCGGAGCAGCTGTATCTAGTGGTGCTTTCTACAGATTGCTCATTGGTACACTTGTAATGATAGTTGGTGGATACCTTGGAGAAGCAGGTCATATTTCGGTATTACTTGGTTTCATAATTGGTATGATCGGTTGGGCTGTAATCATTTGGGAAATTTTCCGAGGTGAGGCAAGTCAAGCTGCTACAACAAAAGAATCAGTTACATCCGCATTTAATGCAATGAGATTAATTGTGTTAGTTGGATGGGCAATTTATCCTCTTGGTTATGTATTTGGTTTAATGATGGGTTCAGTTGATGCTGATACTTTAAATTGGATTTATAACCTTGCTGATTTTATTAATAAAATCTTATTCGGTTTAATTATCTGGAATGCTGCTGCTAAAGACTCAGCAACTGCATAATTAATACTTAAATATCATTAAAAAACCCTCTTAATAGAGGGTTTTTTTTATTAATTTATTGACTTAATTTTTCAATATATGTATTTGGCACGCGATGAAAACATACTCTCTTAAAAAAAGTGATATCAAGAAAAAGTGGGTTTTGATTGATGCTAAAGATGCAGTTTTAGGAAGACTTGCCGTTATTTCTGCAAATATCCTAAGAGGTAAAAATAAGCCTGAGTACACTCCTAACCAAGACTGTGGTGATAATTTGATTATAATTAATTCTGATAAAATACATTTAAAAGGAAAAAAAGCTGATAATAAAATCTATTACAAACACACTGGATTCCCAGGAGGAATAAAACAAACAACTCCTAATAAAATGAAGGAAAAAAATAAATCTGATGAGATGATTAAACTGGCAATAAAAAGAATGATACCAAAAGGCCCATTGGGAAGACAGCAATTATCTAACTGCAAAATTTATAGAGATGAAAATCATAAGCATGAAGCTCAAAATCCTCAAATTATTGATATAGAATCAATGAATAAAAAGAATAAAATTTAACTATGGAAAATCAAGATAATCAAACAAAAAGTATTTTAGATAATAAAGAAAGAGCTTATGCAACTGGAAAAAGAAAAAATTCTATTGCTAGAGTGTGGTTAAAAAGAGGTAGTGGTGAGATTAAAATTAACGGCAAACCTTTAGATCAATACTTTTCAAGACCCGTACTACAAATGATAGTTAACCAGCCTTTGGATGTAGTTAAAGCTGATAATTCATATGAGATTATGGCTTCAGTTAAAGGTGGAGGTCTTTCTGGTCAAGCTGGTGCTATAAGACATGGTATTAGCAAAGCATTAAGCTTATACGATCAGTCAAATAGACCACCTCTCAAAAAAGTTGGATTTCTTACTAGAGATCCAAGAGTTGTTGAAAGAAAAAAAGCTGGTTTAGCTAAAGCCAGACGAAGTTACCAGTTCTCTAAGAGATAAATTTTCATGAAAAATAAGATTAGAGTAGCCGTTCTAGGCTCAACCGGCTATGTTGGTATGGAGTTGGTAGAAATTCTATCAAATCATTCTTATGTTGATATAAATTTTTTAGGATCAGAAACTATTCATGATACTTTTTTAAATAATATTGATAATACAAAGGAGTATAATCAACTTCCTCTTTTAAAACCAAATAATAGTTTTAATGCTGAAGATAGTGATTATGTATTCTTAGCATTACCTCATGCAGTATCTAATAAATATGTAAAAAAATATTTTGATAAAATTAAAATTATAGATTTATCAGCTGACTTTAGATTAGATAATTTTGATGTTTATAAAAAAAATTATGGCAATGAACATGAATGCAAAAAGTATTTAAATAATTTTATTTATGGTCTTGCTGAAATAAATAGAGATAAAATATTAGATTCAAAAAATATAGCGGTACCAGGTTGCTACCCAACTTCTATTTTATTACCATTAATACCTTTAATAAAAAATAAATTAATTGATACCAAGAATATAATTATAGATTCTAAATCTGGTTATAGTGGAGCAGGAAAGAAATTTGATTTCAATAAAATGAAATCAAAAAATGATTATAATTTTTATAATTATAATACAAACAATCACAGACATATTGCAGAAATCAAACAAGAAATTAATAAACATAATTCAGATAAAGAAGTAAATTTTTCATTCAATCCTCATATACTTCCTAATTTTAGAGGTATGATTTCTACAATTTATTGCGATCTAAATAATACTATTAAAAAAACTGATGTCATAAATCTATTCAAAGACTTACAAAAAGTAAATCCTTTTATAAAATATATTGATAATAATGAAATTCTTGATTTTTTTTCTATTCAAAATTCTAATTATTGTAAAATAAAAATTTTTGATCATTATAGTGAAGATAAACTGATTATTGTTAGTGCAATAGATAACTTAATTAAAGGTGCTGCCGGTCAAGCAGTACAATGTTTTAACATAGCAGAAAATATTGATGAAACAGTATCTTTATTATGAGTAAATATTTTATAATTTTCTTTCTATTTTTCTCTATCATTTCTTGTGGATATCCTGATATTGATAATGTTCCAGATTTTAAAAAAACTAAATTAACTGATCAAGAATTATTAGAGTATTGTAGTATTTCTAATACTGATAAAAAAGATATAGATAAATGTATTAATGATTATAAAAGTTAAATATTGTTATGAATAAGCTTAATATTGGTATTGTAGGATTAGGAAACGTTGGGTCAGCACTAGTTGAAACAATAGAAGAAAATAAAAATTATTTCTTTGATAAAACAGATGTAGAATTGAACATAGTTGGAATATCTGCAAGAACAAAAAATAAAAAAAGGAATTTTAATATATCTAATTATACTTGGTATGACGACCCAAGAAAAATGTCCAAAGATGATAATTTTAACGTAATTGTTGAATTAATTGGTGAAGAAAAAGGAATTAGCTATGAAATAATTGAAACAGCATTAAAAAATAAAAAACATGTTGTAACAGGGAATAAAGCTTTAATAGCTAATCATGGAAAAGAATTATTTGAATTAGCTAATACAAACGCACTAGCTTTATCATATGAAGCTGCTGTTGCAGGTGGTATTCCAATTATAAAAACAATAAAAAATTCAATTAGCTTAGATAGAATTAAAAAAATTTCTGGAATTTTAAATGGAACTACAAATTATATTTTAACCAAAATGCAACAAGATAATTTGTCCTTTAATGAAGTTCTTAAAATTGCTAAAGATAAAGGATTCACTTCTGATCAGGAATCAAAATTAGATATTGGTGGGTATGATGCAGCTCACAAGTTAACAATATTATCAACTTTATGTTTTAAATCAAATTTAAACTTTAATAATAATTATATTGAAGGAATATCAAATATTAAAATTGAAGATATTAATTTTGCCGAAAAATTAGGGTATAAAATAAAGTTAATATCTGAAGCATCCATAATTGAAGGAAAAATTTCAAATTTTACTTCACCAAAATTAGTTTCAATGGATAATCCTCTAGCAAGTGTTGATAATGCTCTAAATGCGATTAATATTGAAACTATACATCTAGAAAATTTATTTATAGAGGGTGAAGGAGCAGGGGGGAAGCCAACTGCTAGCTCTGTCCTGTCTGATTTATATGATATATCTCAGAATGAAAAATTTGATAATTTGGGTTTTAAAATTGATAAATTACAAAGCTTTGAAAAATATTCAGCAGAAAATGTAATTAATAGCTATTACCTAAGAATAATGACAGAAGACAAACCTGGTGTTCTTTCCTCAATTACTAATTTCTTTAGTGATTTTGATATATCTGTTAAAAAAATACTTCAACTTCCTGAGAGTTCAGAAGTTGATAAACCAATACCTATTATAATAACTACTCATAAAATTCAGAAAGAAAAATTAAGTAATGTAATTAATAAAATTGAGGGTTTAGAATTTGTAAAAGAAAAAATTACTATTCTTGCAATTCATGATAATTAATGAAAGTGAATATTGAAAAGTCACTATCAGATAAATTTTGGGAAGAAAAACAAATTGACTTCAAACATATTCAAGCTCTTTCACAAAAAAAATCAATTTCTGAAATTTTTTCAAAACTTCTAATTTCGAGAGGTGTCTCGGAAGAAAATTTCGATAATTATATAAATCCTAATCTTTTAAATAATCTTCCGGATCCTTTTAAACTCAAAGATATGAAAAAAGGAATTGAAAGATGTATTGAGGCTTTAAAAAATAATGAAAAGATTGGAATAATCGCTGATTATGATGTTGATGGATCTACTTCTGCTTCAATTTTATATAAATTTTTAAATAATTTTACCAATAATCTTTTTTGTAAAATACCTAATAGATTATCGGAGGGCTATGGTCCAAATATTAGGCTTATGAATGAAATGCTTAATGAAAAAATTACACTATTGTTTACACTGGATTGTGGCACATCAGCATTTAACTCTATTGATTTGCCAAATTACAATAATATTGAAGTTATAGTTATTGATCATCATTTAAGTGAATTTAAACTGCCAAAAGTTCACTCAGTAATTAATCCAAATAGATTTGATGAAAGCAATGATTATAAAGACTTTGCTGCAGTAGCAGTAACCTTTCTTTTTTTAATGGGTTTAAGAAAGCAAATTAGAGAATTAAAATTATTTCCAAATATAAAAGAACCAAATTTGATGTCATATTTAGACTTAGTTGCTGTTGGAACAATTTGCGATATTGTTAATATTAACAATTACAATAGATCAATTGTCAGTAAAGGTTTGGAGCTCATTAGAAGTCGAAAAAATAAATCAATAAAAAAAATATTAGATAACTCTAATATCAATCATGAACCTTTAGCTAAAGATATTGGTTTTGTCTTAGGGCCACAAATTAATGCTGCGAGTAGAATTGATGACTCTTCTTTATCCTCTAAACTGTTGATATCAAATGATGATTCTGAAATAGAAACTATTTCTAGAAAACTATTTTTAATTAATGAAAAAAGAAAATTAATTGAACAAAATATATTCAATGAAGCAATTGAGCAAATAAAAGATCAAGAAAATAAAAAATTTATTATTGTTTATAAAGAGAATTGGCACCAAGGTGTTCTAGGTATTGTTGCCAGTAAAATAGTAGCTCTTTATAACAAGCCAACATTTATATTTTCTTTTATTAATAATATTGGATCTGGCTCAGGAAGATCTATAGATCAAATTGATATTGGTAGTATTGTTCTTGAACTTAAGGCTAATGATTTAATAGAAGATGGTGGTGGTCATAAAATGGCAGTAGGTTTAAAAATAAATAAAAAAAAATTAGATAAAATAGATGAATTTTTAGTAAAAAAATTTGATTTATATCATGATAATTTTTTTGAAAAAAAAATATTTTATGACTGTGAAATTTCTGTAAATCAAATAAACAAAGATTTTTTAGATAATTTAGAATTATTAGAACCTCACGGCAAAGGTAATGAAGAACCTCAATTTTTAATCAAAGATATAGTAATTGATCAGGTTAAAAATATAAAAAATAAACATATTTTAATTTTTTTTAAAAATGATGTAGGTGAAAATTTAAAAGGTATATCATTTAACAGTATGAATACCCTTATTGGTGATTATCTTCTAAAGTTTAATAAATTTAAATTTCATATTTTGTGTTCTATTAAAAAAGACAACTTCTCAAGTAATCAGATGCCCCAAATACTGATCCATGATGTGAAAGTAATCAATTAAATAATTTGAAAAAAATCAAAATATCTACTATATACCAAACACGTGTCCCCTTCGTCTATCGGTTAGGACATCAGGTTTTCATCCTGAAAAGAGGAGTTCGACTCTCCTAGGGGATGCCACTAATTCAAGGGCATAGAATTATTGACCCTACCGAACTCCTTGATTGAATTAACTCATGAGCCTCACTAGCTTCGGATAATTTAAATTTTTTGAATATATTAGGCTTAATTTCTTTATTTTTAATTTTTGAAAATAATTTTTTACTACTCTCAGTTAATTCTTCTGAATTACGGATATAATGCATTAATGTTGGTCTAGTATAATATAAACTTTTAGGATTAAATGTACTATGAAGATTGACATCATTTACCATTCCAGAAGATTGTCCGAAAGATACCATTAGTCCTCTAAATTTTAGACATTTTAAAGATATATCAAATGTATCTTTACCAACTCCATCATAAACCACATTTACTCCCTCTTTGTTTGTAAATTTTAAAACACCATTATGAACATCATTTTGTTTATAATTAATAGTGAATTCACATCCATTTTCTTTTGCTAATGATGCCTTTTCATCAGTACTAACAGTACCAATCATTTTAGCTCCTATGGATTTTGCCCATTGACTAGCAATTAAGCCAACACCCCCTGCAGCTGCATGAAACAAAAAAACTTCATCTTTTTGCAATTTATACAATCTTTCAAAAAGATATTCGACGGTCATTCCCTGCAATAATATTGAAGCAGCTTCATCATTTGAAATATATTCTGGTAATTTAACAACTCTTTGAGCATCAAAATCTCTAACTTCGCAATAAGCACCAATTGGAGGGCTAAAGGAGTAAGCTACTCTATCACCAACTTTTAGGTTCGATACATTATCTCCAATTTCTATAACTTCTCCTGCTGCTTCAACTCCTAAACAAAAAGGGATTTCTACAGGTAACGAGTATATGCCTGTTCTATGATACGTATCAATGTAATTAATACCTATTGAAGTTTGGTTAATTCTAACCATATTTTCTTCAACATTCTTAGGCAAATCATAGTTTTCGTATTTCAAAACCTCTGGGCCACCTAGTTTACTTACTACAACTCTATTTGGCATAATTATTCTTTAAGTTTTTATATACTAATTCAAATTCTTTTAAACATTCTGGATTGGCTAATGATTCTTCATTTTCAATATTCTCACCATTTATTAATTTTTTAATTAAAATTTCAACTATTTTACCACTTCTAGTTCTAGGTATTTCACTTACTGCATATATTTGTGAGGGTATATGCTTGTAAGAGAGATTAATTTTTATTTCATCTATTATTTTAGATCTTATATTTTCATTAAATTTATAATTATGATTCAAGACAACAAATAATATAATTTGCGTATCATTTTTTAATTTATATTCCACTGCAACTGCTTCCTGAACTTCTTTAATATTTTCAATTACTCTATAAATTTCTGCAGTACCTATTCTTACTCCTCCAGAATTTAGAGTTGCATCTGATCGACCATAAATTACATAACCGCCATTTATAGTTTTTTCAATATAATCTCCATGATACCAAATGTTTTCATATTTACTAAAATAAGAATTAAAATATTTTTTATTATCATAATCATTCCAAAAATATAAAGGCATTGATGGAAAGGATGACTTACATACTAGTTCTCCCTTTTGATTTTCAATTGAATTTCCTTTTTCATCAAATACATCAACCTCCATGCCAAGAGCTTTACACTGAATTTCTCCACTATAGACATCCATTAATGGATTGCCTGTAACAAAACACGAAACTAAATCAGTACCACCACTTATAGATTCAAGATGAATATTTGATTTGATGTTTTGATAAACGTATTCAAATGATTCATTAACCAACGGAGATCCTGTTGAAGCTAGTGTATTTAAACTATTTAGTTTAAAACTTTCCTTAATTTTAATTTTGTTATTTTTTAAAGTATCTAAAAATTTTGCGCCAGTA
>CACBPV010000029.1 GCA_902541215.1 uncultured Alphaproteobacteria bacterium | reverse complement strand
TTAATTTGTTTTTTATTAATTGATAAAGTTATTTTATGAGATTTTTTAAAAAGAGATATCTTTTTAATAAAATATTTTTTTGAAGAATTATCGATACGAATTATTTTAAGATTTTTTTCTTTTTTTGCTTTTTTAATTAAAATATTTTCAGATTTAGATGAAACATTTAGATATAGGTTTTGTCTATTATTATTATGTTTTGAAATAAATATATCAGCTTTTTCTCTAGCAATATTATTTTTAGTTTGGAAATTTTCAAGATGCGTAGATTGTATATTTGTTATAAATACCTCTGATGGTCTAACTAAATTACTAAGAAATTTTATCTCACCAAAATTGTTTGTTCCGATCTCAAAAATTGCAAAGTTTGACTTTAAGTTTAAATTTAGTAAAGATATTAATACACCTAATTGATTATTATAACTTTTCTTTGAATAAGAAATAGTATGATCTTTTTTTAAAAAAAATGCTAAAGTTTCTTTTAAAGTTGTTTTACCAGCACTGCCAGTAATACCTATTACTTTACCCTTGTATAAATCTCGTTTTCTTTTTGCTATTTCTGAAAGATATTTATAAATATTATTTACATATATAATTTTTTTATTTTCTTTAAAATTTTTCTTATCAGTTATACAAAATCTTGCACCTTTATTTATAGCTTCACTTATGAATTTGTTTCCATGAAATTTTTTACCTTTTAAAGCAAGGAATATATCGCCAACCTTAATATCTTTACTTGATATTTGAATTTTATCTTTTTTAGATATTATGTATTTCTCTAATTTATTTAATTCACTCATTAATTTATTAATTGTTTCACAATTGTAATATCATCAAACTTAATTGTTTTATTTTTCAAAACTTGAAATTTTTCATGACCTTTACCTGCTACTATTAAGACTTCACTCATTTTTAATTCTTTAATAGCTAGTTTAATTGCTTTTCTTCTGTCAGATACTTCAATAGCTCTAGAACAATACTTTAAGATATTTTTCCTTATTTTTGATGGATTTTCATTTCTTGGATTATCATCCGTTATATAAATTTTACCTGCATATTTATTTGCAATTAATGCCATAGATTTTCGTTTACTTTTATCTCTATTGCCTCCACAACCAAATAAAATTGCTGGTTTTATTTTTTTGATTTTATAGGCAATTAATATTTTTTTTAATGCATCTGGTGTGTGTGCATAATCAATAATAATTTTTGAATTTTTTTTCTTATATTCAACTGTTTCTAAACGACCTGCGGGATTAGTTACTTTTGATAGTACTTTTACAATTTTATTTTGACTAATATTGAGTGCTAAACAACAAGTAATTGCACATTCTAAATTCTCAAATTCTATATTTGTTTTAACTTTTAAATTTTCTAATTTATATTTTTTATTGTTGATTTTTAAATATACAACATCTTTAATCTTTAACAATTTCAAACTTTTATTTCCAAAATATTTCAATTGGATGTTTTTTTTTATCAATTTTTTTTTTAATTCAGATGAGTTTTTTAATCTTGAATTAATTATAGCAAATCCTTTATTTTCTAAATGATTAGTAAAAAGTTTAATTTTTGATTTTTTATAATTAGAGAATGTTTTATGGTAATCAAGATGGTCTTTCGAAATATTTGTAATAGCTGCAATATTTATAGGATAGTTTCTTAACCTATTTTGTTCTAAAGCATGACTTGAGGCTTCAAAAATGTAAATATTTTTTTCTTTTTTATTCGAAGATCCATATTTAAATAATTCCTCATATGCAGGAGTTGTTAAATTTATATCATTTATTTTTTTTCCGTTTTTAAAATGACCTAAAGTACCAACAGTTGTATTATTATATTTTAGTGAATTAAGAATTTTTGAAATATACCAAACAACTGATGTCTTTCCATTTGTGCCCGTAACTGCTATCGTTTTAAAAGGAAGATTATTATGAAGCTTATTTAATAAGGAATAAGTCTCAAAAATAATATTAGAAACAACAAATTGAGGAATTTTTATGTTTTTTATATATTTATTCGAAATAATAGCAGGAGTGTTGTTCTTGAGCGCTTCATCTAAATAAATTTTTTTTACCTTTGTGTTTTTGTTATAAATAAACAACGTTTTGTTATTAGTAAATTTTGAATTGGAGGTAATTGCAGAAAAATATTTGTTTTTGTTAAAGTTGTATGTTTTATTTACACTTATTGCTTTTGATAAATTAGACAGTAGCATTTAATTTTCTATATAAAAAATTTGTGTCTACTTTTAGAAGTTCATCATTTTTATCTTTTGAAATATTAAAGAGGCTTATAATATTAATAATGATATCTTTTACCAAGGGTGCATTTACTCTTGCACCAGTCATTCTTTGTTTAGTGCCCGTTTCCTTTTTTGGATACTCAATAGCAGTGTAAACTACATATTTTGGATTATTTATTGGAAATATTCCAATAAAGGAAGTTAAGTTTCTATCCTTGTAATATCCTCCATTTGGATTTAGTAATTCTGATGTACCCGTTTTACCTCCTACAGAATAACCATCTACTTTTACTCTGGGACCAGTGTATTCAGTCTTAAGAACAACAGAACTTAATAAATTTATAAAGAATTTCGATGATTCTTTATTATTAAAAATTTGTTTTTGTTCAAATTGTTTGTTTAATTGAAGTGTAGGAAAAACCTCATTTCCATTATTTGCCAATGAAGCATAAGCCTTAACTAAATGAAGAGGTGTAATTGCAAATCCATGACCAAATCCTATAGTTGCTGTTTCTAACTTACCCCAATTATTTTTATTCCCTAGAGGAGCTGAACTTTCTTTATTTTCTATATTTATTTTTTTATTAAAACCTATTCTTTCAAAAAATTCTTTTTGGTTTTTTTTTCCAATCAAAGTAGCAATCTGAGCAGTACCAATATTTGATGATTCAACAATTATTTTTTCAACATCATAAATACCGTTATCTTTGTATTTATCATGATCACTAATATTTAAATATTTTTTTGTAACATCAAAAGTCATTTGAGGATCTAAAATATCTAAATCAAATCCAATAGTTGCAGTTATTGGTTTGAAAGTTGATCCCATTTCATAATTTGACTGAAAAACTCTATTAATTAAATTATTGTTATTATATGAGGATTTGTCCTCAGGATTATAATCAGGTAAGCTTACTGAAGATAAGATTTGACCACTAGGAATATCCATAACTATAGCTAAACCGGATTCAGCTTTGTAATTATTTATTGTTTTTAAAAGATTTTCTTTAACCAATTGCTGTAAATTAGTATCAATACTAATAATTATATCTTGTGATTTTGCGAGATCATTTTCAAAATATCTCTCAATTCCACTCTGTCCAACTTGATCAATATCTACATATCCAAGAATATGTGACAACGTATTTTTATAAGGATATATTCTTTTAAATTCCTTATGAGCTTTGATATTTATTTCACCAAGATTAATTATTTCTTGATATTCAATTGGAGATATATTTCTTTTTATCCAAACAAATTTACTTGTTGATAATAATTTTTTTTCAATTTTTTTTATATCTAAATCAAGAATTAATCCCAATTTATTGGCAAGTGCTTTTTTATTTTTTATCTTATTAGGATTAATTGATAAGGAGATACTTTCAATTGAGGTAGCAATTATGTTACCATTCCTATCATAAATACTACCTCTAATATCTTTTTTTACATAATTAGTAGTATCATCATTGTGATCTGGAAAGAGCATAATTGAAGAGATCCTATAAATAGAAATAAAATAGACAAAAATAAAAATTGTAATTGAAAAAAAAACTCTTCTATGAACTAATTTTAAAGAGTCGCTATCAAATAATTTTAGATTACTTAACATTAATTAATTATTTGAACTAACAAGCTTGATATTTTTATCTTGATTTGAAAGTTCTTTCATTTTTACAATAAGAGGAACATTGTTATTTTGAGTTTCGTAAAAATATAATTCATAGAGTGTTTTTAAATATGAGCTATTTTGATGAGCAGCTAATTCAATCTTATTAATTTTTAAGTTTTCTGAAATCTTAGAAATTTTCATTTTCAGATTAAGATTATTTTTTTCGATTTCTCTTGTTTTGTTGGCAATAAAAATCATTGAAAAAACCAATATTAAATTAAAAATTAAAAAGAATATAATTGATTTAGTATATTTCATTATTAAATTTTCTGAGCTACCCGAAGTTTTGCTGATCTAGATCTGGGATTTTCTAAAATCTCAGAAGCTGATGGCAATATTGGTTTTTTGGTGATTATTTTTAGTTGAGTTGCCGACTTATCAGGTAACTCCGGGTAGTGGCGGGAGGAACGCCATCGTTTACCACTATTGTGGTTAAAAAAATCTTTCACAATTCTATCTTCTAGACTTTGGAAAGAAACTACTAAAATTAAACCATCTTTATTTAAAATCTTTAAAGTTTTTTCTAGACTCGTCTTTAGTTCACTTAACTCATCATTTACATAAATTCTAATTGCTTGAAATGTTTTTGTAGCTGGATGAGTCTTGTTATTTAATTGACTCTTTTTTGGTAAACATTTTTTAATAATGTTTGATAATTCTATCGTGTCACTAATAAATTTTATTTTTCTATTTTTAACTATTTCTTTTGCAATAACTCTTGAATAACGTTCTTCGCCATATTGATAAATTATGTCAGCTAAATTTTTTTCTTCATAATTATTAATAATATCATAAGCATTTTTATCTGAAGTACCCATTCGCATATCAAGTGGTCCAGATTTGTTGAATGAAAAACCTCTTTGCGCATTATCTATTTGATTTGAGCTTGTGCCTATATCAAAAAGAATTATATCAAATTTTTTATCTTTAAACTTTGTATTATTTACTATTTCTTCAATTTTACTAAATTTATCATTTATTAGAATAAAATTTGAAAATTTAGATTTTATTTCTTTTGCAAATATTTTTGAAATTGGATCCCTATCTATTGCTAACAACTGATTTACATTAAATTTTTCAAGAATAGTTTTTGAATAGCCGCCGCCACCAAAAGTTGCATCTATTACATTTATTGATTTTTTTAATGGTAGAAATGATATTATTTCATTAATCATTACTGAATTATGCAAATTTTTCATATTATTTTTGTTGTGTTAACATTATTCTTAATGACTTTTTTTCTTTTAAAAGACGTCTTCTAGAAGCTTCAGTATTTTTTAAGCCTTGTTTAGGTTCCCATATCTGAAAAAAATGCCCTTGACCAAAAAAAGCAGCTTCTGTTTTTATACCGGCATATAATTTTAATTCATCTGGAATTAAAAACCTTCCTTCTTTATCAATATTAGTTGTAACTATTTCGGAAAATATTGATGTTGAGAAATCATCATAATCTTCCGAAAAAAAATCTAGGTTGTTAATTCTTTTTGCAATTTCTTTTAATCGTCCAACGCCACATCCTTCAATAGATGGCGACTTAATAGATTTGTATAAAATAATTTCATTTCTGTTAGCTTTAGGAAGAATATTTCTAAAACTAGATGGGAGAGAAATCCTTCCCTTTTTATCTATTTTATTAAAATATTTAGATACAAATAAATCCATCTAAAATGGGTTATCATGGGATTATATGGGCGTCAATGGGTATATAAATTATTCATAAATGTTCTTAGTATGTTCTCAATAAATATAGATGGTGCATAAGCCGGGTTCTGTAATTTAATAAAAATTGATGATCATTAATCTAGAACAAATGTCACCATTTGTTTCAAGCAGTCTACCCGAATAGCTCAGCTGGAACTGATTGCTATTCCTATTTGACCTTGCTCCAAAAAGGGTTTGCAAAGCCTTTTTTGTTACCAAAAAAGCGGTAAGCTCTTACCTTACCTTTTCACCCTTACCTTTTCAGGCGGTATATTTTCTGTTGCACTTTCCCTAAGCTTTCACTTGCCAGGTGTTACCTGGTTTTTTTTCCCAGTGGAGCCCGGACTTTCCTCTTGATTTCTCAAGCGATCATCGCACCATCTATTTTCTTAATAAATTTATTTAATTTTTGGTCAACAGAAAATTAAAGAGGTGTTTAATTAAAGTATTATAAATGGATTTATTATTAATTATGTCTTCTCTATTTAGATATCTAATTCTATATGCTCTTACAAGTTTATAATAAAGTTTATCATTTTTATATACTGCACGTGTATCGTATCCAATCAATGATAAAGCTAAAATTGTTTTCTGTTTTTTTGACTTCAAGTTAATATTATTAAACCAATTTTCTATAATTTTTATTTCATTCTTTTTTAAATTTTTAAATCTCATTACTAAGTTTGAAGAAGAGAGTGATTGCCATGGAAAGTGTTTACCAGGATCTTTTTTTCTAAAAGGAGCAATATCTGAATGTGCTAAAATATTATTTTTGTTAATTTTATAATTTTTTTTTAATTTAAGAATTAGTTTTTTTAATGAATGTATCATTTTTAATGAATATTTATTATTTTTTCCTTTCGGATTATAATCAAGCTCTATTCCTATAGAAACAGAGTTAATATCAATCATTTCTTGCCAAAATGACTGCCCTGCATGCCATGCCCTAAATTTATCTTTTACTAAGTTGTATACGGTTCCATTTTGTGAAATTAGATAATGTGAGCTTACTTTTTTTTCCTTATTACATAAATATGAAATGGCATCAAATGTGTTTTTCAAGGCTGTATAATGAATTATGATTAGTTGTATTTTTGAATTATTTCTTAAGTTATAATTTGGAGATTTGTATTTAGTTATATATTTCATTCAAATTTTTAAATTTAAATATATAAATAAATTATGATAAAAAAAATTATCTGTCTAATATTATTATGTTTATGTATAAGTTGTTCTAATAATACCAACTCAAATATTGATAAAAATAAGAATTTATTAGGAGAGCCAGAAACTCTATATAAATTAGCAAAAATAAATTTTGATACACAAAACTTTGAATTAGCAAGGGATCAATTTAAAGAAATAAGTAAATTATTTCCATTATCGAATGAAGCAATTCAATCAGAAATAATGATTGCTTTTATTGATTATATCCAGATGGATTATGATAATGCAATTTTAAACTATAAGAAGATAATCAATAAATATCCATCTCACAAAGATTTAGATTATATTTATTATATGATAGCCATGTGTAATTATGAACAGCTTCAGAATGAATCATTAGATGGACATTATAATGATCTTGCATTAAGTTCTTTTGATCAAGTTATTAAAAGATTTCCAAATAGTAAATATTCAAAAGATAGTCGACAAAAAATTATATTAGTAAAATCAAATATAGCAGCAAAACATATGGAAATAGGAAGATTTTATCTAGATAATAAAAAGTATATTGCAGCATTAAATAGATTTAAAATAGTTGTGGATGAATTCTCAATTACTAAATTTACCCCTGAGGCACTACACAGAATGGTAGAGGCTTATTATGAAATGGGTATGTATGAAGATAGCTATAATACAGCTGCATTACTTGGATATAATTATCCTGAATCTAAATGGTATAAATATAGTTATAAATTAGTAGAACAAACTGATGGTGAAGAGACATTCTTAAAAAAATTTAGAAATTTCTTTGATGGATAAAGAAGAGATAATTTTAAAAAGATTAAAAGAGCTTGCTGATTTAATCAAAAAACATAATTATAATTATCACACATTAGATAACCCTGAAATAACTGATCAAGAATTTGATACGTTAGTTAAAGAAAATGATACTTTAGAAAAAAAATATCCAAATTTAATTTTAAAGGATAGTCCAAACAAAAACTATGGTAGCAAAATAAAAGATAATTTTAAAAAAATAAAACACGATTCTCAAATGTACTCACTTGCAAATGCATTTAATAATAATGATATAAAAGAGTTTATAAAACGTTCAGTTAAATTTTTAAATTTAGATAATGATGATGATTTACAATATATCTGTGAACCAAAAATTGATGGATTATCTTTAAATCTTGTCTATAAAAACGGAAATCTAATATCTGCTGGTACAAGAGGAGATGGATTTACAGGAGAAGATGTTACTGAAAATATTTTAAATATAAAAAATATTCCATCAAGGTTAAAAAAAGACTTTCCAGATTTTATAGAAATTAGAGGAGAGGTATTCTTAAATAAGAGTGATTTTGAGAAACTTAATTCTAAGTTAGAAAATAAATCTAAATTTGCAAATCCAAGGAATGCCGCAGCTGGTAGCCTAAGACAACTTGATATTTCTATTAGTCATAGTAGGCCACTTAAATTTATACCTCACGGTATAGGTAAATGTTCATATAATTTTGATAAAATTGAGAATTACTATGATAGACTTAAGAGTTGGAACATTTCTCCAAATAATTTAATCAAAAAATGTCGATCAGTTGAAGAAATTATTAAATTTTATAATCAAATAGATCAAAAACGATCAGGTATTGATTATGATATTGATGGATTAGTTGTTAAAATAAATAGTTTTAAACTACAAGAAAGATTAGGTTATGTTGGAAAAAACCCAAGATGGGCAGTTGCCGTAAAATTTTCTGCTGAAAAAGCTAATACTATAATTCAATCTGTTGATTTCCAAGTTGGGAGAACAGGCGCAATTACCCCTGTAGCTAGATTGCAACCTGTTAATTTAGGTGGTGTAATTATATCTAATGCTTCTTTACATAATTTTGATGAAATAAATAAAAAAAAAATAAATGTTTTAGATCTTGTTGAAATTGAAAGAGCAGGAGACGTAATTCCATATGTTACTAGATTAGTTAAAAAGAATAGTAAATTAAATACTAAAATAAAACCTCCTAGAAATTGTCCTATCTGTAATAGCAATGTTTTAAAAGAAAAAGATGAAGCAATACTAAGATGTACAAATACATATGGTTGTAGTTCCCAAAAAATAGGCAGAATAATTCATTTCGTCAGTAAGAAAAGTTTAAATATTGATGGATTTGGTGAAAAACAAGTTAAACAATTGTTTAATTTGAAATATATAAATAAAGTTGAAGATATATTCAATCTTGAACAGTATGAAACAGAAATTATTGAGTTAGATGGATGGGGTAAATTATCTTTTACTAATTTAATTAATTCTATTAATAATTCAAAAAAAATATCGCTAGATAAATTTATTTATTCACTTGGTATTAGATTTATTGGCGAAGTTAATGCTGATATTTTAGCAAACGAGTTTAAAAAACTAGATGTATTTATTTCATCTTCAAATAATATAAGTATTTTAGAAAATATTGATGGTTTAGGACCAAAAGCAATTTCTTCAATTATAGGTTTTTTTTCAAAAGATATAAATAAGGAAACTATTACAAATTTAAAAAATCATTTATCTATTACATATGTAGAGAATAAAATATTAGATAATTTTTTTTCAAATAAACATTTGGTTTTTACTGGCACTTTATCTGAACTATCAAGAGATGAAGCTAAGTACTTAGCAAAAACTAAAGGAGCAAAAATATTATCTAGTATTAGCAAAAAAACAGATTTTCTAATTGCTGGAGAAAAATCAGGTTCAAAAATAGATAAGGCAACACAATTAGGAATTACAATTTTAAATGAAAAAGAATTCCTTAAAAAAATTAATCTATAATTTTCAAGAATTTTAAATATACTTTTTTTGAAGAAAAATTATCAAAATCAATTAAAGCTTTATCACCATCTAATTTGATGATTTTTCCGTTACCAAATTTTTGATGATAAACACTTTTCCCTTTAGATATATCGACATCATATTCGAAATCTTGATTAAAATCCCAATCGATATTATTTTTTTTTGAGTTTTCTAATAGTCTTCTTCTTCCCGGTGTAATTATTTCTTCGCTAAATGAGTCAGTTTCTAAAAAATTATCTAAAAAATTATTATCTTGAATATATTTGGAGTCATTTATCTCTACTTTATCTTCTGGAAGCTCGCTTATAAATCTAGATGGTAAATTATAATCATGTGATGCAAAAGAATATCTATTTTGATTTACATAAGTAATATAAATTTTTTTTCTTGCTCTCGTTAGTGCAACATAGGCCAACCTTCTTTCTTCTTCTAATCCCTGATTACCTGATTCCTCTATTGATCTTTGACTTGGAAAAACTCCCTCCTCCCAGCCAGCTAAAAATACATAATCAAACTCCAATCCTTTAGCTGCATGCATTGTCATAAGAGTTAGTGTTTCTTCTGAAGTATTTGTTATATTTTCCATAACCAAAGATACATGCTCCAAAAAACCTTCTATGTTTTCAAATTCTTTTAAACTTTCTATAAATTCATTTAAATTGTCTATTCTTGATAGGCTGTCTGGTTTATTTGAGCTCTCTTCCTCTTTTTTTAAATAATCTAAATAACCCGAGTCTTCTATTATTACTTTAGCTAATTCAATATGGTCAAATTTTTTCTTAACCTTTTGCCATTTTAAAATGTTGTCAGTAAAATTATATAATTCACCCTTAGCTTTAGAATTACTTTTAAATGTCAATTGTTGAGCAGATTCAAATAGAGAAATATTATTCATTCTTGCATAGCTACTAATTTTACTAACTGTTGATTTCCCTATTCCTCTTTTAGGTACATTAATAATTCTTTCAAAAGCTAAATCATCAGATAAATTATTTGTTAATCTTAAATACGCAATAATATCTTTGATTTCTTTTCTTTCATAAAATCGTAATCCTCCAATAATTTTATAAGGTAATCCAAGATTGATTAGTCTTTCTTCAAATGATCTAGTATGCGCAGCAACTCGAAATAAGATAGAAATCTCACTCAAATTTATTTTGTCTTTTATTATATTTTCTATTTTGTCTGTTACAAATACAGACTCCTCTTTTGTTTCCCAAAATCCATTAATTGTAATTTTTTCACCAATCTGATTTTTACTCCACAAATCTTTTCCATATCTTCCTTTATTTTTAGAAATAAGAGTTGATGCGCAACTTAATATATTTCTTGTAGATCGATAATTTTGTTCTAATCTTACAATTGTTACATTCTCAAAATTTTTTTCAAAATTTAATAAATTAGTAACATCAGCACCTCTCCAAGAGTATATTGATTGATCATCATCACCAACACAACATATATTTTTATTTCCTTTA
>CACBPV010000028.1 GCA_902541215.1 uncultured Alphaproteobacteria bacterium | reverse complement strand
CTTTGATTGATATGGAGATTTTTTCTGATACTGGATCAGTTGTTGTAACATGGCGAGTAAAAGAATCAAAAGATCGATTTTATGTTATTGATTTAATTGTTGCTGATATTTCTTTAGTTGTAACAAAAAGATCAGAGTTTAATTCTATGTTAAAAAAAGTTGATAATGATCTTTCAAAGTTTAATGAAGTTTTGTTTGAACAAAATCAGATAAGCTATAACAAGATTACTAACTAATTACTGAACTTTCTATAAGATTTTTATAAAAGAAAAATGAATCTTTTGGAATTCTTTTTTGATTTTCATAGTCTATATAAACCATGCCAAATCTCATGTCATATCCCCTATGCCATTCAAAATTATCTGTAAACGACCATGCATAAAAACCTCGAACATCAGCCCCGTCATTGATTGCTTTATTTAAGCTGGATAAATATCGTTTATAAAAACTAATTCTTTCTTCATCTGATATCGTATTTTTTTTCTGATAATACATCCTCAGTTGCTACGCCATTTTCAGTTATATAAATTAACGGACTTCCATATTTTTCTTTTACCTGCATAATTTGATCATAAAAAGAAGATGGAGCAATTTCCCAACCCATCGGATTTACTTCAGCATTATCTGGGGGAGGAAGTAAAGAAAAACCTGCATCATTATTTGTTTTGGCTCCCATAAATAATTTGTCACTTGGATCTGCTTGAACATGAAAATGTGAATAAAAGTTAAGTCCAAAATAATCTAATTTTTGTTTAATTATTTTCATATCTCCATCCTTAATTATATCTTTCATTTGCTGAGCTATATATGGATCATATTTTCCTAAATATTGAGGATCTGTAAATAAAGTATTGAAAAAAACATTTGCAATTCTTGAGGCTTCAATATCTTTTTCTTTATTGGAATTTGATTTAATCGGAGCCATAACATTAACACAACCACATTTAAGATCGGATGAAATTGATCTCATTTCTTTAATAGAATATCCGTGTGATAAATTCACATAATGTACAGCCTGTAATGTTTTTGTAAAATCACTTATACCAGGAGCCATTATTCCTTGTCCGTATCCAGCAAGAGTAAAAACTACAGGCTCATTAAAAGTTGAGAATTTTTTAACCCTATCACAAGTATTTGATACAACAATATTTGTAAATTCTGTAAACCAATCTGAAGATTCTCTATTTGACCAACCACCTTTATCTTGTAAAATTTGAGGTAAATCCCAATGATAAAGACATATAAAAGGCTCAATATTTTTTTCTAAAAGTGTATCAATAACACGATTGTAAAAATCTAAACCTTTTTGATTTACTTTGCCAATACCATCAGGGAGAATTCTAGACCATGCGGTAGAAAGGCGAAAACTTTTTAATCCGGCTTCTTTCATTAAGGAAATATCTTGTTTATAATTATTGTAAAAATCACAAGTTATATTTGCATTTTCATCATTATGAACATTACCTTTAGTTTGAGTAAAAGTATCCCAAATACTGGGGGATTTTCCATCAATGTTCCAAGCACCTTCTATTTGATAGGCTGCAGATGATGCTCCCCAAATAAAATCAGATGGAAATTTAATTTCTGACATATTTAAATTTTAAGTTTACTTATTTCTTCTTCAGTTAGTAAATCTGGTTGTTCAGGATTTGTAGTTAAAATATATGATCTTTTTTCTTCTGCAGATTTTATTATACCATCCATTATTTCTAAAACATGTAGAGATAATTCAAGTGAACATCTTGCTTTACGATTTTTAGCAATTGAATCAATCATTTCTGAAAGCCCAATACCTCTATAATTTGCTTTCTTATTTCCTTCACCATCACTTTTGTTAGGTATCCCTAATAACATTTTATCATTATTAACTACTTCCCAATCATTATCTTTTTGAGATACTAATAAATCACCACTAAAAAAATTGGGGTCAGGCACAATCATACTTCCATCTAAGCCATACAGTTCAATCGTAGAATGTTTGTTTTTCCAGACATCCCAAGTACAAAAAAACTGGATTTTAGCATTACTTGTAAATTCTAAAGAGCCCATTAATGTTGTTGGTGTTTCAACTTTAATTTTATCTCCATATCTAGGTTGACTAGTTATTGTTCTCTCATTTGTAGCAGTTCCACTTATTGCATTTATTTGCTTAACTGGTCCAATTAAGTTAACTAATTGAGTAATATAATAAACACCAACATCAAAAACTGGTCCAGCACCAGGTTTAAAGAAAAAATCTGGATTAGGGTGCCAATGCTCCATCCCGTGTGACATTAAATTAAATGTACCAAGAACAATTTTACCTATCCTATTGTCTTCAATTAATTTTCTAGCTTTTTGTCCTGCCGCTCCTAAAAAGGTATCAGGTGCGCATCCAACATATAAACCATTTTCATCTGCTAGTTTTTGTATTTCTAAACCTTCTTGAAAATTCATTGCTAAAGGTTTTTCACTAAAACAGTGTTTTCCATTAAGTAATGATTTTGTAATAATTTCTTTATGCGCTGCAGGAATTGTTAGATTAATAATTAAATCAATTTCATTATTTTCTACAATTTCCTCAACTGATAATGCCTTAATATTATATTTTGATGCAGCATTAGATGCAGCTTCCATATTAATATCAGCACAAGCAACTATTTTGAAATTATTGTATATTTTTTGACACTCAAAATAAGTTTCAGAGATATTTCCACAGCCAACAATTCCAATATTCATTAAATTGTTTCTAAATATTCTAAAGATTTGGTTGTGTATTCTTTATAATCTTTTGGATCATCGTGTTCTAAGACAAAAACTTCGCATGGTGTTTTTTTAACTTCCCCAATAAGCTTAGGCCAATCTATGAAACCTTCTCCTACTGCAGATTGCTCACTATGATCTAAAAGATTTTTTGTTTCATCAAAAAAATCTTTCAAGTGACAGCCAATAATTTTATTTTTATATTTTTCTATCCATTCAAGTGGATCTGCTTTTCCAGCAACTGCCCATCCAAGATCAAGTTCCATTTTTAGATTTTCATTTTGATCCATCATACATTCTATAGGAAGCTTACCACTAGGAAGGGGTCTAAATTCAAATGAATGATTATGATAACCAAGTGTTAGGCCATTATCTTCATACATTTTAACATATGATGAGAGATCTTTACCAAAGTTATTCCAAGTGTCTTCATCAAGATCAAAATTTGATGCAAAGTCTTTACTAAATTTTTCAGGCACGGAAGGTACTATCGCATGCTGAATATTTAGATATTTCATCCTTCTAATAGTTTCTTCTGTATTTGTAATTGCTTGAAAACTTATGTGAGAAGATTTTATAGAAATGCCATTTTCATCCATCATTGATTTAAATTTATCTAAATCAATTTTATCTAAATCAAAGAGTTCAATATTTTCGATCCCAGAGTCAGATAAAAATTTAAATATTGGTTCGTAAGGTTGAAATTTTCTTGTTGTGTACAACTGCATTGTTACTTCGTTTCTGTTCATTAAATTCTCTCCTCTGATTTACTGTCAAATATTGAAGATTTATTTATATCAAATGAAATGTTTATTTCATCATTTAAATTAAAATTTGAACTTCCTTCTAGCCTAATAGATATTGGATTACCTTCAACACTAGTCCACACAAGAGTATCTGCCCCCATAGGTTCCACTAATTCAACTTTACATAGAATAGAATTTTCATTTTTTTCTATGTTTATATTTTCAGGTCTTATTCCAAAGACAACCTCTTGATCATTCATCAAATTATTTATATTTTCATATTTAGAAATATCAATTAGCTTTTTGCCAACAATTATTTTTTTATTTGGTTTATCACAGCTAGCTTTTAAAAAATTCATACTAGGAGAGCCAATAAAACCAGCAACAAATAAATTAGCAGGTTTGTTATAAATTTGCTTTGGAGTATCTAATTGTTGTATTAATCCATCTTTCATAACTGATATACGATCCGCAAGTGTCATAGCTTCTATCTGATCATGAGTAACGTAAATCATTGTATTTGATAAATCTCTATGAAGTTTTTTAATTTCATAACGTAGTTCAGCTCTTAATTTTGCATCAAGATTACTTAAAGGTTCGTCAAATAAAAAAACTTTTGCATCTCTAACCAACGCTCTACCAATAGCAACACGCTGCCTTTGACCTCCAGAGAGTTGAGATGGTTTTCTTTTAAGTAATTCATTTATTTGTAGGAGATTTGCTGCTTTATCAATTTTTTCATTAATAATATTCTTTGGAGTATTCATCATTCTAAGTCCAAATGATAAATTTTTCTCAACCGTCATACTTGGATATAATGCATAGGATTGGAATACCATTCCTATATGCCTATCTTTTGGTTCTTTCCATGTAACGTTGTCATCTTCAATCCAAATCTGTCCATCAGTTAAATCTAGCAGTCCTGCAATACAATTTAAAAGAGTTGTTTTTCCACAACCTGAAGGGCCAAGTAAAACCATAAATTCACCCTCTCTTATATCAAGGCTTAAATCTTTTAAAATTTCAGTTTTACCATAACTGAATGAGATATTTTTAACTTCTACATTATTTTTCATTACTACCCCTTAATTGCTCCAGCTGCTATTCCTCTTACAAACCATCTTCCTGATATAAAATAAACAAAAAGTGGAACTAGTGATGTTAAAATAGTTGCAGACATATCTACATTATATTCTGCAACTCCATAATCAACTTGCACTATATTATTTAATTGAACTGTCATTGGTTGGTTGTCTCTACCTGCAAACACTAATCCTAGAAGAAAATCATTCCAAATTCCAGTAACTTGAAGAATTACGGCTACAATAGTTATGGGGGCAGACATTGGGATAATAACATATAAAAATATTTTTATAAAATTACCTCCATCAATTCTTGCAGCTTTAAAAAGATCAATTGGTAGACTCGTATAAAAATTCCTAAATATTAGTGTTAGTATAGGCATACCAAATATTGTATGAACTAAAATTATTCCTGGGAGGGTTGAATAAATACCTAGTGCATCTTCTATTTTAAGAAGGGGATAAACCATTACTTGATAAGGAATAAAAGCACCAAACATACATAGGCCAAAAAAGAAATATGCACCCTTAAAACGCCAAAAAGCTAAAGCATAGCCATTTATTGCACTAAGACCAACAGAGACAATAACACTTGGTACAGTAATTTTAATTGAATTAAAAAAACCTGGTTTTAAACCTTCACAAACAAATCCAGTACAAGCCTGAGACCACGCTTTAGGCCAAGAATAAAAACTTAGTTCTTTTGGTAAATTTAAAATATTTGCAGCTCTGATTTCATCCATATCCTTTAAGGATGTGATAATCATTACATATAACGGCATTAAAAAAAACAAAGCGCATGTTAAAATAAAACAATACATTCCAATTCTTCCAATAGTTAAATGTTTTGGACGAGGTCCTGAAGGTATAGCACTCATTAGTTTGCCGCGTATTTATTTCTTAAATAAAATTCATAAAATGCCCATGGGGCCAGTATACATACAACTGAAATAAACATGATTATCGATGCTGCAAATGCCTGTCCTAAATTAGCTCTACTAAAAAAATTTTCCATAACATACATGGCGGGCGTAGTTGTTGCATAACCGGGTCCACCAGATGTTAATGCTAAAATTAAGTCATAAACTTTAACTACTCCAGCAGCAATGAGAACTATAGCTGTAACAACCATTGGTCTAAGCATTGGTAGAATAACAAATAAATAAGATTTCCATTTTGCTACTCCTTCAATACTTAATGATTTCCAAATATCTTCATCGATACCTCTGAGACCTGCTAACATTAGAACCATCACAAATCCTGCGCCTTGCCAAACAGCAGCAATACAAACTGCATAAATTGCTAAATCTCTATTAACTAACCAATCAAGCTCAAACCAACCAAATCCCCACATATGCATTGAGTTTTCTAATCCAAAAGTAGGGTTTAGAACCCATTTCCAAACTAAGCCTGTTACGACAAATGACATTGCGTAAGGATATAAAAATATAGTTCTAAATAAACTTTCTCCTCTAATTTTTTTGATCAATCAATACTGCAAGAAGAAAACCTATTACTAGACATCCAATTGTAAATACAAAACCATAGATAAAAATATTTTCGACAGCTACATCCCATTTTCTTTGTTTAAATAATCTTTCATACTGATCAAAACCGACATAGTTCATGACAGGAACTAATTTGGAGTTAGTTAAAGAATAAACAAATGAATAGATAATACATCCAACAAACACTGTTAATGATATTACAATCATAGGAAGCAAAGCTATCATTGATGCAATATTTCTAAATAAGGGCATGTCTAAATTAATTAAATTTATTAGAGCGGGTTGTAACCCGCCCTAAAATTTATATTTTTATAGTCCGCTTGTTAGAACGCCTTCTAGATCATCCATTGCTTGTGCAACGGTATAATTAGGGTCATTTCTAAATTCAGAGATAATATCACTCCACGCAGCAGTAAATGCCGGTGTATTCCAATCATCACTTTCTCTCATAATTGCATCAGGATTTTGAATTAAATCTAAACCCATTTGCATGCAAGCATCAGCAGCAGAAGTATCAACATCAAGTCTCATAGGTAGAGAACCTTTAGCGTTATTGAATTTAGCTTGTACAGTTGGATTCACCATCATACTTGCCATTGCTAGTTGAGTATCTTTTACTTTTGGATCATCATTTTTAGGGAAAACAAAAACGTCACCACCAAGTGCAACATATTTTTCTTTTCCTGGGATTACACATGAGTAATCTTTCATTGCTTCCATTCCAGCAACAGCAAATTCACCTCTTGCCCAATCTCCCATTACCTGCATAGCAGCTTTACCTTCGATGACCATTGCAGTTGTATCATTCCACAATCTTCCTGGAGAACCTTCATCAGTGAATTGATTCAATTCTCTGTAAGTATTTAAAACTGATTCAAACCTACCATCTCTAAATGCGTCAACATCTTTATCTCTATAAACTGAACGCATTAATGGAAAACCCATTATTGAAGATGCAACAACATCAAACATTCCTGATTCTTGCCAACCTTGTCCACCAAGAGCTAACGGAATAATTCCTGCTTCTTGAATTTTTGGAGCACCTGCTAAAAATTCTTCAAACGTTTGAGGAACTGGAAGACCAACTTGTTTATATACATCGTTGTTAATCCACATCCATTGCCAACTGTGAATGTTTACTGGTACACAATAAAATTCACCTTCAAATTCGCACGTTTCGATTAGTTCAGGTGGATAAATAAAATCTCTCCAACCTTCTGCAGATGCAACTTCTTCAAGTGATTGAAGTAAGCCTTGCTCAACTAAGTCTACAAATTGTTTTGAAATATTAAACTGTGCTGCAGTTGGAGGATTTCCTCCAATAATTCTGTTTACAGTTGTTCCTCTTGCATTGTCTCCACCAGTAATAGCAGTATCAATCCAGGTATTACCCATCTCTTGCCAAGCTTCTGCAAATTGAGAGATAGCAGCTTGTTCTCCACCAGATGTCCACCAGTGAATAACTTCAGCTTCCATATGCCCTGCAGCTTTAGAAACATTAGTAAAAGATAGAGGTAAAAATAAAGTTAAAAGTATTGAAAAAAATTTTTTCATTTTTCCTCCCTTTGATTAATTAATAATGAACAATGAATATCTAAGTAATAAAGTCAACCAGTTAAATTAACGCAATTTGATAGTAATATTAGAGAAGGTTCAACCAATTAATTTCTTCTTGGCTCAGTTCAATATCAAGACAAGGGAGGGTTGTATCTAACTCTTTTACAGATCTAGGGCCAATTAATGCAAAAGAGGGAAAAGACTGGTTTATAGTCCAGCTTGCTGCAATATTATGAGCAGAAAAGCCTTTTTTTAGCAGCTAACTCCATAGCTCTTTTTTTTCTTTCTCTATTATCTTCACTATCATAGCAACTAATAGGACCACTTGAGTTCTCCCCTGGTGCTCGGTATGTCTCCGCCTTAGTAATTTTATCTTCAATCTCTTGCGTTATATTATCAGGTAAAAAATAACCTCTTGCTTGACTAGACCAAGACATATGAGATTTTTGTGAAGAATTTAGGTATGCCAATATCTCTTCAGTATTAGATGATAAGCAACCATTCCAAAGAGGCTTAATCATTTTAGCAAGTGCTAAATTATTATTTAAAATTGACATTTCTTGTTTATTATTTTTTTCTGCCCATTCATTTGCTTCTTTAAATCTTTGTATTGTCCAATTTGAACCACCAAATATTTTAATTCTACCTTTTTCCTTTTCCTCATTTAAAACATCCATGAATTCATCAATTGGATAATCAGTATTATCTCGGTGCATGATATAAATATCAACATAATCTGTTTTCATTCGTTCAAGAGAGATGGTTAATTGCTTTGAAATTGCTTCAGGATTACATTCAGGTGAATGCGCACCTTTACCAAGTATTAAAACATCTTGTCTATTATTATTTTTTAACCATTCGCCAAAAACTTTTTCATGATTACCACCCCCATAAATAAATGCAGTATCAAAGATATTGCCACCAACTTCAATCCAATGATCCCATAACTTTGAAGCCTCATTGATATCGTCTTGGTTATCACATCCCATAACAAGTTTAGAAATGTCTTTATTTATTCCTTCTATTCTACCGTATTTCATATTTCATCCTGTGGTAATTTATAATTTACTTTTTCTCTCCATACATCAAGAGCTTGAAGATTACCTAATGTATCTTCCCAAGTCATTGCTGGATGAGGTGGTTGTGTTTTTTTCTTTTGCAATGCACTGGCTTGCAAGTTCTCCTTCAAAGAAAAATAAATGTTCTGGTCCTTTAACATCAATTACTTCTTCATTGCCATTCTTATTAATAATGATTTTTGCATGATAAGGACCTCCATCTCTTCCTGGCATCCATGGATTAGGTATTTCAATAGTACCTTTAGAACCTGTGATAACAGCATTGTTTTTCATACTTTCTCTAACTGCAGTTGAAACTTTTGCTTTAATTCCATTTTTAAATTCTAGATTAGCATGAGCAACTTCATCAACACCTGTTTCACCTATTCTTGCTTCAGCATCAATAAATTTAGGTTCTAAAAATTTTTCATCAGTTGCTACTCCTGCAATTAGTCTAGAAAATGAAATAGGATACAATCCTACATCAAGAATACCTCCTCCTGCTAAACTTTTATTAAATAATCTGTGATCAGGAATTGTTTTACCTACATCAAAACCAAAAGAGGCTTCAATAGATGTTATATCACCTACAGTTTTATTTTTAATTACTTCTAAAAGTTTTGGAATTTGCGGATGACAACGATACATAAAGCCCTCCATGTAGAAAACTCCAGCTTCTTTTACTGCCTCTATTATTTTTTTACCTTCTTTTAAATTAACAGCACCTGGTTTTTCACAAAGAACATGCTTTCCTTTACCAGCAGCTTTTATTGTCCATTCAGCATGTAAAGTATGTGGTGTGGAAATATAAATAGCATCTATATGTTCTGAATTTATTATATCATCATAATTATCAAATCTAAAATCAGGATGAATATCATATTTGTCACCAAAGTTTTTACGGCGATCATCATTTTTACTTGCTATACTTACTAGCTGCCCAGAATAAGAATCTTTTAATCCATCAGCAAAAGCATTTGCTATACTTCCGGGACCTATTATACCCCATTTTATTTTTTCCATTTTATTTTAACCTTTTACTGCACCCGCAGACAAGCCTGCTATGTAGTATCTTTGTACAAATGCAAAAACAATTATAACTGGTAATGAAGTTATAAATGCAAAAGCCATTGCCTGACCATATTGGGGCTCCTGACCGATACTTAATGCAAATACTTCGGTCATACCAAGAGTAATTGTATAATTTAAATCATCTCTCAAGATAATTAATGGCCACAAATAACTACCCCATGACTGAACAAAGGTAATTATAGCTAATGTTGCAATTCCTGGCCAAACAAGAGGAACTACAATTTGCCAAAATACTCTAAATTCACCTGCTCCATCTGCTCTTGCAGCTTGAATAAGTTCATCTGGTACTGCTGATATAAACTGTCTCATCATAAATATACCGATTGCTGGAGCCACAAATGGAATAATACATCCCATTAAGCTATCCATCATTCCCATTTTTCCAATTATTACGTACAATGGTATCATAATGATTGGAAAAGGAATCATTGCGGTTGCAATCATAAATAAGAATAAAGATTTTTTTCCTCTAAAATCATATTTTGCAAACGCATAACCAGCTAAAGTACAAAAGAATATAGTTAATAAAGTTACTGCTACTGCAATTATAATTGAATTATAAATCCAGGCGTAAGCAGGCCATTGAGTAAAAAGATTTGTAACGTTATCCCAATTAGGATTCTTAGACCAAAATATTGGAGGATATGTCATTATTTCAGCAGTACTTTTTAAAGTAGAAGAAAACATAAATAAGTATGGTACAAGCGCGATTAAACCAACTATACCAACTACTAAATTTAAACTTATTTTTCCAATAATTGGTCCTATAGGTTTGGATTTAGAAGTTCTTTCTTTAACTGGAAAAATATTAGCTATGAAATCAATAACTTTTGAAAGTATTTTTTCTATAAAAGATTTTTCAGTATCTTTATTAACATTTGAAGCAAAAGTTCTTAATTGAAATAAAGAAATCAATAAAATACACAAAAACATGAAAACCCCAATCGCAGAACCAAAGCCAAGTCTAATTTGTGTGATACCTCTTTCCATCATGTAAACAACAATTGATTGAGCATGTAATGGAACAGAATTTCCACTGTAAAAAACATATACATCCTCAAATATTTGGAATGATCCTATTGAAACAATTACAACCACAAAAAGTGTGACAGGGGCTAGTTGAGGAATTGTTACATACCAAAACTGGTGCCAGGCATTTGCACCATCGAGTTTAGCAGCTTCATATAGTGTTTTATCTATAAACTGAAGGCCTGCTAAAAAATAAATACTTGTTAAACCAGTCCATCTCCAAACTATAAGCATCATTATAGACCACTTTGAAGTGGCAGAGGACTCAACCCAATCTATTGCTTCAACTCCTAAAAAACTTAAACCATAATTCAGAATTCCAAATTCATTGTTTAATATCATTTTAAACGTAAGTGCTGAAGCTACGACTGAAGTAACTATAGGCGAAAAGAAAATAATTCTCCAAACTGGTTTTAATTTAAGGCTTGCAGAATTTAAAGCTAAAGCTAAAAGAAGAGCTAATGGTATAGTTATAAAAACACTTCCTGCACTATAAAAAACTGTGTTATAAAAAGTTTCCCAAAAAAACCTGATCTTTAAAAAATAAATATTCAAAATTACCCCAACCTCTAAATTTAGGAAGCTTTACGCCTTTCCATTTATAAAAAGCTAAAATAAATGATGCAATAGTTGGAATTAAAAAGAAAATGGTAAAAATAATATAAAAAGGAGATATGAAAAAATAAGGCGCTGCCTTTTCTGATCTAAACCTTTTTTTACCTATTATTGTTGTTGTCATAAAATTAAATTCAGCAGGAATTAAATCCTGCTGAAAAATATTTAATTTAACTTACATGAAGTCAATTTCAGCTTCAACGGTATCAACAAATTTTTCAAATGTTTCTTCCGCTGTTAAGTCACCTGATGCGAATGAAGCCATTAATTCACCACTTACTCTATCAACAATTGCA
>CACBPV010000027.1 GCA_902541215.1 uncultured Alphaproteobacteria bacterium | reverse complement strand
TTTTTTGATTTAACATATTTTTTAACTTGGTCAATTGCATCAGCTGTTCCTTTTTGTTTTTTTTGAATAACTAACTTTGAGGTATTTAATATTAACTTTAATTCTTCTTTATTTTTTTCATTAGTTACAACTAATATATTTTTACCAGATATTTTTTTTGCAATATTAAAAATATGTGAAACAATTGGTAACCCGCATAATGGATAAACAAGCTTTGATTTACTTGCTTTAAACCTCGTACTATTGCCTGCAGCAAGTATAACAGTTGTGATATCAGACATTAAGTTAGAAATTTCTTAAAATTTCGTTTCCAACATTAATTATTTCTTTTGAAGCATCTGATGTAACACTTATATCTACTACACCCCTTCCAACTGAGAATGTTTCTGCAAATAATACTTTGCTAGACAGTCGGGAGCGAGCAATTTTAGCACCAGCATATCTTAAACGCAAAATCATTGCGTCAGTTAATTTTGCTCTCGGCATCACTCTATTAAGAATAATTATTGGATTTTTTCTTTCTTGTTTTGCAATTTTTAAAAAAGGAAGTGTAGCCATTAAGTCAACTGGACTTGGTTGTACTGGAACAAATACCCTATCAGAAGCTTTTACAACCTGCATTGTTTCAAAAGTTATAGATGGAGGGCTATCAATTATTATAAAGTCGTACTTTCTTTTTATGGCTTTAATTTCATCTATTAAATTCCTTATATCAAAATTTAATTGAGTTATTCCAATATCATCTTCACCATAATAAGATTTTCTTGCTTGAAGCCAATATGATAGACTTTTTTGTGCATCAGCATCTATAACAGCTACTTTGTAACCACTATTGCTCCACAAAACTGATAAATTTGCTGAAAGAGTCGATTTACCTGAACCACCTTTTTGATTCGAAAATGCTATAACTTTTCCCATATACAAGTATTGATAATAACTATTTTAAAGATAGATGGAAACATTTTATAAAAAAATATGAAAAAAAATAAGTTAGATATTGCAAAAAATTTATTAAGCAGTGGAGAACTTGTAATATTTCCCACAGAAACAGTATTTGGTCTTGGAGCAGATGCAACAAATGATGAGGCTGTAAAATCTATTTTTAAAGTAAAGAAAAGACCACGAAGTAATCCAATTATCTGTCACTTTAAAAGTATTAAACAAATAGAAAAATATTTTATTTTAAATAGATTTGAAAAAAAATTAGGTTCAAAATTCTGGCCTGGTCCTTTGACAATAATATTAAAAAAAAAGAAAAATTCTAAAATATCAAAATTAGTATCTAACAACTCAACTTTAGTTGGCTGCAGAATTCCCGGTAATAAATTGGCTAAAAAATTAATTACTTTATTTGACCTACCTATTGCAGCTCCTAGTGCCAATCTATCAGAAAGAACTTCCGTAACCAATATTATGGATATCGATCCTATTTTAGTAAAAAAAATATTTGTTTTAAAAGATAAACAGTCTTCTCATGGACTAGAGTCCACAGTTGTTAGAATTGATACCAATAATAAAATTGAAGTATTAAGATATGGCAGCATAACTGTTGAAGAGCTAAATAAATATGCAAAAATAAAAATTAAAAAGAAATCATCTATTTCTCCTGGTAATTTAAAAAAACATTACTCAACTTTAAAGCCAATAAGAATGAATGCTAAGAGAATACTAAAAAATGAAGGTTTATTAAATTTTGGCAATAATAAATTAAAGTCTAAAATAATTAATTTAAATTTGAGTAATAAAAAAAATTTAAATGAAGCAGCAAAAAATTTTTATCATTATCTTCATAAATTAGATCAAAGTAGATGCAAAAAAATTGCTGTAGTAGAAATACCTGATAAAGGGCTTGGCAAAACTATAAATGACAGATTAAGAAGAGCAATTAAGTAATTACAATCTATTTAAATAATCCATAAACCTATAGTAAATAATGGCTGAAGAATACAATGGTCTTCTAAACATGTTGCCACCTGGAATTTTAAAATGATTAATTTGCTCAAACATATCAAAATTATTTGATTTATTTAAAATTTTTTCAGCTACCATTTTTCCTCCCATAATACTCATAGCTAACCCATGCCCAGAGTAAGCATGAGCATAATATAACTTTTGATTCATTATAGTTCCAAAAATAGGCAATCTATTAATCGATATTGCCAAGGTACCTCCCCAAGAAAATTCAATTTTAAATTTTTTTAATTCAGGAAAAACTTTATACATTCGTTTAGAGACAAAACTCTTTGCATCTTTTACAAAATGAGATGTAATTGTTTCAGGCCCTCCAAAAAGAAGTCTGTAGTCTTCTGAAAATCTATAATAATCAATCATAAATCTAGAATCTATTACACCACAATTTCTTTTAATTAATTTACTTGCCAGATCTTTTCCGAGAGGTTCAGTTGCAATAATATAATTATTTATAGGCATAAAATAATTTCTTTTTGATCCCAAAAGATTATCAAGATAACCATTGCAACCAATAATTACTTTCTTCGCTTTAATAATATTTTTTCCAGAATGAATTATAACTTCTTTTTGATTATCAACAATTTTATCAGCTGGAGAATTTTCATATATAGTTATACCATTTGCTAAACACTGTTCTGCTAAGCCATATGTCAGTTTTAATGGGTTTAAATGATAAGAATCCTTTAAAAGCATTCCAGAAAAATATCTGTTACTATTAACTTCATCTCTTATTGAATTGTGGTCAAAGTATTCATAATTATTATAATTATAATTCTTCTGCATATGCTCAATTTCATCTTGAAAATATTTATAATCTTTTTTTGTGTTGCCTACATGAAGAACACCTTGTCTAAGCGCACAGTCAATTTTGTATTTTTCAATTAAATTAACTACATTTGAAACAGCATCTAATCCAACTTTCCAAAAAAATTTTGCTTTTTCAATACCAAATTTTTTTTCTAAGTAGAATTGATCTTTTCTCATTCCAATTCCTAGTTGACCACCATTCCTACCAGAAGCACCAGATCCAACTTTATTTGCTTCCAAAATCGTTATTGATAAACCTTGATTAGATAAATTTAATGCTGAAGAAATACCTGTTAAACCACCTCCAATAATACATACATCGGTTGAAATATTCTCATTTAATTTACTTTGATTAGAAAAATTAGGTGCTGAAAATTTATAAAAACTCTCTTTTTCATTATCATGTTGATTAAAAGTCCTTTTTTTTGTAGTAAACATTTACTTATCTTTAATGGTTTAATAATAATTAGTAAACAAACAGTCTCAATATGATTGAAAAATTTCAAAATTGGTTTCAAGAAAACTCTATTACAGAAGTTGAATGTTTAGTTCCAGATCTTGGGGGTATAGCAAGGGGAAAAATTTTACCGACAAATAAATTTTTAAAAGGATTGGAAGATGAAAGTCACAGATTACCACAATCAACTTTTATTCAAACCATATCAGGAGATTATGCAACTGAGGACTCTGCTGGTGCTTTACCAAGAAGTGTTTACAATCCAACTGACATTGATGTAATTTTAAAACCAGATTTTGATACAATGAGAGTAGTGCCATGGTACGACGACCCTACTGCACAAATTATCTGCGATGCAATAAATCTTAATGGAGATGATGTTATAAATTCTAGTAGGAATGCTCTAAAAAATATTCTTAAACTTTATAAAAAAGATAAATTAACTCCAATTGTTTCACCAGAGTTAGAATTTTATTTAGTGAAACCTAATGCTGACTCAGATTACCCCCTCGAAGTGCCAGTTGGTCAATCAGGTAGACAAGAAACAGGTAAGCAAGCCTTGGGTATAGATGCTGTTAACGAATTTGATCATCTTTTTGAGGATGTATATAATTATTGTGAAGCACAAAATATAGAAATTGATACTATTAATCATGAATCTGGCTCAGCTCAGATGGAAATTAATTTTCAGCATGGCGATCCTTTAGATCTAGCAGACCAGGTATTTTTATTTAAAAGAACTTTAAGACAGTCAGCTTTGAAACATAAACTTCATGCAACATTTATGGCAAAACCTATGGAGAACCAACCTGGTAGTGCAATGCACATACATCAATCAATATATAATGAAAAAAATAAAAATATTTTTTTTAATCAATCAACTAAAATTTCAAAAAAAATGAAAAACTATTTAGGTGGTTTGGAAAAATATACTCCATTATTAATGCCAATATACGCTCCAAATATAAATTCATTTAGAAGATTGTTTGCAACTTGGGGTGCTCCTAAAAATGTTAAATGGGGAATAGGAAATAGAAGTTGTGGTTTTAGAATTCCATCAATTGAGGAAAGGAATATACGTATTGAAAATAGAATTCCTGGATCTGATACAAATCCATATCTAGTTTTTGCAGCTAATTTAGCTTCAGGATATTTAGGAATGAAAAACAATTTAAAACCAAATCCAGAAACGAAAGATAGTGCATTTAAAGATAAAAATTCTAATCTACCTAAAAATATGGATGAATCGTTAATTCTCTTTGAAAATGATGAAGATATAAAATCCATATTTAATGAAAAATTTGTAAGGTCGATAGCTGCGATAAGAAGAGTTGAGTATCAAGCTTATTTATCAGTAATAAGTTCTTGGGAGCGAGAATATTTATTACTTAATGTTTAAATTTTTTATTAAAATAAAAATAAAATAAACCAATTATTATTAAAGCAAACATTAAAATTGCTGATAATGCGTTTACTTCAGGACTCAATCCTAATCTAACTTTAGAAAAAACTACAATTGGCAATGTGTTAGCTCCAGGCCCAGTAGTAAAACTCGCAACAACTAAATCATCTAAAGAAATTGTAAAAGCTAATAACCAACCAGCAATAATAGAAGGTAAAATTATTGGTAAAGTTATCTTATAGAGTACCTTGGTATAATTATAGCCTAGATCCATCGCAGCTTCCTCAATATTTTTGTTAAAGTCAGTTAATCTTGCTTGAATAATAATTGCGACAAATGCAATACAAAAAGTAACGTGTGATATAAAAATAGTTAATTGCCCTCTAGATGATGGAAATCCAATTACATTATTTAAGCTTATAAAAAAAAGTAACATTGAAAGACCTAAAATTAATTCTGGCAAAACCAAAGGTGTTGATGAAAGAAAAATATAAAATGATTTAAAAGGAATTTTTCTTATTCTTACAAGTGAATATCCAATCATAACTCCTAAAATTGTAGCAAAAGTTGCAGACAAAGCTGCAATTTTAATACTAATAATAAATGCCTCAATTATTTGTTCATTATTAAATAACTCATTGTACCATCTTAAAGAAAATCCTTTCCAAACCATTACTCTCTTATTTTCATTAAATGAGTAAAAAATTAAAACTAAAATTGGGAAATATAAAAAAAATAAACCTAAAAAAATAACTGTACTTTTGATTAAACTAGATTTCATTTTTTTCACTCCAACGAGAATAAAGTATTTGAAAAATAACAATTGGCAAAACCAAAATAATAATTCCACTAAAAGCTAAAGCACTAGCACCTGGCCAGTTTCTATTAACAAAGAATTCCTCCCATAATATTTTTCCATAATACAATCTATCACTACCACCTAACATTTCAGGTATAATAAATTCTCCAACAACAGGTATAAAAACTAATAAAGATCCAGCAACAATTCCTGGAACAGACAAAGGAAGAATAACTTTAAAAAAGGTTTTAATACGATTTAATCCTAAATCTTTTGATGCTTCAATTAAATTTAAGTCAAATTTATTTAAGTATCCATAGAGTGGTAAAATCATCAAAGGTAAATAAGTGTATACAATTCCCATGATGACAGCATATTGATTGTATAATAATTGAAGTGGTTCTGATGTTATGCCTAGGTTTAGAAGTATTACATTTAAAATTCCATTATTCTGTAAAATTATTTTCCATGCATATACTCTTAGTAAAAATGATGACCAAAATGGAATAACTACTAAAACTAATAGGATATTTCTTAATCTGATATTTGAAGTCGCAATATAAAAAGCTAATGGGAACCCAATAAGTAAACAAAAAAAAGTAGATATTAGAGCTAGTATCAAAGAGTTTACAAAAGATCCAATGTAGTAATAATCACTAAATATATAAACATAGTTTTCAAATGTAGTATTGATCTTAAATCCATTATCAAAAAGAAAAATATCTTGATAAGGGGGCATCCCCCATTCTGATACCGAAATTGATATTTTAAAAATTATAGCTAATGGTATAAAAAAAAATAGAACAAGCCAAAAATAAGGACTAAAAACAAAATATTTTTCAAATAATTTATTTTTCAATTAATCCTCTAAAACCTTAATTGATTCACTTTCCCAACTACAAATGACTTTCTCCCCTTTTGGGAAATTATAATTTGAGTTGGAGTTAAAATTCTGATCTAAAACTGAAATTATCATACTTTTAATTTTAATTTCATAACGTGTAAAGCTTCCCAAATATGATTTTTCTAAAATTTCTCCACTAAAGGAATTAAATGAACTTGTTTTCAAATTATTTATTGATTGTATTTTTATTTTCTCTGGTCTTAGTAAAATATTAGTTTTTGTATTTTTTAATTCTTTGTTTAATTTAAAATTTATACCTAAATCATCAGAATAAAAATTTTCATCTTTCTTATAAATCTCAATTATATTTGCAATTCCTATAAAATTGGCAGTATAAAGACTTTTAGGATTTTCATAAATCTCTTCAGGGCTAGAACATTCCAAAATAAGACCATTCTTCATTATTGCCATTCTATCAGATAAGGACATTGCCTCTTCCTGATCATGGGTGACAAAAACAAACGTAATCTTTAATTTCTTTTGGAGTGTTGTTAACTCTAATTGTGTTTTTGATCTTAGTTTTTTATCTAGTGCTGCAAGAGGCTCATCTAATAATAATAACTTAGGTTTTTTTATTAAGCACCTTCCAAGAGCAACTCTTTGCTGCTCTCCGCCTGATAGTTGCTTAATTCTTCTATTTAATAAATGTTCAATAGATAAAAGTTCAGCAATATTTCTTACATTTATTTCAATTTCTTTTTGGGTAAAATTTTCTTTTATTCCAAAAGCTAAATTATTAAATACGTTTAAGTGAGGAAATAGAGCATACGATTGAAACATATAGTTTAATGGTCTATCAAAAGGTTCAAGGTTTGTTATGTCCATTCCGTCGAGTATTACACGTCCTGTATCTGGCTTCTCAAATCCACCTAGTATTCTTAGTAATGTAGTTTTGCCTGAACCCGAAGATCCTAAGAGACCAAAAAATTCAGATTTTGAAATATTTAAATTAATATTTTCTAAAACTTTGTTATCTCCAAAGGATTTAGAAATATTTTCAATTACAAGAAAATTATTATCCATCTTAAATCAGCACTAATATTAATATATTAGTGCTGAAATGAAGTATATTTTTTAATTTGCTTTAAACTTATTAAAATATTTAGTTGATAATTTAGATTTTTTCGGAGAGTCTGCAGTATCAGCAAAAAGCATACTTAAAGTTGCTTCATCTGGATAAATAGCAGGATCTTCAAAAATTTCAGGATCAACTAATTCATTGGCTGCTTTATTTGGATTTGAATACCAAACGTAATTTGTAATATCAGCAGCAACTTGAGGTCTTAAAATATAATTTATAAATTTGTGTGCATTCTCAACATTTTTTGCATCAGCTGGAATAGCCATCATATCAAACCATATTACAGTTCCTTCAGATGGTATTGAGTACCAAGCTTCTACTCCATCTGCAGCTTCATCTGCAGCTAGAAAAACGTCACCTGACCAACCCATAGTTAAACAGATCTCTCCATTTGCTAAATCATCGATATATTGCGAAGAATCAAAATATCTTATGTAAGGTCTTACTTGCTGTAACATTTCAAGAGCAACCTCATAATCTTTCTCATCCTCTGTATAAGGATCTTTTCCAACGTATTTTAAAGCGATTTCCATAACCTCTGTAGGAGCATCTAACATTGCGATTCCACAATCTGCATATTTTGATGCAATAGCTGGATCAAACAAAATGCTCCAACTTGTAATATCATTTTCATCAACTTTATCAGTATTATAGCCAATACCTGTAGTACCATACATATAATTTATCGAGTATTGACCTCCTGGATCATGTGCATCAATTTTTGCTAGTACATCGGGATCTAAATTACCAATGTTTGAAAGTTGAGCCTTATCAAGTTTTTGAAAAACTCCAGCCTTGATTTGGTTTTCTAAAAAAGAACCAGAAGGCACGACAATATCATAGCCAGACCCACCAGCTAAAAGTTTAGCTTCAAGAACCTCATTTGAATCAAAAACGTCATAAGTTACATCAATGCCAAATTCATTTTCAAAATTTTCAATTGTATCTTCGGCAATATAGTCAGACCAATTGTAAATAAATAGTTCTTCTTTAGCCTGAGCTGAAAAAGAAATTAAAACTAATAGAGATATAAAATACTTAAGCATTATTCCCCTCCTAAATAAAAACTACATTAAATAAAATAAATTAAAAATCGAGAATTTTTTTATATAGATCTGGCCTTCTGTCTCTAAAGTTACCCCATAATTTTCTATATTCTCTTGAAATTAACAAATCTAAAGTCGCAGTTATTATTCCCTCATCCTTATCATTCATACGATTTATTATATTTCCAAGATGATCTAGTATAAAAGAATTACCATAAAAATTTAATTCAATATCAGCTTCGACCTCCTTCCCTATTCTATTCGAGGTTATTATAGGGATTTGATTTGCAGCAGCATGTCCTACCATTGTATTAATCCAATGATCCTTTGAATTTAATTCAGGCATGTGCGGCTCAGAGCCAATTGCTGATGGGTATAAAATTAAATCTGCACCTTTCAAGGTTAGTATTCTTGCACATTCAGGAAACCACTGATCCCAACAAATTGCACAGCCAACTTTTGCTAGAGGAGTGTCAAAAACCATAAAACCTGTGTTGCCTTTTTCAAAATAATACTTCTCATTATATCCAGGCCCTTCAGGGATGTGTGATTTATTATAGACTTCACTTATTTTACCTAATGAATCAATCATAACTAAAGAGTTAAAAAACTTATTTTCTTTTTTTTGAAAAAAACTAATTGGTAATGAAATATTTTTATCTTTACAAATATTAGATAATTTTTCGAACATTGGATGGGAAGGAAAATCAATTGCAAGATCAAAAAATTTATCATTTATTGTTGAGCAAAAATAATAATCTTGAAATAATTCTTGCAGAAGTAAAAAATCAACATTTTCTTTTGAAGCTTTTTCAACTAAACTAATTGCTTTATTTAAATTAGCTTCAAAGTCTCCTTTAAGAGCCTTAAATTGTGATGCTGCTACTTTTATCTTCATATTTTTGGTACATTCATTGTTATACAATGAATATTTCCTCCACCATAATTTATATTTTCTGTTTCCAACATTATAATCTCTCGATTTGGGAATAACTTTTCAAAAGTTAATTTTACCTCATTGTCTTCCTTAACATTGAATTTAGGTAAGATAATTTTATTTTTACTGAAATAGAAATTTATATATGAGCTAATAATATTCTTATTATTAATCTTTTTTCTTGGAGGTAAAGGAACTTCAATTAAATCAAATTTCTGATTAGTATCTTTGAAAAATTTAATAAGATCAGCTTTATTTTTTTCTAATATTTCATAATTAGGATCTAATTTGTGAGTTGTAGCAATTAAATATTTATTTTTTCCTATTGGACATAATAAATTATCTACATGACCATCTGTATCATCCTCCATTAGTCCATTTTCAAAGAAAAAAATATAATTTAAGTCAAACAATAGCTTTAATTCTTCAATAATATATTCACTATTATATTTTTGTTTTCTATTTTGATTAAATATTACATTTTTAGTGCTAAATAAATTTTTTTTATCATCATAAGTTATTGCTCCTCCTTCAATAACTAAGTCAGAAATTTTTGTTGGGATATTTAAATAGTTTGAAATAAATTTTGATATTTTATTATCATTTAAATAATCTGGATACTTTCCATAACCATTAAATTCAAAGCTAATTGATTTTAATTTTTCATCTTCGTTATAAAAAATTGGTGCAATATCTCGCATCCAAGAATCATCTAATTTACATTCTATAATATCTATATTTTTATGATCAGTTTTATTTTGAATTTCATTTATATCTTCTTTATTTGATAGAACAATAACATGCTCAGTTTTTGCAATTTCATTAATTACATTTGCAACTTCATCTCTAGCCTTATTAATAATTTTACCATAAAGATCTTTATTACACGGCCAAGCAATCAAACAATATTGGTGTTCATACCATTCAGGAATTAGTTTCATAAAATTTAAAAATATGTATAATTATTTCATGTCTAAAGATGAAGTAAAATTCACTGAAATGAAACATGGTGATAAAGAGGATTATGAACTTCTTGCTAATTTTGAAGATAAATTTATTGAAGGTACAGCTGATAGAATAGTAAGAGTGCTAGAAAGTTTAGATAATTCTTTAGGTGGCTATAAGGTATCTAGATTAGAACACTCTCTTCAAACTGCATCAAGAGCGTTACGTGAACAAGCTTCTGAAGAAATGGTGGTGGCTTCCTTATTGCATGATATAGGTGATGAAATTGCACCTCTTAATCATTCTGAACTAGCCGCTGCAGTATTAAAACCTTTTGTTTCTGAAAAAACAAGATGGATTGTAGAACAACACGGTTTGTTTCAAGCCTACTACTATAATCATTATTATGGAAAAGATAGAAATTTAAGAGATAAATTCAAAGGTCATGAATTCTTTAAAGATACTATAGATTTTTGTGAAAGATGGGATCAAGCATCATTTGATCCAAATTATGATACAATTCCTTTAAAAGAATTTGTTCCAATGGTTCAAAGAATATTTAATAGAACACCTTATAGAAATTTATAACTATTTTTTTAACTTGTTGATTAGTGTAAGGTTACCTGGATCAAAATTATTATTATTTTCTTGAATAAATTTATCTATATCTTTTTGCTTTTCTAATTCTAATTCAGAAACTTTTCTAATATTTAAATCAACATACAAAGAACAAACCTCTGTTGTTGCTGCTCTGTAACCTTCAAGCTTATGTGTCATTTCTAATTTATAAATTAATCTTTTTTTATCCCTATCAAGAAATAACAAATTAATATCTACTTCATCACCCTCTTTCACTTCTTTGTCATAAGTTGTGTGTGACTCTACAGCAAAAGTAGTTTTCTTCTCTGTTTTTGCAGAAGTTTCACCCATATTAAATTTTTGTAAAAGAACTTCCCATCCAGCATCAAAAAGATGAATATAAAATGCCAAATTCATATGACCATTGTAATCGGTCCATTCTTTTTTAACTCTTCCTGAATTTAAATATATCTTCATTGTTTTTCTTTATTAATTCAAAAAATATAGTAGTTTAAAATAATGAATAATGAAGTAATAATTTCGTGTGCTGTAACAGGATCTGGTGATACAGCAGGTAAACATCCTGAATTACCTATAACACCAAAACAAATTGCTGATGCTTCAATTGAAGCTGCCAAAGCGGGTGCAGCAATAGCTCATGTACATGTAAGAGAACCTGATGGCAAACCTTCTAGGAATTTAAGTTATTATAAAGAAGTGGCAGATAGAATTCGCTCCTCTGAAACTGATGTAGTTTTAAATTTTACTACAGGTATGGGTGGTGATTTTGAAGTGGGAACAGGTAAAGATCCTTTAAATCCAGTGGGCGCAAATACAGATATGATCGATGCATTAAGCAGATTAGAACATGTTGAAGAGTTATTGCCTGAAATTTGTACTTTAGACTGCGGCTCACTAAATTTTGGTGACTCAAACATGACTTTTATTCATACACCGATACAACTAAGAACTGCAGCAAAAAAAATGCAGGAGCTTGGAGTGAAACCGGAAATGGAAGCTTTTGAAATGGGTCACTTATGGTTTGCTAACCAACTTTATAAAGAAGGTTTAATTGATGGTCCTCCTTTTTATCAAATATGCCTTGGTATACCTTGGGGGTCACCAGCAACAACGAGCGCAATGAAAGCAATGGCTGAAATGGTACCTACTGAAGGTGTTTGGTCTGGATTTGGAATAGGAAGATCTCAAATGCCTATGGCTGCACAAGCAGTTATTTTAGGAGGAAATGTTCGTGTAGGACTGGAAGACAATCTTTATTTAAAGAAAGGAGTTTTTGCATCAAATGCACAGTTAGTTGAAAAGGCAAGGTGCATTGTTGAAGATATGGGAGCTTCTATTTTATCACCACAACAAACAAGAGAAAAATTAAAACTAAAAAAACATTTTTAATTTGAAAAATATTGCTGTCATTGGAACTGGTGTAATTGGTACTGGCTGGATAATTAGATTTCTTGCTAACGGTATAAAAGTAAAAGCATTTGATAAAAATTCTCAGCAATTACATTTTCTAAAAGATGAAATAACAAGAACAAACTTAATTATTAAAAAATTATATAATACAAAAATCAATTTAAAAAATTTGGAAATCATAGACAGTATTGAAGAAGCAGTAAAAAACGCAGATTTAATTCAGGAAAATGTACCTGAAAGATTAACTTTAAAAAAAGATGTTATAAAAAATATAAGTAAATATTCACCCTCAAATTCAATAATTGCTTCAAGTTCATCTGGTTTACTTCCATCAGATTTACAATCAAAATGTATTAATCCAAAAAGGTTAATTATAGCTCATCCATTTAACCCTGTATATATTCTCCCTTTGGTTGAAATTGTCAAAGGTAAAAAAACTACAAATTTATATCTTAATAAAGCAAAAAAATTTTATCAAAAAATTAAAATGAAAACATTATTGGTAGAAAAAGAATTACCGGGCTTTTTATCTGATAGATTGCAAGAAGCTTTGTGGAGAGAGGGTTTACATATTATAAATGATGGATATGCTTCTACAAAAGATTTAGATGAAGCAATAACTTATGGT
>CACBPV010000026.1 GCA_902541215.1 uncultured Alphaproteobacteria bacterium | reverse complement strand
TTCCAGTACTAATAATTATTGTTCCCCCTAAATAAATACTTAAAGTTGGAACCTCAGAATAAATTAAATATCCCATAATTCCTACAAATATAAAAGATGAGTATTCAAAGGGTGAAGTAATTGCAACATCTGCGTATTTAGCTGCTTGAGACATAAATAAATGTCCTAGTGATCCCATCACACCTAAACTCATAGCAAAAATTAATTGAATTCCATTTGGTATAATAAAATTATCAGGAAAAAATATTATTGAAGTAATTAATAATGCAAAAGAGTAATAAAAAACAATTGCAACACTTGAATCAGTACTCATTACTGATCTAGTTGATAAATAAACAGAAGCCATAAATGCTGCAGATATTAAAGGATAGAGTGTTTCTAATTTGAACAAGTCAGTACCGGGCTTAACAATAATTAACACACCGATAAAACCAATTAATATTGCAGTTGTTCTAAAAATCCCAATTCTCTCGCCAAGTATTGGTACAGCAAGAAAAGCAGCAATAATGGGAGCAGAATGTGCAATAGCTATATTTTCAGATAACATTAAATGATTGATTCCATAAATATAAAATACAACACAAGCAGAAGCAGATAGAGCTCGGATAGCATGTCCAATTGGTTTTTTAGTTTTTAACTTATCAAATCCAAAATACATAGCTAAAAAAGTTGCAATAATACTTCCACTTAGTGCTCGAAAGAAAATTGATTCCCATACAGGAAAATGAAAGCTTAAATATTTATAGGTGATATCATTTATACTAAGACAAAACATCGACAACAACATGAAAGAAATTCCTAACAAATTATTATTTTTCGATTTCATTAATTTATTAAATATACTAAGATAATTTATTCAGATATAAATATTTCAGAATGAGTAGCAAATATTATGTAAAAAAATTAGAAAAAAAGAATGACCATTTAAGTATTGTATGGAAAGATAATTTAAAAAGTAAATTCCATTTTATGTGGCTAAGAGATAATTGCCCAACAGCAATACATCCTACTGCAAATATGAGAGTATTTAATATTTTAACTGTCAGTAAAAATATATTTCCTAAAAAGTATAAAATTGAAAAAAATAGACTCAATATTGATTGGAGTGAAGGTGATCATACAAGTAAATTTAATTTAAAATGGTTAAGAGATCATTGTTATACCGAAATAAATAAACAAAAATATCAATCACCTTATGTTTTTTGGGACGGTAAATTAAAAAAAAACCTAAAGAAAATTATTGTTGATCATAATAGTGTAATAAAAAATGATAAACATTTAAGCAAATGGCTAAATTTACTTCATACCTATGGTTTTGCTTTAATTAAAAATGCACCAACTAGCAAAAAATCAGCATTCAAAATATTAAATAGAATAAGTCATCATAGAGAAACATTTTTTGGAACTCCCTTTGAAGTAATTAACATTCCAAAGCCAAATAACACTGCTTATACGGCAGATGCATTAAGAAATCATACCGACTTACCTTATTTTGAATATGCTCCTGGTTACCAGTTTCTTCATTGCTTAGTAAATGAAGCTAATGGTGGCTTATCATCTGTCGTTGATGGTTTTGCAGTTGCAAATTATTTAAAAAAAAATGAAAAAAATGTTTTTAATATTTTAACAAAAACTTACGTTAAATTCAAAGATACGGATTATACTCAAAAAGCTGTCAGAATTCTTCATTCACCAATAATAACACTTACAAAAGATAATGATTTCAATGATATTAGATTTAGTATGGCTGCAATGGGAGCAGTCGATGTTGATCCAAAAGAAATGAAAAAATTTTATGAAGCGTACCAATATTTTGCATCACTACTTCAAAACAAAAAATTTAAAATTGATTTTAGATTAGAAGCAGGTGATATATTTTGTTTTAACAACAGAAGAGTATTACATGGCAGGACTGAATTTGATCCAAACTCTGGAAATAGACATCTTCAAGGATATTATGTTGAAAGAGATGAAATAATAGGAAGATTAAATTATTTTAATAATATTAAAGTTTAGATCATTCCCATCCGCAGATAGTTTTAATTTCTAAATATTCTTCTAAACCCCAATCTCCTCCCTCTCTTCCATTTCCAGATTGTCTGTAACCCCCAAAAGGAGTTCCAGGTTCTGCACTATTTCCATTTATGTAGACACCTCCAGATCTAAATTTTCTTGCTACTCTTTTTGCCTTTTCTTTATCTTGAGTTTGAACATAGTTTCCTAAACCATAGGATGTATCATTTACAATTGATACAGCCTCATCTTCATCTTCAAACGGAATTATAGATAATACTGGCCCAAAAATCTCCTCTTTTGCAATTCTCATATCATTTGTAACATCTGTGAAAATTGTTGGCTTTACAAAGTAACCTTTTTCTAAACCATTTGGTTTTTCAGGACCTCCAGCTACGAGTGTAGCCCCCTCATTTATACCACTATTAATTAAATCAATAATTTTATCATACTGTGTTTTAGAAATAACTGGACCTATATGATTTCCTTTCTTAGAAGCAATATCAACTTTGATTTTATTTGCTTCATCAGCCGCCTCTTCTATTGCTCTGTTATAGATTGATTTTTCAACTAGCATTCTTGTTGGTGCATCACAAGATTGACCAGAATTACTCATAATATTCCTAACACCTTCTCTTACTGCTTCTGGATGTGAATCACTAAAAACAATATTACCCCCCTTACCTCCTAATTCTAAGCAAACTCTTTTAATAGTATCTGCTGCATTTTTAGAAATAAGTTTTCCTGCTCTCGTTGATCCAGTAAACGATATCATATCAATATCTTTATGAGATGATAGATCTGCACCTACACCATCTCCATCACCATTTACTAAATTAAAAACACCAGGAGGGAAACCTGCTTCATGAATTATTTCCGCAAAAATGAGCCCTGACATGGGTGCAATTTCTGAAGGTTTTAATATCATAGTGCAACCAGTTGCTAAAGCAGGTATTACTTTTAAAGTGATTTGATTGATAGGCCAATTCCACGGTGTAATAAGACCGCATACTCCAATCGGTTCGTAAACAATATAATTATTGGAATTTTTATTAAATCTTTTTTCAAATTCAAAATTTTTTAATCTCAAAATGAAATCTTCAATATGATCTGCTCCTGAAGAAGTTTGTGCTGATGAAGACCAATCTAATGGCGCTCCCATTTCTGCAGACATTGTTTGCGTTATTTCATCCCATCTACTTTTATAAATCTTAAGTAAATTTTCTAGTAAACTAATCTTTTCTTTTTTATCTACCTGACTCCATGTAATGAATGCTTTTTTTGCTGCATTGACCGCCAGATCTACATCTTTTTTAGAGCCTAGGGAGATATAAGCGTAAGGGTGTTCATTAGAGGGATTAATAACCTCAAAATCATTATTTATAATTGGATTAATCCAAGTTCCATTTATATAAAATTTGCGTTTATTAATCATTATGAAAAATATATTTAATTCAATTATACATTTATTTTTTTCTATATTAGAATAAAAGAATATACAATAAGAGGAAAAATTGACACTAGAAAATATTAAACTCGATATAGATTATGTAAGATCGCAATTTCCTGCATTTAAAGATCCTCTTTGCAAAGACTGGTCTTTTTTTGAAAATGCAGGAGGAAGTTATGTTCCAAAAAATGTAATTGATAAATTAACTGAGTTTATGACATCTACTAAAGTACAGCCTTATGCTGAATATCCAATGTCTAAAATTGCTGGTGAAAATATGGATAAAGCAACTAATTTGTTTGCAAAAATGATCAATGCAGATGAAAATGAAATTCTTATTGGTGGCTCTACTTCAATTAATTTATATGTTTTATCAAAAGCTTTAAAAAAATATTTAAATAAAGGTGATGAAGTTATAGTAACCAATCAAGATCATGAAGCAAATATTAGTCCATGGAGAAAACTAAAAGAAGATGGAGCGAAAATAGTTGAATGGAGATTTAATGCCAGTGATCATGAATTAAAAATATCTGATTTAGAAAAATTAATTACTTCAAAAACTAAAATATTAGCCGTAACACATTGTTCAAATATTGTGGGTTCTATTAATAATTTAAAACAAATTACAAAAATTGCTCATAAAAATAATATTATTGTTATTGGCGATGGTGTTTCTTATGCTCCTCATGGTTTCCCCAATGTAAAAGACTTAGATGTAGATTTTTATACTTTCAGCTTATATAAAACTTATGGCCCTCATCTTGCTCTGTTATATGGGAAAAAAGAAATATTAAAAGATTTGCCAAATCAAAATCATGAATTTTTAGAAGGAAAATATCCATATACAATTAATCCTGGTGGACCTAACCACGAAGAGTTAGTTTCATTAATTGGAATTTATGAATATTTTGAAAATTTATTTAATCATCATTTTGAAAATATAAATTTAAACATTTTAGAAAAAATTGAAAAAGTAAATAATCTTATTTGTGAACATGAAGAAAAAATAGCTAATCCAGTTTTAAATTATATAGATGAAAGAGAAGATTTTAATTTAATAGGAAAAAATAAAATAATTAATAAAAATCGTGCGCCAACAATATCCTTTTATTCAGACAAAAAATCTTCTAAAGAAATTTCTAATATTTTATTGAAAAATCAAATTGCAACAAGAAATGATAATTTTTATGCTTGGAGATGTCTAGAGGGATTAGGAATAGATACTAAAGATGGAGTTGTTAGAATAAGTATGGTTCACTATAATAGTGAAAAAGACACAGATAATTTATTAAACGCTTTAGATAGGATTTAAAGAGAAAATTCTGATTTTTTTGTCTTTATTTTGTTTTTTAAATCAATAAAAATTCCATTTTTTTTTACTAGTTCTAATATTATTTTTTTTCCATAACTTAAAATTTTTTTATGAGGAACCGTTAATATTACTACATCAAATTTTGTATTAGGAAGTTTTTTTAAATTAATTAATTTTTTATCAATAAATTTATTATCAACTAATGGATCATGTAAAAATATTTTTGAACCTTTTTTTTGTAATTTATTAGCAATATCAATAGTAAGTGAATTCCTAATATCACCAACGTTTTCCTTAAATGAAAAACCTAAAAAAAGAATTTTAGATTTTTTAATTTTAATTTTTTTAAATGTCATTCTTTTTATAATAACATTTACAATTCTTATAATTACATTATTGTTTATTGTTCTTCCTGACAAAATAATCTTTGGGTTATAACCAATTTTTTTTGACTTATAGGCTAAATAATAAGGATCAACACCTATGCAATGACCACCAACTAAACCTGGTTCAAAATTAAGAAAATTCCATTTTGTTTTAGATGCATCAAGCACTTCATTGAAATTTATATTCATTTTGTCAAAAATAATTGATAATTCATTCATAAATGCAATATTTATATCTCTTTGTGCATTCTCTATTACTTTAGCTGATTCAGCAATTTTAATAGAACTAACTTTTTTTGTTCCTGCCTTAATAATAGAATTATATAACTTATTAATTATATTCAAAGAGTAGTTGTTTGAAGCAGATGTAATTTTTACAATATCAGTAAGTTGTCTTGTTTTATCACCAGGATTGATTCTCTCTGGTGAATAACCAACATAAAAATCTTTATTTAATTTTAAATTTGAAAATTTCTCAAGTAAAGGTACACAGATTTCTTCAGTAACACCAGGATAAACAGTTGATTCATATATTATTATATCGTCCTTTTTGATTATTTTAGATATATTCTTAGAAATAGATTTTAAATTTCTTAAATCAGGTTTTTTATTACTATATACCGGTGTTGGTACAGCTATTATATAAATTTTGCAGTTTTTTAATTTTTTTATATCAGATGAGTATTCAATTTTTTTAGAAATTTTAATTAATTTTTTTTTTGTAATTTGATTTGTTTTGTCTATATTCTTCATAAGTTGTGAAACCCTATCTAAAGATTTATCAAAGGCTTGGACAAAATATTTTTTACTTAATTCATAAGCTAAGGGAAGACCTACATAACCCAATCCTATTACACCAATGGGAGAATTAAAATACAATTTATTTTTATTCATATAAATATTTTAAATTTTCAAATTTATTTATTAAAAATAAGTTTTTATTATTTAAAACAATTTGAGTCCAATGTCTTAATTCGATTTCAAAGTTAGAAACTAAATTAATCATTTGACTTTTTGATAATTTATAAAGGGTATTATTTTCAGTATCATAGACATAATTTATATCATATAAAGGATAGTAACTTTTATATTTTTTATTATATATTTTTTTAGATTTTACAATTACATTAGAATTTAAATATATTGATTTAAAATTCATATTATTAGTAATTGTATTTAGTAACCATGGCGTAATAATAAAATCGATATGTGAAAACTTTCCCAAAGAACTATATCCATTATTTATAAAAAAAACATAATCGGTATTTAATACTGATAAGTCTTGATTAGTTTTTAAATTGTTAATAATATTATTTTGTTTGTTATTCCATACTTTCCAATGATTAGATAAATTAAAAATAGATATAAAAATTATAGATATAAAAAAAATGTACAATATTCTATGTTTACTCAAATAAGCTAAAATAAAAAATAAAACAAAACTACTATATATTACAGTTCTATTACCTAAGTTAAATGATGAATGAAAATATCGACCTGAAAAAGAAAACATAATTAATGATATTAAAATTATAATTAAAAATGAAAAAATTAGCTCTTTTTTAATTTTAATCGGTTTAATGTTAAAAAAATAAATAATAAAAATTAAAGGTAGGAAAATAATAATATAAAAATTAAAATTACTAAATGAATAAAAAATTTTTAAAAAAAAATTTATTCCAAATTGAGTATCAATAGCAGAAATTACTTGTAATATAAAATTTAGAAAAAAATTTATATAGCCTATATTATTATTTATCTTGTTATCAAAAGAATAATTATCAAAGTAAAATTTCAAAAATAAATAATAAGTTAAATAAATAAATATTGGTGCAATTATAATTAAAAGTTTAAAATATTGTTTTCTATATAAAAAAATAAAACCTAATCCTAATACAAAAGGTGGTGACGAATAGAATGTAAATGAACCTAGTAGAGAAATAAAAAAACTTAATTTAAAATAATCTCTTTTTACTAAATATACAGCAAACATGGATAAGCTTAAAGTCAGTATAAAACCGCATGTCATTAACCAATAATTGATTGAATCGTGTACAGGATAAAAAATAAACAAGAAAGAAATAAGAGAAGAAATTCTTTTTTCAAAATAATCACTAAAAAAAAGGTAAATCATTAGGAAAGATAAAAAACATATAATTATTTTACAGATTTCATATAAAAATATATGCTCATTACCAGCAAAATAATAAATCCAATAAATTAGGTAATAATTTCCAGGTGCAAAAATATTTTGACCCAATGTCTTAAAGTTGAATAAATTTTGTAAATAGTTGTATTCAAATACCTCTATTATTGTGTAGTCATCTGAATGAATACCAGTATCATAAACTAAATAAGTTATAATTATTAAAAAAAAAAGATTAATAAAATTAATTTTGTTATATTTCTTTTTTAATAACATAATCAGGCCTATTTTGAGTTTGCTCCAAAATACGAGCTAAATATTCTGTAACAATTCCTAATCCTAAGAATATTGAAAATAAAACTAAAACAACAAATAAAAATGTAAAATATAGGAAAGTATCATTAATAAGTTTAAAATTATTAGTAACTCCAATAAATAATAAAATGATAAATAATAAAAAAAATAAAAAAGATATATAAAATGAAAATCTTCTTGGTAAAAAAGAAAACCCAAATATTGCATCAAATGAAAAACTTAATTGATGTTTAAAACCTAATTTAGATTCACCTTTTTTTCTTTTTTCGAGCTTATATGTTATTGTTTTTTCTTTATAACCAAGCCAAGGAATAACTCCTCTTAAAAAAAGATTTTTTTCATTAATTGACTCTAAAGCATTTTTAATATCTTTCTTAAAAATTTTAAAATCAGAAACATTTTTTTTAATTTTATTTTTAGAGATTATATTAAAAAAGTAGTAAAAAATATTGGAAAAAAAATACTTAATACTAAGAGAATGAACTATTCTAGTACATGATATGATATCGTATTCGTCTTTTAGTAATTCTTTATAGAGAGAGGGTATTAAATTTGGAGGGTGTTGCAAATCACTATCCATAGTTAGTATTTTATTTCCTGATGCTTTTCTAATACCGCAAATTAAAGCTTTTTGATGTCCAAAATTTCTTGTAAATTTTATTGCTTTTAATTTTTTCCCATACTTTAATTTAATTTCATTAATAATTGACCAAGTATTATCAGTGGATCCATCATCTACAATAATTATTTCATAATTTTTAGAAATTTTAGTTAAATTTTTATTAACTGATTCAATAAATGTAATTATATTTTCTTCTTCATTAAAACAAGGAGAAACAATTGATATATCAGGTTCGGTTAAATTCACTAATTTTATTTATATCATTAATGTAATTATTAATAACATATTTTTCATCAAAATTATTTTCAATATGCTTTCTTGCATTAATACCAAATAATTCTTTAGTTTTAAAATCTAAATTTATAAATTTTTCAATAGCTTGAGTTAAGGAATTAGAATCTTTAGGATTACATAATAAGCCATTATAATTATCTAAAATAACATTATTACAACCTGGAACATTCGTTGTAATTGCTGGTTTACCCATTGCGGCATTTTCTAATAAAATTCTCGATGTTCCTTCTCTATATGAAGGCAAAATAATACAATCACTTTCTTTAATTTTTCTTTTTACATCATTTGTAAATTTATAATATTTAATCAAATTTAATGTTTGCATATTTATTAAGATTTGAGGATCAATAGATGATTTATTATTTATATCTATATTTCCAACAATATTAAAAAAAACATGATTATATTTTTTTTTAATAATTTTAATTGAATCAAACAATTCAATTATTCCTTTTTCAAAAATTAATCTTGAAATAAAAAAAAAATTAATTGTTTGTTTTTTTTTATATTTGTAGAAATGAAATTTTTTTAAATCTATTCCTGATCCTGGAATAATTTTGAATTTATTATTATATGAAATCATATTATTTTTTTTAAAAAATAAATTATCATGATTGTTTTGAAAATATATTAAACTAGATTTAGATAATGCAAATTTATATATATATTTAAATATTTTAAATTTAATTTTATTTTGTAAAAAAACTGTACCTAGACCAGTAATATTTACAATATTTTTGATTCTTAGAAATTTACAAATTATAGAACTAAATATATTTGGTTTTATTGTAAATGAAAGTACAATATCTGGTTTAATTCTTAAAATTAATTTATAAATTTTAATAAATAGTATTATGTTATAAAAAATATTTAAAGAATTACTATTAAATTTTATAAAGTTAATATTGTTTTTATTGATATCTAAGTTGTCAAGTATATTTAAACTTTGTTCACATACTATGTGAATATCATAATCTTTGTTGTTACTTAATTTGATTATTAAATTTCTTCTGAAATTATACAAATTCCATAGTGAGTTAGATATTATTAAAATTTTCATAAAAATAATATGTTGTTATAAGGAAACCATGAATTAAAATGCGTGGCATTATAAATCCAAAAGATATACAATGTTACGTAAATAATGATTGTTAATAAAATACTTAAAAATTTTAAATCATTTTTAAAAATTAAATAGTATCTTGTAAAAAATATTATTTGTAGTGGATAAAAATAATAAATCAATCTATCAGCAAAACTAGAATATTTAAAAACTAAAGGGAACAAAAGTATGGATATCAAAGCAAAAAACCTCCAAACAATTAACTCCTTTTTTGGTAGTTTTAATTTAGAAGAAAAAAATAAAAATAATAAACAAATAATTGAATGAAACAGTAACCTTAAAAATGCTCCTTTTGATTCAAAATATATACCATCTCCTAAAAAAATAAAAACTAATCTATTTATTTCTGTATAAGTTAATGAATAAAATATTAAAAAAATAGAAAGAATTATAGATAAAAATATAAATTTTTTTTGTAATGAATCTATAGTAAAAATTGGAAGAATTAAGAAAAAAATTAAAGATTTATGAAATAAACTCCCAACAATTATAAATATAAAAAAAAGAAAATTTTTTTTATTAAATAAAGAATAAATTCCAAAGATTAAAAATGAAAATGCAATTGATTGTCTTGTATAACCAATGCTCAATATATTTATTAAAAGAGGAAATGAAATTACTAACCCCAACCATGGATTATTTTGCTTTAGACAAATTATTGATAAAGCGATTAAAAATATTAGAGAAGAAAATGAAAAAAAGTAATAAATATTTAAATTTAATTTTTTAATAAGCCATAATAAAAGTTCAAATAGATATTCAGACCTATATTCAAATTTTAAAAAATTAAAATTTTCAATTCTATTATTCAAAATATAAACATAATTTGTCCAATCTCCCCCAACATTATTTCTTAAGGCTAAAAAAATAAAAACTAAAATTAAATATGACACCCACCCTAATAAAAAAACTTTTTTTGATGAGACTTGTGGAAACAAAGATGCAATTATAGGTATACTAAAAATGAAAAAATACGGTATCAACTTTTAATCTCTTTTATCACATGTTTCAAAAAAATTTCCCATGACTGCTCATCAAAAGAATATTTATTTCTTATTAATTTATCTGAAAGAACAGAATACTTTGGTCTTTTTGCAGGTAAATTTAATTCATAACTAGATATTGAAGTAATTTTATTTCTTGATCCTAAATTTTTATTAATTAATTTAGCAAATTCATACCAACTAAGAGAACTACCTGATCCAACAAAATGAAATAAATCTTTATAAATATCTTTTTTATTATAATTTAATAAAATTTTATAAACTATATTAGCTAAGTCATCACAAGGTGTTGGAACAAAATACTGATCGTTAACTACATTTATTTCTTTATTATTATCTATTAATTCACACATTTTCTTTACAAAATTAGTACCTGAAGAACTGAACAAAGCTGATGTTCTAATGATAATATAATTATTCATTAATTTTTGTATATATTTTTCACCCTCTAACTTACTTTTCCCATAATTATTTATTGGTTTAGGATTATCTGTAATTAAGTAAGGGTTTTTTTTTAATCCATCAAAAACATAATCAGTAGAAAAATGAACAAACAGTGTTTCTCTAGATATAATTTTTCCAATTTCTTCAATAAAATTTGAGTTAATTTTAAATGCTTCATTATTTTTTTCTGCATTATCAACTTTTGTATATGCAATAGAATTTAAAATTATATCTGGTTTAATTTCGTTATAAAGATTTATAAAATTTTTTTTCTCTATAATTTTCTTGTTATATTTTTTATCAACATAAATATTAATTTTTTTTTGAAGTTTATTTTTTAATATTTTTCCTAATTGACCATTATGACCTAATAATAATACTTTCATAAAGAAAAATTATTTATTAAATATTCATTTAAGCAAATTTTCCAATTTCTCATTATATTTAAATCTAAATCATTTAATTTTTTGTTTACAAGTCTTTCTGAAAAAGGTCTCTTTGCAAAATATTCATTTTTAAAAAAATTTGTTTCTACCTCTTTAATATTTATTTTTTGCTGTAAATTTAAAATATTTAAAATCTCATGTGCAACCTCTAATCTTGATGTTTGTCCTTCACAAACTAAATTAAATACACCATTTAAATTATTTCTTAATATTAATTTCAAATTATTTGCAAAATCATATGTATATGTAGGTGTACCTAGTTTATCAGAAACAACATTTAAAGTTTTAATATTATTTTTGATCTGTTTAATAATTTTGTTTACAAATTTTTTATCTTTTTTTGGACCACCACCCATCATCCATCCAGGTCTTATAATTAAATAATTATTTGAATTTTTTTTTATATATTCTTCACTTAAAGCTTTTGTTTTGGCATAGTGACCAATTGGAATAGGTAAATCTTCGTCATAATATGTATTTTTTGTGCCATCGAAGACACCCGCAGAACTAATAAATATTAATTGACAATTATAATTATTAGCAATTTTGACAGCATTTTTTACTGAATAAAAATTAGTTTCTAATGCATCTTCTTTGTTTAATTCACAATATTCAAGGTCAGTATATGCTCCTATATGAAATAAATAATCAGGTTTTATATTTTTTACTATATTATCGTATTCAGTATAATTTCGAAAATCAAGAAATTTTAACCATTTTTCATTTACATTTATATCTGTACAATGCATATGATATTCTTTATTGAATACATTATATATTGAATCACCAAGCATCCCACCGCAACCTGCAACAAAAATTATCTTAGATTTTTTCATGAATTAACCATTGATTCAATTGAATTATTGACCATAGTATATGTTCATTATTTTGCTTATCATTAATATGATCATTGTGTATTTTTTTAACATCTTCATAGTTTAAAATATTATACTTTTGAATAATTTTTTTTGATAATAGATCGCTGGACCAATCTTTAAGCTCATTTTTTAACATATCTCTTATAGGAACAGCAAATCCTTTTTTTGGTCTATAAATTAATTTTTTTGGTAAATATTTTTCAAGAATTTTTTTTAAAATTATTTTTGATTCTCCTTTATAAATTTTAAATTCTAGAGGAATTGTATATGAATATTCAATTAGATCTCTTGATAAGAAAGGTGACCTAACCTCTAAGCTATTATACATTGATGCTCTATCAACCTTGCATAAAATATCATCTGGTAAATAATAATTAATATCATTATTCATCATTTGTTGTTCATAATTTTTTTTATCAAGATCAAACATATATTTAATTCTACTCTTATTTGTATTATTTATGTTATTAAAAAAATCTTTAGGTAAATTTTGATTTATCATTGATTCATAAAAAGTTTGGCCATCCTCAATTAATAATAATTTTTCTAAAATTTTTTTGTTCCTATTTATATTATTTCCTGTTTCATTTTTAATTAAATTATTAAGAATAGTTTGAATTATAGGTGATTTAATTTTTGAAGAATCTAATTTCTTCAAAATTTTTCTCAAAAAAATAGGCGTAACATTTAGTAATTTTTTATATTTATTATAATACAAATATCTATTATATCCTCCAAATAATTCATCACCCCCATCTCCACCTAATGCGACAGTTGCATGTTCTTTTATTTTTTTTGTTATGAGAAATGTTGGAATCTGTGAAGAATCTGAAAAAGGTTCAGTATAAATTTTAGATAATAAAGGAATGCAATCTTCAATTTCATATTTTGTTATACTTAATTTATGATTTTTTAATCCCAGATATGAAGATATTTCATTAGCAAAATTTGATTCATCATATTCTGAATTATCAAATTTAACAGTAAAAGTATCAATATTTTTATTAATTTGGCTTAATAAAGTTGCAATAATAGATGAGTCTACTCCACCAGATAG
>CACBPV010000025.1 GCA_902541215.1 uncultured Alphaproteobacteria bacterium | reverse complement strand
AATAATAAATGACAAAATAATCCAGTTAGCCATAATTTTTTTACCAGGAAAATTATAATTTATTGTTAAAGCAATAGTAAATGCAAAAAATGTCTGGCAGATTGCATTCCCAATTATCCAGTAAAAACTGTTTAATGAGGCATTTACAAATTTTGATTTACCAAATAATTTTATGTAATTATCAATACCTACAAATTTGCCTGATGTACCAATTATCTTGACATTAAATAAACTTAATTCAAATGCTATATAAATTGGAACTAAAATGATAAGGGAAATCCAAATAACTAATGGAGATACAAACAACCAGCCTTCAATATTATTTTTTTTCACAGAAATTACAGCACCTCTATAAGAGGTGCTGAAAAGTTTTTAATTACTCAATAGCTTCAGTCATTATTTCCATACCTTCACTAACTGCATCTTTTGCACTTTTGCCATCGATTAAAGTTAGTTGAAGAGTTTGAGCTAATAAATTCTGAGCAGATATAGATGATATGCTTGTAAAAGTATTACCATTTGTAAAACCAAATAGACTTCCTCTTGTTGAATTGTCTAACATTGTTTCTACTTGTGATTTATATTTTACAACAACCGGATCATCCCAATAAGTTGAATCTTTACTTCCAGCTTCAGTTATTGGTAAAAATAATCCTGGCTCCATGTTGATGAATCTTCCATAATTTCCAGGCTCCATTAAGAAACTTAGAAACTTTTTAGAAGCTTCCATTTTTGCCTCATCTGCTGTCATTATCATTGCAGAATTTACATATGAAACAGTTCCAGCTCTATGAGCTTTACCATTTGCGTGAGGTATTTGAATTACACCTAAGTCACTAGCATCTCCACCTGCTTGTGAATCATATGTAGAGATAACAGTAAACTGTAATATCATTGCACAGCCTTTACTTGCAAAACAAGCTTCAGCTTCGCCCCAAGTCCAGTTTGCTGCATCAGGAGCTGAATATTGATATAATTCTTTATAAACATCGTATGCTGCTACAGTTTGAGGATTATCAAATCTTAGAGTACCATCAGAATTATAAATTTCTTCTGCACCTGAATTAACCATAAAACTATAGATTGTTTGATCAGTATAAAGCTGTTTATTGCCAGGAAGGCCTATTCCATAAACTCCATCTTTAGTCAGAGCTTTAGCAGCTTTCTTTAAATCAGACCAAGTTTTTGGTGGCTCTATTCCAGCCGCTTCAAAATCACTTTTTCTATACCATAGTGATAAACCCATGTTCCATAAAGGAACAGCCCAAGTATGACCATTGTAAGTATATTGATCGAGTGCTTTTTGGTAAAAACCATATTTTGCATCTAGTTCAGCAACAAAATCCTCAACGGGTTGTGCTGCACCCATATCAGCAAGAATAGGAGTAAAATCTGGAATACCAACTAGTATTTCTGGTGCAGTGCCAGCCGCAACAGAGGCAGGAGCTTTAGCATAAATTTCTCCCCAGTTTTGAACTTCTTGCGTTACATTAATATCTGGATTAGCAGAATTAAATTCATCAATTAATGTTTGAATTCTATCAACTCTATGTGGAACTCCTTCCATATGCCAAAAAGTAACATTTGTTACTGCGTAAACATTTAAAGAGAATAGAATTGTAATAAAAAAAAGTAATATTTTATTCATATTTCCTCACTTAATTTATGATTAATATTTTAATATCAATATACTAATATTATCAACTAAATTTAAGACTTTCACCAAATATTATTCAATGACTCTCTTAATTTTTTATATTTTTGATATTTATTATTAAGATATTTGGAATGTTTTCTTTGTGGTGTATAAATATGACCAATATTTTGGTGATCATTAATTAAATTTTTTAAATCTTTTTTATGTAAATAACTGTTAATTAAGAATGAAATACCTAATGCACCTAGTTCGGAATTATTCAAAATTTTAACTTTAGTATTTAAAATATTTGAAATTAATTGAGGTAAAACTTTACTTTTTGATGCACCGCCTGCAAGATAAAGACTGTCCTTAGTTTTAATTTTATTCGCATAACAATCCTTAATAGATAATGCTAAACCTTCATAACAAGCAGTCATAACATCAAAATTATTATGATGTGGTAAAATGCCAAAAATTTCAGCTTTAGAATTTAAATTCACAAATGGAGATATTGATCCTCCATAATTTATATAAGGTAGAAATATCAATGAATTTTCTGGATATTTAAAAGTTAAATATTTTTTTTCAAAATTATTAATTATTTTAATTTTTTCAGTATACTTTTTTGGATTTTTGTAAAAATTATCAATGACCCAATCAATATTAGTTGTACCTGCAACATTTATTTTAGTTTCTAACCATGTATTATTTAAAGAAGCAAAAAATAAACCTGAACCATCTTGAGAAATTTTCGAATTATTTTTAACTATGATATTATGACATGTAGTTCCAATAATACTTATTTTTTTGTTATGATTAATTCCACCAGCACCTAGAATAGAAGCTATTACATCACCACATCCTATAATGACTGGAGTACCAACTTTTAAACTTGTTAATTTTGATGCACTCTTAGTAACGTATCCTCCTAATTCATTTGATTTTTTTATTTCTGGGAAAAGTTTAAAATATTTAGTACTTAGGTTAAAAATTTTGAAGATTTTTTTTGATAATTTTTTATTTTTTATATCTCCTGGGTATACTGAAACTTCTGTTTCATCATTATTTATATTCCCTGTTAATTTAAATCTTAACCAATCTTTACACGTTAAGATGTATTTAATTTTCTTTAAATTTTCACTTTCAAATTTAGTCATCCACTTTAGGATAGGTATAGTACAGCCATATTGTGTGATAGAGCCTGTAATTTTATAAATTTGATCAAATATTTTTTTATTAGTGAAAATTTTTTGACTTCTTGTGTCATTCCACAAAATTGCATTTCTTACTGGTTTATTTTTATTATTAATAGACCAAAACCCAACCATATTTCCAGTTATGCCTAAACCAACAATTGACTGTGACTGAATTTTAGATTTTTTTATTAAAAGTTTAATACATTTTGCGGTAAGTGACCAAAATTTTTCCATTTCAATTTCAGATTTACCAAACTTATCCGTTAATACTGGGTTTTTAACACTATGAGAATTTATGTGTTTGAAATTTGTATTGAAAATTACAGTCTTTATTACTGAAGTCCCAGCATCAATTGCAATATAATATTTCAAAAGTTATCTCTTATATTTACAACCACGAGTAGCCAACACAAACTAAAGCTATAATTAAAAAAAAATTCATAACTCTTTTTCTATTTTTAATCTGTTGATCATTTAGTTCTTTATTTCTAGAGAGATAATATACGTAACATCCAATTGCAAAAGCTACAAATCCTCCTAAATAAGCATACAATTGCAAGTCAGTCATTTATTTATTTTATATATTATTATATAAATTTTTATAATTATTTTTAAGTATGCCCTACAAAGCTAGCACAAAAAGATATCAAAAATTAACCTACAGAAGATGTGGAAATAGTGGATTACTTTTACCCCCTATTACACTTGGTCTTTGGCATAACTTTGGTGGGAAAAAATCTATGTCAAAAGAAGCAAAGAGAATGCTTTTTAGAGCATTTGATCGCGGTATAACTCATTTTGATTTAGCGAATAATTATGGTCCACCAGCAGGATCTGCAGAAGAAAATTTTGGGAAAGTTATGAACTCTGATTTTAAAAAATATAGAGACGAAATGATAATATCAAGTAAGGCAGGCTATCACATGTGGGATGGCCCATATGGTGAATGGGGCTCAAAAAAATACTTAAATGCAAGCCTTGATCAAAGTCTAAAACGAATGAAACTAGAATATGTAGATATATTTTATTCTCATCGTTTTGATCCATTAACACCTTTAGAAGAGACAGCAGATGCACTAGCCCAATCAATTAGAAGTGGTAAGGCTTTATACGTAGGAATTTCATCATATAGCTCAAAACAAACAATTAAAATGAACAAATTATTAAAAGATAGAGGTATTAGTTGTTTAATTCATCAACCATCTTACTCCATGATTAATAGATGGGTGGAAAAAGATTTATTATCTACATTAAAAAAATTAGGTATAGGTTGTATTGCATTTTCTCCTCTTGCCCAAGGAATGATATCGGGAAAATATTTAAAAAAAATACCTAAAGTATCAAGGATTTCAGATAATTCATCACTTGATAAAAAAATGATTACAAAAAGTTATTTATTTAAAATTAAAGAGTTAACAAAAATTGCAAATAAAAGAGGACAATCTTTACCTCAAATGGCCCTTTCATGGATACTCCGTCATCCAACTATGACATCCGCTCTAATTGGAGCAAGAACAGTTAAGCAATTAGACGAGTGTTTAGATAGTCAAAATAATCTAATTTTTAGTAATTCTGAATTAAAGGAAATAAATAAATACGCAAAAGAAGAAAATATAAATCTTTGGTCAAATTCAAGTAAAGTATAAATCAAAATGAAATTTAATATCTTTATACCAGATATTATTCTTAAAGATTTCGCATATGTTTTTAAAAAAAATTTTAATGTAGATTGCATATGGGTAAAAAATAAAAAATTTGAATATAAAAAATACAATGCAATTGTTGTTAATGGTGGATTTGATTGTAATAAAATATTTCTTAAAAAATTTCCAAATTTAAAGATTATTTCGGTTTTTGGAGTTGGTTATTCTGGAGTGGATTTAGATTACTGCAAAAAAAATAAAATTATAATTACAAATACACCTAAAGTCTTGACGAACGATGTTGCCGATTTAGCCTTGGGATTAATGATATCTTTATCTAGGAAAATTTATCAAGGTCATAATTTTATTTTAGATAAAAAATGGATAAAAAAACCATTCACTCTCTCTACTAGTCTTACAAATAAAACTATCGGTGTTGTTGGAATGGGTGCCATAGGTAAAGCTTTTTCTAAAAGAGCTAGCAGTCTTTCAATGAATGTTTTTTATCATGGTCCAAATAAAAAAAATTTAAAATATAAATATTATAAAAATTTAAAAATTATGGCAAAAAATATAGATATAATGGTAGTAACTTGTGTTGGAGGTGAAAAAACTAAAAATTTAATAAATAAATATGTTCTTAATTTCCTTAGTCCATCATCATTGATTATTAATGTTTCAAGGGGCTCTGTAGTAAATGAAAATGATTTACTAAAATCATTAAAAACAAATAAAATAGCTGGTGCAGCTTTAGATGTATTTAATAATGAGCCAGCTATACATAAAGACTATTATAAGCTTAAAAATGTTATACTCTCACCTCATAATGCTAGTGGAACTAATGAAACAAGATTAAAGATGGCTGTTATTTGTTCTCAAAATATTTATCATTATCTTAGCAATGGTAAAGTTTATAACAAAATATAATTTAAAAATAATATTGTAAATTTAATAATTATAAATAAATTTAAGATATGAGATTTCTTAGATTTTATTTTCTTGGAATATTATTGTTATTTCTAGTAATTAATTTTATTTTTGACTTCAAAATAACGAATATTCAAACGAATGATCAAATTAAAAATTTTGTTTATAATTACATTCTTCCACATAAAAATGCTGTCAAATTGGAAAAGCAAATTAAAGAGTTAAGAAAAGATCGTAACCAAATCGATAAAAGAAGAATTTTATACGAGGAAGCTTTTCAAGATTTGATGGAAGATAGGCCCTATCTTGAATATGACAGTCTTTTACTAGAAAAATTATTAACACAATTTGATCCGTATGAATTTGATATTAGTTTGATAAATAATTCTAGCAATCTTGAATATAGTTATAATTCAGAACATAGCTTTTCAAATAACACTATTGATGTAAATATTTTTGGCCCAACATCAAATATATTTATGTATGGCATAGCAAATCAATATCCTGGAAGTGGATATTTAGAAATTCATAATGATAATTTAATCATCATTTCTGCAAGTGGAATTTTAGGATTTTCAAATATTGAAATAAATAACATAAAAAGTGATCTTTTTTTTCAACAAATTAAAACAAATATCAGCGAATTTATTGGTATAGAGCAATTTAAAAAATCCCGAATTCACGATTTTGATTGGCTTGAAGGAGGATGGTTTTCTGTAAAAGACATTGAAATTTACAATGATGAAATTTATGTTTCTTATACAAGAGAAGTTTCTAATAATTGTTGGAATACAAGTTTAATTTTTGGAAAAATGAATTATCAATTTATTGAATTTGATAATTTTTTTACCTCCGAAGAATGTGTACATTTTTATGATAATATTGATGAAGAATTTAATGCTCATCAATCAGGTGGTAGAGTAATCAGTTTAGAAAATGATAAAGTATATTTTTCTACTGGTGATTTTAGAAGCAGGCACCGAACTCAAAAAATAGATAGTATGTTTGGTAAAGTTATTGAGATCGATAAAGTTTCTAAAAATTATAAAGTAATTAGTATGGGGCATAGGAACCCTCAAGGTTTATATTATAATAAAGAAGATAATTTTTTAATAGAAGCTGAGCACGGACCTCAAGGTGGAGACGAAATAAATATAATTAAACTAAATCAAAAAGAAATCCCAAATTATGGATGGGCAATTTCTAGCTATGGAGAACATTATGGTGGTGCGAATGCTTCATATAATCAGAAAACATATGAAAAATATCCACTTTACAAATCTCATTCTGATTATGGTTTTATTGAGCCAATTAAATATTTTGTTCCTTCAATTGGTATTTCACAGATTGTAGGTTTAGATAAAAAAAACCATTATGTTGTTGCCTCATTAAAAGATAGTTCACTTTATTTTTTTGAACTAAAGGATAATAAAGAAATAATAAATATGAAAAGAATTGAAATAGGTGAGAGAATTAGAGATATGATTAAGTATAATAATGAATTATATTTATTTTTAGAAGATACGGCATCATTTGCACAAGTAATCTTAAAATAATTTGTGTTAAAAATAAATGATAAATGGATTTGGGATTTCTGGTTAGCAAATGATAATAACAAATGGTACTGTTATTTTTTACAAGCAGATAAATTATTAAAAGATCCAGATTTACGACATAATAATGTTACTCAAGGTCTTGCTACCTCGAAAGATTTAATCAACTGGGATTATTATGGAACAGTTTTATCACCTTCAAAAAAAGAAAATTTTGATGATTATACAGTGTGGACAGGATCAATATTAAAAGAAAATTCTAAATGGCATTACTTCTATACTGGAAGAAATAAAAATGAAAAAGGTGTTAAGCAAAGAATAGGTCACGCAGTAGGCAATTCCCCCTACTCTTTTGAAAGATGTGGAAATGGGTTAGCTTTACATTTAGATCCAAATATTTACTTGGAATTTACTGAAAATGGATTTTGGAAAGATCGAGCTATGAGAGATCCATGGGTAATGAAACATCCTAAAGAAAATAAATATATAATGGCTTACACAGCAAGGGCATTGATAAATAATGATCCTTATCAATGTGGAGTTATAGGAATGGCTGAGTCAGCTAACCTTTATGATTGGAAATCAACTAAACCACTTTTTGGAGGGTTATTTAGTCAACTTGAAGTACCTCAAATTTTTCAAGTAAATAATAAATGGTATTGTTTATTTTGTAATCACCCTGAAGATTGGTCTGATAAATTTAAACAAAATTATAACGGTCCTATTAGAAGAGGCACTCATTATTTAATATCAGATAACTTTGATGGACCCTGGAAAATTGCTCCAGGATCTTTTTTAACTTCAGATGCTGAAGAAGAATTATATGCTGGAAGAATTATACAAATAGAAAATGATTATTATTTTATGGCTTTTTTACATGATGATAAAGACGGAAATTTCATAGGTGAAATTTGTGATCCTATACCTTTGTCTTTTAATTCTGAAGGAATTATGAGTTTAAATATTTAGATATAATTTTTCCAAGAGTATTCAGGTTTAAAACCTAAAATATTTTTTGCTTTCTCATTACTCAATAGTGTTTTATTTTTTCCAATATCACCCTTAATATTAATCTTTGGAAATACTTTGTCTAAAAGTGATTTATTATCTTCTTCCATAACAGTATCATCAGCAGCTATGATAAAATGATCTGCACCTTTAATTTTGCTTTCCATTGCTAATAAACAAGCTTGTGCAACATCTCTAGCATCAATATAGCCCCAAAAATTCCATTTTCTTAAAAATGGATCATTTTGAAATGATTTAAATTGTTTGTAATCATGTTCTTCCATAATATTAGAATAACGGAGACCAATAATTTTCATTTCAAGATTTCTCCTACAAAATTGTCTTGCCATTTCTTCACCCATTACTTTAGAAAGTGAATAACTTGACTCTGGACGCGGTTCAAATTCTTCATCAACAGGCACATAAGGTGGATAAGTATCAAAAGGTAAACCTAGAACTGTTTCACTTGATGCCCAAACAATATTATTTATTTTCATAACTTTAGCTGCTTGAAATATATTATAAGTGCTTAAAGTATTTGCTCTGAATGTTTTATGATTTGCTTCCAAACCGGAGGCAGGAATAGCTGCTTGATGAATTACCGCATCTATTCCATTAATACGATCATCTATTTCAGATACAGACTCAATCGCTTCTCCAAAATTTTCTAAATCGACTTTAGTAAATGGAACTTCTAACTCAGGATGATTGACTAAATCTACATTGAAGACATTATAATTATTTTTTAATAATAGTTTTATTGTCGCTCTACCAGCTTTTCCTGACCCTCCAGTAACTAAAATATTTTTCATTTTAATTTACTTTAATAACTTTTTTATAAAGAATCATCAATTTTTTGATTATTATATTAATAAAGGAGATTTTATGGCTGAATATATTTTAGAAGCTGGAGGAACAATGGCATTTGCATTCCATGTTTTATTTATGCTTTTTAATTTATTTATTATTTATCAATTTTATTTCAATGATAAATTTTTTAATGAATTAGGATTTTCGAATGAGGAGCCAAAATTAGTTTTTAGAGGCCCTTTAGGTGCAGTTTTTTTAACAATGTTGTTAATGTCTATACTATTAACCTTTGATGTTACTGGGAATACTTATGAAGAAAATGTGGTACAATATAAATTCTGGTATTCATTTTTGTTTATGCTTTTTGCTATTGCTTTAATTAGTTCAGTAGTTAGATATTTTAATCTCGTAAATAATTACGGAATCACACCAAATATAAGAGGTGTTATGTTTCCATTAGTTGGATTAATTTTAATTATTATTAGAACAGTATTTGAGGGTTACTAATAAAATACAAGCGGTTTAATAACCGCTTGTTTTAATTAAAATAACTTCTTATCCTATTTCTTGATGCAAAATGTAAGATTAATGAAATTATAAATAAGAATAAAACAAAATAGTATTCTCGAAATTCAACTTGACTAGTGTAAAAAACAAATAAACAACAAACTGTAAGTGATTTAATATAAATTTCTAAAAACTGAATAGGATAAAGTTTGTCTGATTGAAAAAAAAGATATCTAAAACCAAAGTAAGCAAAAGTTAGAAAAACAGCTAATCTGACTGAAGTAATTCTATGATATGGTATTTCTTGTTTTTCAACAATAGTGAATGGAAAATAAATAGTTACACCAATAATCTCTGCAATTATAAATGCAATTGCCCATAAACTTAATAAACCAATTATAATTTTAGCTAATGTTTTTACCATAATAAAATTTATGGTCTTTTTTTTACAAGGGTTTTGACCAACCTATTTAGATATTTTATCTAAAATTTAAAAAAAATATATAAATATTGATTTGATTGCAGAAAAATTGAGATATTTCTTATCAAAAATTATCTTTAACTGGTGAAAAATATAAAAGAATCAAAATTGCACCACTAATCAATCCACCAATTTGATCAAGCATCCCACTAAAAGCAGTATAAATAACAGAACCACTAAAATAATTAAGAACTATGCCAGCTACAACTAAAAACAAATATAGAGATTTTCCATAAGATATAAATCTGTAAAGTAAATTTAAAGTAAATAGATATAAAAAGAATAAACTAATAGATATTATTCGAGAAAAATTTTCAAAATTAGATAATAATCCATCATTTAAATTTTCGTAAAGATTTGAAATTTCAGATGGTTGATACATAGATGATATAACCATTAAAATTATAACAATAAAGTCTGCTAAAATTAAATTTTTAAAAATTTTTTCAATTTCCATTATCATATAGATAGGCTAGGTAATGTATAAAATAAAGCTAAATAATGATTATAATGAAGAAATGATTTTAAAAATCAGATATAGATTTATGTTTTATACTAATTTATATTGATTGAATGACATCTGAAGAATGAATAGTTACTCTTTGTTCACAATTTTTTGCAAATTCATCTAAATCATCTCTAAAATAACTTCCATTATTTTGAGCAAGCATAAAATGATTATCTATTCCAGCCTGGTTTTCATAAATTTCTGTTAAAATAAGAGCAATGTTTCCTGTCTCGACTCCTTCTTTAAATTCAGGTCCGATTGACCAATTTAATACTATAAGAGCATTTTCTCCTTCTTTAGTGTGAGTTTCATTCATCCATTTAACATGATCTTCAGCTACTCGCTTTGCAACATCTGAAAGTTCAGGTTTAAAGATCCATATAAATTGTAGTTGTTTTTTATTTTGGTACATATTTTTCCTTCTTTATTTTGGAAACTTAACAAATTTTTTTATTGTTGAGAATTATTTTCAAGTGTTTGAACGTGTATATCTAAGTTTTCAATCAAATTGTTTTGCCCATTATGTCCGTAGAATACCCCTTTTATAGGTGCAGCTTCACTTGCATCAAGGCCACAAGATACTCTTATATATCTTTCATCAGGGCTGCAACCATTTGTAGGATCAAAACCGACCCAACCAAGATCATTTATAAAAAATTCTGCCCATGCATGTGTTGACTGAAATTCTGATGAATGTGAATTATTATGCATGTAACCGTTAACATATCTAGCAGGTATATTGATTGTTCTAGCAGCTGACACCATTATGTGTGCTTGGTCCTGACATACACCCTTTTTTTGATTATAAGCTACCTGAGCTGTTGTTTCATTATTTGTTGAAAGAGGTTTATATTCAACTTTTTCTCTTACTAAATTCATTAAATTGTGAGAAATGAGTAATCTTTCATCGTTGTTAAAACCATTTTTTGCTTCTAAAGCTAAATTTTTTATGTCTACATCTGGAATAGTTAAATTTGAATTCCTTAAATAAACACAAGGATCTAATTTATCATCTGGGTTGAAATAAACCCCTTTTGTATCAAAAGTTTCTACTTTACCAAGAACAGTAAACTGAATTTTTTTTACTTTTTTTAAGCTAGTAAAACTTTGTATATTATTTGCTTCTCCATCTTTATAGACTGCAGATTTTTCTGCAGAGTCATGATGAACATTCCAATCTAGAATTTTTAAACCATTATATTCAGATGGATAAAGTTTAGTTGATTGTATAAGTCCAGCTACAGGATTTTTATATTCATATTTAGTTGTATGCTCAATTATTATTTCCATTAATTAAAAAACTCCTTTTGAATATCAGAATCTACGCTTGAAATTTTATTAATAAATTGTGTAACAAATTCATGAAGGCCAAAATCAACAATTGACTCAATTTTCTCTTCTTGAATTTTAATATTAAGATCTTTTAAGGTATTATAAATTTTATTAACTTTCTCAGGACTGCAAGTCAAATTTGTTAAGTGTTTTACTATGTTTTGTATACAAAAACTAAGTGATCTTGGACAATCACTGTTTAGTACTAAAAAATCAGCTATCTTTGTAGAAGTAACATCACCATCGTATGCCCAACGAAAAGCTCTAAAAGATGATAAAGATCTAAGGAGTATACTCCACTGCATATTATCAATATTACCTCCGATATATTGAGGTTTAGGTAGTAAAACAAAATATTTAACATCTAATAATCTTGCAGAATTATCTGCCCTTTCAACAAATAATCCTAAATAAAGAAAGTTATAACCATCGTTTCTTAATAAAGAACTTAATGAACCTCTAAATAAATTTACTTGTTCGATAGTCCATTCTGTTAAATTAGGAAGGTCTGATGCATTAAAATTATTATTTTTTAATTTTAAAATTTCTTGATAAGTTTTGTTAATAGCTAGCCAAGATTCAGGTGTGAATGAAGTTCTTACAACTAAAGCATTACTTCTAGCATTAAGAATACAATTAAAAACAGATGATGGATTATCTTCATCGAAAAATAAATAATCTTCAACTTTTTTTTGTTCAATAATATTATATTTATTCTTGTATCCTTGAATTGCGCCTGCAGCAGCTAAAACAGATTCCCACTCATTATTGTAGCCATTTGGATTAGGAAATAATGACATTCTATAACCTACATCTAAGAGTCTAGCATTAGTCTCAGCTCTCTCCATATATCTACTAATCCAGTAAAGATACTCAGCTGTTCTACTTAACATTGTATCTCATTCCGCTAAAACCCATGTATCTTTGACTCCACCACCTTGACTTGAATTAACAACAAAAGATCCCTCGTTCATTGCAACTCTTGTTAATCCTCCAGAACTTAATTGTGCATTTTCTCCCATTAAACAAAAAGGTCTCAAATCAACTCTTCTTCCTTCAACTTGATTTTTTATCAAAGTTGGAGAGAATGATAGATCTAAGAGAGGTTGAGCAATATACCCCCGAGGATTTGCGGAAAGTTTTCTTCTAAATTCTTCAATTGAGGATTTAGAGGATTTTGGACCTATTAGCATCCCGTATCCTCCAGAGCCATCAACTTCTTTTACAACAAGATCAGATAAGTTATCTAATACATAGTTAAGATCATCATCTTTGTCACAACTCCATGTTTGAACATTTTCTAATATTGGCTGTTCTCCTAAATAAAATTTTATCATTTCTGGAACATAAATATAAATTGCTTTGTCATCTGCGATACCGGCACCCGGAGCTGAACAAATATTTACTCCTCCAGTTCTATACACATCCATAATTCCAGGTATTCCAATTACTGAATTTGGGTTAAAACAAAGAGGATCTAAAAAATCATCATCTATCCTTCTATATACTACATCTACTTTTTTGGGACCATCTACGGTTTTCATGTATAGAAATTCACCCTCAACAAACAAATCAGTAGACTCTACCATTTCAATACCCATTTGATCGGATAGAAAACTATGTTCATAATAAGCACTATTCAATGGACCGGGTGTAAGAAGAACACATACTGGCTCAGATGTGTTGCATTTTATTGGAGCTAAACTCATTAAAGTCTGAAGTAATCTAGTTGGATAATCATCAATAGGTGTAACTCGATTTGTATGAAATAAATCAGGAAACATTCTCATCATTATTTCTCTATTTTCTAACATGTATGATACACCGCTTGGTGTTCTACAATTATCTTCTAATACAAAATACTCATTATGATTTGTTCTTACTAAATCTATTCCTACTATTGGGCTATAAATTGATCTAGGTGGTGTAAAACCAAACATTGAAACTTCGTAAGATTTTTTTTTAAAAATTAATTCTTTAGGTATAATATTAGCTTTTATTATTTCTCCTTGATTATAAATATCTGCCAAAAAGGCATTTAAAGCTTTCGCTCTTTGAATTACTCCTTTTTCTAATTTAGACCATTCA
>CACBPV010000024.1 GCA_902541215.1 uncultured Alphaproteobacteria bacterium | reverse complement strand
TGAGACTATTAAAGCAATTGAAGCTTTAAATGTCCCCTTCAAGCACTTTAAAACAACAGATGTTGGCTACATTAGAACAGAAAAGTTCAGTTAAAATTGCTGTTTATTTATAATAATAATTTTTTTACTTAAATTTAATTTAACTGAATAATACAATCTTCATAAATTTGTAAAATTATAATTTTAGATTTTACTAAAAAAAAGGAGATTTATGTTATTTGAAAAATTACAAAAAGCATTTGAAGAAAAAGATGCAAAAGCTCACAGAGCTCTTTTCCATGAAGATCATGAATTTATTAGCCATAAGCAAAATAAAGTTTTTAAAACAAGTGAAGGAAGTGAAGAACAAACATTAGAAATGTTCAATAATATTACTCAAGATAAAGTTCGTTGTATTTATGAAAATGATGAAATTTTAGTCACACATCGTTTTAATACTTATGCATCTGGAGACAAAGAAGCTTTAATGATGGTTGCATTAAAAAAAGATGGATTAATTTGGAGAACAGAGACTGGCGCTACAGAAATGTAATTAAACTTAATATAATGAGGATTTATGAAAAAAGGATATTGGGTTGGACAAGTAAAAGAAATTAAAAATGAAGAAAAATGGGGACAATATTTAGAGAAATTTATGAATATTGTTGCAGAGGAAGCAGAAAAGAAATCAGGAAATTTTGTACCTACTGCTAGCAGTGAACCAAAGTTCTATGTTCAAAAGAATTTTGATTTATTATATTCAGCAGTCGTTGAATTTAATAGCGTGCAGGACGCAATAGATGGTTACAATGATCCTCGTTATCAAGAAGCTTTGGCACATTTAGGTGAAAATAAAGAGGATGTTGTTGTAAGAAATGTAGTAATTATAGAAGCAAATTAAAAAGCTAAAGGTAATAGAAAAAAGGACGTATTATGAAAATAATCATGAATGTTAAAATAAATGAAGGATATCCAAAATGGAAAGATCTTTTTCTCAGTGTTGATGCTCAAAGAGAAAAATATGGAATAAAAGTTTTAGCGTATGGACATCCAAAAGATGATGAAACTAAAATTTATCAAGTTTTAGAAATTGAATCGATGGAAAAAATGCAAGCAGCGATGCAAGATCCAGAATTATCAAAACTAAGAACTGATGCTGGTGTTGATTTAGATAGCCAGGAATTAGTTTTCTTGGTCGAGTAGATAAATAAAAAATAACACACTATATATTCATGGGGTATAAAGCCTTCTCCACTGAGGGAGTTTTGCCCCATAAAGATCAATTGATTAGTATTTTCATTAATAAATTAGTGGTTTGACCTCAATAATAAGTCTGTAGCTTTATCTGCTATTGCCATAGCTGGAGCATTAGTATTAGCACCTACAATTGTTGGCATCATCGACACATCAAAAACTCTTAAATTTTTTATTCCCTTCACTTCCAATTTTGTATTTAAAACTGCCATGTCATCATTATCTTTACCCATTTTACATGTTCCAACAGGGTGCCAATTCGTTTTGATCATTCTTTTTGAATAATTAATGAGATCCTCATCTGAATTAATAGATTGACCAGGAACTGTTTCTTCTAAAACAATATCAGACAAAGGTTTTGTTTGAATTACCTTTCTTGCAAGCTTTACTGCATTTAACATAACATTCATATCATCTTCATGACTTAAGAAATTTGGATCAATAAGAGGTAAATCTAATGGGTTGGAAGATTGAATTCTAACCTCCCCTCGTGATTTTGGATTCATTAAACAAGATGTAAGTGTTAATCCGTGATCAGGTTTAATGCCTTTTGTATCTCTATCGGTATACATTATGGGCACACAATACAGTTTAATTTTTGGATCTTTTTTATCTTCTAAATTTTCTGGATTAAAGAAAGAACAACTATCAACTCCTTGAGATCGAACGGGTCCTGAATTAAATAATAAATACTGAATTCCATTTTTTATCATTCGCCATCCTTGATCTTGTTTGAAATAACTATAACCTGGCTTAACTCTAGAAATAACTGGAACTTCATGATGATCTTGTAAATTTTTACCTACACCTTTTAAATTTTCAATTACAGGAATATCAAATTCTTTTAATTGTTTTTCTTCTCCTATGCCGGAATGCATTAATATTTTAGGAGTAACATAAGCGCCTGCAGTTAAAATAATATCATTTGCAAAATATTTATTTGGTTTACCATTTGATACACACTCAACACCAATTGCTTTTTTTTGATCAAGGATAATTTTTGTAACTATAGAACTAGTTTTGATTTCTAAATTTTTATTATTAGTTTTTGATTTTAAAAAAGCACTGTACACATCACATCTTTTGCCATTGCCAATGGTATATTGCATAGTTCCTACACCATATTGATCACCATCATTGAAATCATCATTATACGGTAAACCCATAGCTTGCATTGTTTTGATATATAAATTTGATCCTTCTACGATATAACCAGGATCTGAAACTTTTAAGTTACCTTTATTTCCATGATATTCATTTTTAATGCGTTGATTATTTTCAAGTTTAACAAAATGCTTGATCAACGTGTTCCAATTCCAATTACTATCTTCAGTCTCATCTTCCCATTTATTATAATCTGAAGGTTTCCCACGCATATAAACCATACCGTTCACTTTTGATCCTCCGCCAAGAGTTTTAGCTTGAGCTATAAAGTGCTGACGATTATTTAATTGTTTTTGTGGAATAGATTCATAGAATTTTAAATATGGACTATTCTCTAAACCTTTAATCCAACCAGCAGGCATCGATAAAAGTAAATTATTGGATTTAATTCCTTCTTCTAAAATTAATACAGAGGCACCATGCTCAATTAATTTTGTTGCTGTAATAATTCCTGATGTTCCACCACCCGCAATAATAAAATCATATTTTTTTGTCATATATAAATTTTTTTATTTTAATTTTTAAGTGTTTCTATATTTAATATCAAGATGAAAACTTTAATAGTTAAAGCAGATGATGGAAGAGAGTACCATGTAGATGACCCCAATCGCTTTTATCAGCACCTTATAGATTTTCACTCAGATAATAGTATTGGTAATAATAGTGTCCATGAAGAAAATGGCTATTACTTTACAGTAACACCTTCGTTTTATGATATTGTAAAAAAATTTGTAGAAAAATAAATTATTATAAATTAATTATGTTCTAAGAGTGGTTTTGGCTACAACTAACTCCTCACGTTTATTTTCTCTGAATACAACAAAGATACCACTTACCATAATAAGAAAAATACCAATAAATGAATTTATATCTGGTACTTCAGAAAAAATAATAATCCCTATTATTATAGCAAAAATTAAATGTACGTACTCAGTTATACTATTAACTAAAGGAGAACCAACTCTGTAGGCAGCAATCAAACAAAATATTCCAAGACTTCCATTTAAAGAGATAAAAAGTATTAATCCAATTACTTGAAAGTCATTAAGTATCCAGGGATTACTGAGAATAGAAAAAATTGATAAATTAAATTCTGAATTATGTAATAAAATACTAATCGCACTTCCTCCAATAAAAGCACCTAGGTAAATGTGAGAGGTTTGCTGAAATAAATTATCGTTTTCTGAAGTTTTTTTTGCCAAGGTCATTGATAATGCATAGGTAGCAGCTGCTATAATTGGAAATAGCATATAAATATTTATTTCATTAAATTCTGGTTTGATAATTAAAAGTGTTCCAGAAAAGCCAACAAAAATTGAGAAGATCCTATTTAACCCAATTTTAATATTCAAAATAAAATAAGAATAAATTGTTATAAAAAATGGACTAACAAAATATAAACTTGTTGCTTCAGCTAATGTTATTTGACTTAACGAAATAAAGAACAGCGTAAAACCAAAAAAGAATGTTGAGGCTCTAAAAATAGCAATGTAAGGATGTGCTGAACCAAAATAAATTGGCTGCTTCGAATATATTAAATATATGCATAACAATATAATACCTATCCCACTTCTGAATACAAGAATTTGCATGAGAGAGGCATCTTGAATAATATATTTAATTAAAACGTCCTGCGTAATCATAAATAACATCCCGATAATAATTAAAATCAGACCTTTTATATTATTATTCATTAAATTATCCTTATTGTAATTTAGGTATTAGTTTAGAAAAAAAAATAATATATAATTATTTCAATGATCTTTTATCTCGTAACACCGCTAATTTTGATATTTGCTAGTTCTTTAGGATTAATCATTAATCCCTCTTGGTCAATTTCACCTTTTATTTGGGTTTTTATATTAGTTCCAATTATTGACCTTGTATTACCTTACTTAAGTAAAGATGATGTTGAGCTAAATGAAAGTGTGTTTCACAATTTTTCTATTTTAATCGTTCTCCCCTGCATTTTATTTTTAATTATATTTGGTTTAATCGTTGTTTCTGATTCTAGTATCACATTATTAACTGCTGCTGCTTTAGGGGCGGCTGTAGGTATGTCTGGCGGTTCTATTGGAATTACAACTGCGCATGAACTTATTCACCGAAAAAATAAATTTATGAGAGGCATTGGAGTATTTTTATTAGTATTATGTTGTTATGGTCATTTTCGTATAGAACATATTTATGGTCATCATTTAAATGTAGCTACTAAAGAAGATCCTGCTACAGCTAGAAGAGGAGAAAATTTTTATTTTTATTTTATTCGCTGTGTAATCAATAGTGTGATTTCGTCTTGGAAAATTGAAAAAAATATTCTTGATAAAAAAAATTTAAATAAATTTAGTTTTCAAAATAGAATGATTCATTATTTTGTATTAGAATTTTTATTTTTAGTATTTGCTTATTTAATCGCAGGTATGAATGGTTTAATTTTTGTTATCTTTCATTCTTTTGTTTCTATAATCTTATTGGAGTTAGTAAATTATATTCAGCATTATGGTTTAGAAAGAAAAAAAGAAAATGGAAGGTATGAAAGATTTACAGATTTACATTCTTGGAACAGTCGTCATATTTCTGCTAATTGGTCGACATTTAATTTAGGTCTTCATGCAGAACATCACCAGAGTGCATCAAAGCCTTACCCTCTTTTATCTCAAGAAGAAAAAGCAATTGAGATGCCTGCTAATTACTCCATCATGTTAATTATGGCTTTAATCCCTCCCTTGTGGTTTTTTGTGATGGATAGGAAAATAGATAACTTAGAAATTATTTAATTTAATATGATAGATTTTTTTTCTAAGTTGAAAGATAATCGTATTTTTCAATTTTCTGTTGTTGTTATAATTATATTAAATGCCATTCTTATTGGAGCAACAACATATCAATTAGATCCTATATTTTTAAATACTATTCATTTACTTGATTATGCGATTACTGTTTTCTTTGTTATTGAAATACTTATTCGTTTTATTGGTGAAAAAGAAAAGAAAAATTTTCTAAAAGATGGTTGGAATGTATTCGATACAATCATTGTAGCAATTTCACTCATTCCTATTCCAAATAATTCTAGCTTCTTAGTTTTACGTCTTCTTCGTATTTTTAGAGTGTTACGATTGATATCTGTCATTCCTGAATTAAAAAAAATTATAGAAGCTATTCTTGCTTCAATAAAAAGAGTATTTTTTGTTAGTCTGCTACTGTTTATAATACTCTATATTTATGCAACAATGGGATCAATTTTATTTGGGGAAGATGATCCAGAAAGATGGGCTGATTTAGGAATTTCTCTAATCACCCTATTTCAAGTTTTAACTTTATCTAGCTGGGAAAATGTTATGCTACCTATGCAAGCTGTTTATTGGTGGGCTTGGATTTATTTCTTTAGTTTCATTTCAATTTGTTCAATTACAATATTGAATTTGGTAATTGCTATACTTGTAGATGTTGTAAATCATCAAAAATAGTATTGAAAAATAACATTAATATTTAATTTTTTAGTTTTTTATGTTAAAATATTTTAGTAGCAGTTGTAGTAACCTGCTCTAACAAAACTCCTGCAGTCGAAGAATACCTGCGTTAAAAAACATAAGGGAGGCAAAATGTTTGATAAAAAAGAAGATAATACAAGTTCAACACCTGATGTGTTTAGACCTGCTAAGGGATCTGCAAAAGTTGTTATTGGTCAAGGTGTAGTTATTAATGGTGAAATTAAAAAAGCTGATGAAGTGCAAATTGACGGTGAAGCAGATGTTACGATGAAAACAGATAATTTAGTAGTAGGTGCTACTGGTGACTGTAAAGGCGCGATTGAAACTCATAACGCTGATATTTGGGGTGCATTTGATGGCGATATTAAAGCATCTGGTACTCTTACTATTCAAGAACAAGGTAAAGTTTCAGGTAAAATTGAATATCAAAATTTACAAATTAAACTTGGCGGTCAAATAAGTGGTGATATTAAACTTTCTGATAAAATTCAATCAATTAAAAAAGATACAAAACCTTCAGAAGACAATAATATTTCATTACAAGAATCAATTAAAAAAGATTAATAATTAAAATATTATTATGAAAGAAAGATTATTTAAACCTTTACATTGGATAATGCTGATCCTTATCTCTTTAGATTTTATTGATACGTCTTATCGAATTACGTATGGATACTTTTCAGGTCAAGGTGTTCAACCACCTGTAGGAGATTTTAATGTTCAAATATCCACTTTAGATTTTATTGTGAGTATAGTTTTTCAATTAGCGATCGCTTACACAATTTATATGTTGTATATCATGAAAAAAAGTGGCGGTTATTATTTAGTAGGTTTAAATATTCTTTTTGTTATTTATGGGTTTGTTTTAGGGCCGTTTAGTACAGTACCAGCTGGAGAAGTTATACCTCTTATTGCAGGCTTTATGGTTTTCTATATTATTTTGGTTATTGGGATACCTTATTTGTATTCTGATAAATATGAGTAGTTTATAAAAGTATATTTTTGTATTTCTTTTTAAATAGATTTAATTTTTCTCTTCCATTGAAGTCTAATCTGTAGGAAGTAAATAAATCTTTCTTTGTTCCCACATCAATTTTAGTTATTTTTACAAATTTTAAATCTATATCTTCTACGTCATCAACATTTCTTACGAGTAAGGCTAATTTCCATTCTAATTCCTTACTACGTAAATTATCAGGAATGGTATTTTCCTCATTATTATTTTGATTTAAGAATTTTGATATCTTTTGTAGCATGATGATTAAATAATTTAGATTTAGTTTTCTTTTATTCAATAGGATTTATTTTATAAAGATGAACTAACAAAATTTAATAATATTTATAATTTTAATTGAAATGTAACAATTATGTATTATTTAAATCAAAACGATTTGACTCTATTGCGGTTTACAAGCAGCTAAAATGAGATACGTATAAATTTATCCTCCCATTAAGAAAAATGGTGAGGATATTTTTTTTAGGAGATAGTTATGAATTTATGTGTTGTATCAAAAGGATCTTTTACCAAAGATGATTACATGGAACTATATAATTTTTTTAAAGATGATATTGACAAATATACAGATGCATTTGATATGGCTTTCGTTAAAGATGGCCATGTAATGATTATGTGTAATGTTACTGATGAAGAAAAATTTTACGCTTTATTTGATGATCCAAAATCTAAAGAATTTGATTCAAAATTTAATAGTACAGACACGGTCTATTCTTTACAAAAAGTAGAATAGTTATAGACCACCTTGAGATATTAAGAAGTCAGAAATTTTATCAATACCGTTATTATTTTTCATTTCACCAAAAATATACGGTAAACCATTTCTGGCTTCATTCACATCTTGTTTCATTTGTTCTAAATCAACATTAACATATGGAGCTAGATCTACTTTATTAATGACGAGTAAATCAGATTTCCTAATTGCCGGTGCTTTTTTTCTTGGTATGTCTGCACCTTGTGCCACGTCAATCATATAAATCGTTAAATCAACTAACTCTGGACTGAAAGTTGCAGCTAAATTATCACCGCCTGACTCAATGAGGATTAATTCTAGATCTGTAAATTTCTTTTTCATTTCATCCACTGCAAGTAAATTAATGGAACAATCTTCTCTTATAGCAGTATGTGGACATCCACCAGTTTCAACACCTTTAATTCTCTCTATTGGTAGAACTTGTGCTTTCATTAGATATTCGGCATCTTCAGTTGTATAAATATCATTTGAAATAACTGCCATAGAGACTTTTTTAGATAAATAACGACATAATGCTTCAGTCAAACTTGTTTTGCCAGTCCCTATTCCACCACCTATGCCAACTTTTAACGGTCCGTTTATATTATTCACGTCAAATAAATCCTTGAGTCTAAATATTCATGCTTAATAGCGAAAATATCACCAATAAAAAAAGTTGTACCTATATCTTTAAGAGTCAGCTTATCTGAATGACTTAAAAATTCTTGAATTTGATCAATAAAAATAACATTAAGACTCTGTCCATCTTTTTGAGACATAGGGATATGCTTTACACATACATTTATTAAATTAGAAATAAATGACTGTAAGTAAAATTTAATTAAATCATCAAATTTAATATTAAAATGTAATCCAGCTTTTGCTAAACAATATATAAATGATGTATTTTCAGGTAAAGATAATTCCCAACTATCTTTCATGATTTTACGAAAAGAATTTCCCATATCTATCATTTCTATTTGTCTTTCTTTGGATGCAGCACTTGCTAAGATTAATTCATTAACTTCCTTACCTTTATAAATAGACTTCATAAAAATATAATCATTTCTTAATGTTCCATAAAATAAAAGAGCATTTAAAAATTCTTTTAAATCATCTTTATTTTTAATTTTTTTATCATCTATTAGAGCTTCTAAACCATGAGAGTATGCGTACGAACCAATGGGAAAGGAAGATGAAAACCATATTTGTAATATTTGATGTGGATCTTTAGATTTTTTCATTTTAATGTTTATGACTATGAGTTCTTCCCAAACCGTATGCACCACCCTCAGGATTGAATTTCTCAATAACTTTTTTTACATTTCCATGTAATTTTAAAACCATATCAAGAATTACAGCATCATCTTGAATAAGAATTCTGTTTTCTTCAATTTGACATGGTAGATGTCTATTTCCTATGTGCCATATGATTTGCTTTAAATTATCACCTGTTATTTCAATTAAATTTTCTTCTTTAGATAATACTTTAATGATTTTACCATTTTCTAATTCAAAAAAATGATTTTCATCAACACTGACTGTTTCTTCAAGGTTAACTAAAAATTCAGTACCATTATTTGCTATAAGTTTTTTTCTGCGAATAAATCTTTCTTCATAAGATAATGAGATTTCATCTAATAAATCCTTATTATTATGATTGTGATAAATTATTTTCAAAGAAGTTTGCATTTTAATACATGAAATAACGTTGAGCCAAAGGTAATGTTTTGGCTGGCTCACAAGTAATTAACTCACCATCTGCTAAAACTTCATAAGTTTCTGGGTTAACTTCTATTTTTGGGCAATAATCATTAAATATCATATCTTTTTTAGAAATTTTTCTAATATTTTTAACAGGTAATAGAGATTTATTTACTCCAGAATTTTTAAACGAATCTTTATCTAAAGATACTTTACTTACAAAAGTGACAGTAGATTTTACTAATGATTTTCCAAAGGAAGAAAACATTGGCCTTGAGTACACTGGTTGTGGTGTTGGAATTGATGCATTAGGATCACCCATTTGTGCACAAGCAATACTTCCACCTTGTAAAACCATTTCAGGTTTAACACCAAAAAAGGCAGTATCCCAAATAACAATATCAGCACGTTTATTTTTTTCGATACTTCCTATGTGCTCTGAAATACCATGTGCTATTGCAGGATTAATTGTATATTTAGCAATGTATCTTTTAACTCTTACGTTATCGTTATCACCCTTCTCTTCTTTTAGTTTCCCACGTTGAACTTTCATTTTGTGTGCTGTTTGCCATGTTCTAATAATAACTTCGCCAACACGACCCATGGCTTGACTATCAGAAGCAATAATTGAAAAAGCACCCAGGTCATGGAGTATATCTTCCGCAGCAATTGTTTCTTTTCGGATACGACTTTCAGCAAATGCCACATCTTCAGGTATTGATTTATCTAAATGATGGCAAACCATCAACATATCTAAATGTTCTTCAACTGTATTAATTGTATATGGTCTAGTTGGATTAGTTGAAGAAGGAATAACATATTCTTCACCACAAACTTTTATAATATCAGGTGCGTGACCACCACCAGCTCCTTCAGTATGAAAAGCATGAATTGTTCTTCCATTAATTGCTTTAATTGTACTCTCTACAAATCCACTTTCATTTAATGTATCTGTATGAATCATTACTTGAATGTCATGATTATCAGCTACATTTAAACAATTATCTATTGCTGCTGGAGTTGTGCCCCAATCTTCATGTAATTTTAGTGAACTTGCACCGGCAATTATTTGTTCCTCAAGTGCTTGAGGTAAAGAACTGTTTCCTTTTCCTGCAAAAGCTAAGTTCATAGAAAATGCATCGGCTGATTGTATCATTTTCTCTATATGCCATGGTCCAGGGGTAACTGTTGTTGCCAAAGTACCATGTGCAGGACCGGTTCCACCTCCTAACATAGTTGTAATACCTGAATGAAGTGCATCATCAATTTGCTGAGGACAAATAAAATGAATATGGCTATCAAAACCACCAGCTGTTATAATTTTTCCTTCACCAGCAATTATTTCTGTTCCAGGCCCAATAATAATATTTACATTTGGTTGTGTATCTGGATTACCCGCTTTTCCAATTTCGTTAATTAAGCCATCTTTAAGACCAATATCAGCTTTGTAAATTCCATTTACATCTACTATTAAGGCGTTTGTTATCACTGTATCAACAGCACCATCTGCACGAGGTACTTGTGATTGCCCCATTCCATCTCGAATAACTTTTCCTCCACCAAATTTTACTTCTTCACCATATGTTGTTAAATCTTTTTCCACTTCAACAAAAAGTTCAGTGTCGGCAAGTCTGACTTTATCACCAGTTGTTGGCCCGTACATATCAGCATAAGCTTCTCTTTTTATTTTTTTCATTACAATTGACCCATAACTTTTTTATTAAAACCAAATATCATTCTATTCCCTGTTATTGGAATTAATTCTACATCTTTTGATTGACCGGGTTCAAAGCGAACAGCAGTACCAGATGGTATGTCTAAACGCATACCATTTGATTTTTCTCTATCAAATTTTAAATATTCATTTGTTTCAGCAAAATGATAATGACTACCAACCTGTATTGGTCGATCTCCACTATTTGAAACTTTTAAAGTGATTGATTGTCTTTTATCATTCAAGTTAATATCACTATTTTGTTTTGTTATTATTTCACCAGGTTTCATTATCTTATCGGTTTATGTACTGTTACTAATTTTGTTCCATCCGGAAATGTTGCTTCAACTTGTACTTCTGGTATCATATCTGGAATACCGTCCATACAATCTTCTTTTTTAACTACGTGCGCACCTGTTTCCATTAATTCTGAAACCATTTTTCCATCTCTTGCACCTTCTATGACAAAATCTGTTATCAACGCTATCGCTTCTGGATAATTAAGTTTAACACCTCTTTCTAAACGTTTTCTGGCAACATTAGCTGCCATACTGACCATCAACTTATCTTTTTCTCTTGGTGTTAATTTCATTTATAGATCCCAACTTTTTGGTAGTTTATCACTTATTATATTTTTCATAATAAAATTTAGTGTTTTTTTTAAATCATAATTATCATCGGCTAAGCACCTAATTACAATCTTATCATCAAATTTTGTCAATTCACAATAATGATTTTCTAAGTTTTTTATAATTTTACTTAACTCAGATTCAAGTTGATGAATAATATCACCAAAAATTAAAATTGTTGATAAAGATGATAGATTTTCAAATGTATAATTGTTTTTAAAATTATCAATCGTTGATCCTTTTATATTAATTGCTTCAAAATGCTTTATTGTAGAATTCGTAAAAATTTTCCATTGATCTGAAAAAGAAATATTTTTAATTTTTTCAGACATTGCTTTTCTTCCAAAAATTGTAGTTTCACAAAAAATCAAATTAGAATTATTTGATAGATTAATATTTATATTTCGTCTTAATTTTGAATTATCAAATAAAATTAACTCTTTGGGCAACCAATACAAAGTTGAATTATTTAAATTGATATTTATGTCTACTTTAGCAGGATCACCTATTCCTGAATAAATCTTTTCAGCGGCTTGCGTACAAATACTTAATTCAGAATTATGAATTGTAGCATTAATTTCAATATTATCATTACAAGTAATTCCTCCTGCAGTGTTAATTAAAACTAATTCTTTATTATCATTATAATTATTAGGATTTAAAATTTTACAACAACCACTTTGAAAAAATTTTTTAAAACTATTATCAAATAATTCAATATTAATTTCACCATTTGACCTTTGTAGTAATTTGTCCATAATTAATCAATTAAGTATAATCGAAACAAAATATATGAAAATAAATATTTGGCGTGCCCGACATGATTCGAACATGCGACCCCCAGATTAGGAATCTGGTGCTCTATCCTATTGAGCTACGGGCACTCCTAATTTAATTTTTATGATTTAATGTTACTTCACCAGTTTTTGTATCAACAACATCAAATGTTTTTTCATTATTACTCATTCTTTTGGCTCTAGCAGCTGAAGCACGTTCCATTGCATCATTATCAGCATATAAAGAAATAGCCATAACAGTTGTATCACTTGCTCGTATTTGTAATAATTGTTCAGCCTCTGGAAATTCAGACGGTGCTTTTTCTGAATAATCATTAATAGATTCGTCAGCATCTTCTTTAGATTTAAAATTAATTGTTGTTATTCTTGCTACAGACATTTTACCTCCTAGTTTATTTAATAATATTAATGATGAAGTTTCATATGATCCATATAATCTTTATGTTCTTCTATTAATAATTCAAAACTATTTTTTAATTCATCAATATTATCCCATGATTTAAAATCAAGCTTACCATTCTTAATATATTTTAAAATTCTTTTTATATCTTCAATATTTTTAAAATCTTGATCCGTCAAATTCCCTCATTATATATAAATTTATATGTCATCTATTGATATAACTATTAAAAGATTTTTTAGAAAATATTATTTTTTAATATTAATTTTTCTAATTCGTTAATATTTACAATAATATCTTTTCTTAATTTTTTACCAATTTTTTCTGTTTTATTAAATTGAAATAAATTAAATCTGTTACTAATATTTAATTTCGTAATGAACTCTCCATCAATATTAGATCTAATTTCTACAACATTAATATTATTTGGTACAAATAACAGATTTGCAATAGAAGCTCCATGAATTATTATTACATTTTTTGCTATTGAAAAATTATTGATTTGCTCGTCTACAGTCAAATCAGCACAATCAATTATTTCATAATTATATTTTGTTAATAACTTTTCTACTTCATTCTCATTAATAACTTTTCTATTGATAACATTTCCTCTTTTTACATATAGATTTTTAATAGGCTTTTTATCAATAAATTGTCCAATTATTTTATCATAAAAATCATATGCGAAATTAATACTTGGATTAGAAGGAATAAATAAATTTTCAAATTTATATAATTGGTTGATTCTATTTATTTTAATAAATTTAACGTCTTTTAAATTCATTTTTTTTATAATTTTTAAAATAAATTGTTGAAACTTTTCTGATATATCTGAATTTATTAATACTAAAGTATTACTTAAATTAATTTCATTTAAACAAATTAATCTTGGAAGATAATTTATCAATAAATGCCAATAATTATTTTCTCCGCCAAGTAAAAAATAATTTCCTTTTGTTTCATTTGTTAATTGAAGCCTTTTTTTTAATTCAACTTGATGATTTAATATATGGTCTTGATGTTTAAGATTTGAATAAACTCTTTCATAATCTTTAAAGAGATAAAAATCTTTAGTTATTACTGTCCACAAAAAGGAATATAAATAAATATTTTTAATATTTGTTAATAAAATTTTGGAATCTTTATTATTATTTAAATTTATATCAATAAGATTTAAATTATTTTCAAATTGATAATCAAAAAAATTTATTTCCTGCATTTATTTAATAGCACCTTCTGTTATACCAGATACAAAATACTTACCAATAAATACAAATAATAATATTACAGGTAAACTAGCTAGAACAGCTCCTGATAATAAAAAACCCCAATCAATTTGGTATTGACCAACAATTCCAGCCAACCCAACCGGTAAGGTTTTTAAGTCATCACCGCTTATTAATATTGATGCAAAAAGATATTCTGTCCAAGATATTATAAAACAAAAAATTGCTACACTCGCAATACCTGGAGCAGCTAGAGGAACAATAATTCTAGAAATCACGATATATCTAGATGCCCCATCAATATATGCCGCTTCTTCTATTTCATTAGGAATTAACTTAAAAAAAGCTTTTAACATCCAAACTGCAAATGGAGTTGCAAATAAAACATTAACAACAATCAAAGCAAAATAACTGTTAAGTAGATTTACTTTTGCAAACAATAAATAAATAGGTACTAATAAAATGACTCCAGGAAAAGCATAAGTCACTAGAAGTGAGTATTCTACAAATTTATTTCCATAAAATTTAAGTTTATGTAATCCGTATGCAGCTGAAACAGATAAAATGATTGAAATTATCATTGAAGAAAATGAAACTATTAAACTATTTTTTAAATATATGAAAAAATCTGAATTAAATAATATTTTATTATAATGTTCTAAGGTAAAAGATCTAGGAACAATAGTTGTAGATGTAGCAATGATTTCTTCAGGACTTTTAAAAGATGATGTGATTATCCAAAAAAAAGGAAAGAAAAAAATTAAAATAATTAAGATTAGAGATAGACTCAAAAATATCAATTTTATATTTTTTTCTTTAATCATCTTCTTTTGGTGCCATAGATTTAATAAAGATTATTGAAAATAGTAATAACAAAAAACTTGTAACTATTGATAGAGTCGCAGCTTGACTAATTCTAAATTTAGTAAATGCTGTTTCATAAATTAATAATGGTAATGTAGTTGTAGCACTTGAAGGTCCACCTTTTGTGATTAACCATATAATGTCAAATATATTGAATGATAATAATGTCCCAACTAGACCTAAAACAAAAAGAACACTTTTAAGGTTTGGAAATGTAATGAAAAGAAATTGTTGAATAAAATTTGCACCATCAACTTTTGATGCATCATACATTTCCCTATTTATAGAATTA
>CACBPV010000023.1 GCA_902541215.1 uncultured Alphaproteobacteria bacterium | reverse complement strand
GTCCCAGCTTGCCACAATACTTCCATACCCTTCATTCTATGGTATCTGATTAATATATCTTGAATTGTGAAGGTTAAAGCATGACCCATATGTAAGCTGCCTGTAACATTAGGTGGTGGCATCATTATAGAATAAGGCTCACCTCCTTTTTGTGGTTTAAAACAATTTGATTGTTCCCATTGCGAATAAAGATTTTTTTCATCTTTTAAAAAATCAAAAAATTTATCAAGCTGCATCGTAACTATTTTGAATCGAAATAATTTTTAAGTAATTTTGGGATTTTCTCATCAAGTATTTTTTCAATTTTATTTTCTACAAGGTAAGAGAGTTTTTGATCTATAATATCATTAATTTCACTATTTATCTCTTCATCTTTTTGAAGTAATTTTATTGTACCATCATTGTTAACCTTTTGGTTAAGTATCAAAATATTGGATGATAAATCCTTATCTGAAATATTTTTTTCATTTTCAAGTGCTCTTCGTATGACTTCTAGGGATTCATTGATAGAATTTTTTGTATTCATATTGGTATTATAAATGTTTAATTAAATTAATAAAACTCTAATTATAACTAGGAAGATACTCCTCAAATAATTTAATCAGTGAACCATCTAAAGCTAGTAAATTAAAATAATTAATCAGATAGTTTTTATTTGCATTAAAATATTCTACATTTACGTTTAAAAGATTAGTTTCTGCTTCTATTAAATCAGTGATAGATTTTGTCCCAAGGTTGTATTCTTCCTGAGTACTTTCTAGAAGAGAATTTGCATACTCTATAGTTAATAAAGATGTATTTAAATTTGATTTACTAACTAAGAAGTTTTTATAATAGTTTGATACCTCAATATTTAAACTTTCTTTAAGATCTTCAAGCTCTATTTCAGTTTGTAAAATTTGAGAATTTATTTTTCTAATATCTGATTTGTCAATATTTTGCTGAAATATAGGAATTGTTAAAGTTAAGCCTATAGATGCATTGGTATTTTCACTTCCAGCATCTATTCGTGAACCATCCGAATACTCAGTTGAAGCTGTTATGTCTAAAGTCGGCCTATTAGAACCTTTCTCTATTGAGAGATCAAGTTCTTTAATTTTAATATTATTTTGAGCAATTAAAATATTAAAATTATTCTTATAGACTTCAGATAGTATGTTTTCAAAATTTAAATTATCTTCTATATTTACATAATCTTCTAAATTAATTGCTTCCTTACCAACAATTGATTTAAATGTTTTTAAACTGACTTTGTAATTTTGTTCAGCTGAAAAAAGATTTGTTTCAGCAATTGAAAACGCACTCTCAGCATTTTTCAGTTCAGTTATGGTTGCTGATCCTAATTCATATTTTAATTTTACTTCTTCTAAAAATCTTGAAACAGAATCAAAATTCTTTTCAGAAGCTTCTAATGATTTTTCATAATTTATAACGGTTAAATAACCTTCTACAGCTGTTAGCGATAAATCTTGGACTGATTTATAAAAATTTATTACTGCATTTTCATAAATAATTTTTGATCTTTCAATTTCTAAATTTTTTTCACCACCATCGTACAAATTTTGAGTAATACTAATTTTATACTTATCTGTAAAAGTTTCTGGTGTTGTTGATGCACCAGCTGCTGAAGTTGTATCACTATTACTATACGTACCAGAAATTGTACCAGTAACTGTTGGAAGTTTTTTTCCCATAGCTACTTCAATAGTTTCTTTGCTTTCATTCAGTTTTTCAAAAGCAATTTTTACCTTCAAATTATTAGCAATCGTACTTTTTACAGAATCATCAATCGATAATGCGAATAAAGATTTAGAATATATAAGTAATAATAATAATATAGATAATCTCATTTAAAATTTAAAACCCTCTTGTTGTTCTTGAATTTGATAACTACTCATTACATCAAATAAATACTCAGATGAATATAAATCTTCATTTCTTATAACTTTATAAGCTTTACCTAAATTTTCATTTATTTTTTTAATATATATTAACCTTCCACCATTCATTACTAGTTGCTTCTTTAAGTTATCAGTTATATTAAATATAGGTCCGTCAATAATAATTAAATTAAATGGAGCCTTATCAGATAATCCATCTAACAAATTATGATTAAACAAACTAATATTAGTATTATCAGTATTGTTAATATTAACTTCTAATAATTTAAATAGTTCTGTATTTTCTTCTACAACATAAAGTTCTTTACATAGTGAGCTAATAAGTACAGAAAAGTAGCCCGTTAAACCGCCAATATGCAATACTTTATCATTTGGTAATATATTCGAATATTTTATAATTTGAGCTAGGTGTAAATTTTTAAGATATCCTCTTTTATCGGTTATATCTAAATTATTATCTAAATAACAATTCTTACCTAAACCAACGTCCAAATAATTTTCTTTAGGAGTATTTTCAAATATATTTAAGATATTTTCTTCGCTTATTCTATTTGGTCTTAACTGATTAATGACCATATTTTTTCTGGCAATTTGGAATATTTCACTCATTTCTTTAAGATGCTTTATATAAACTAATCATATAATCAATTATTTAAACTATATTTTCACTCTTAAGATTTTTTTTTCATTAATTGACTAGAAGTAATATAGTGATAATTGTCATTTTTTTTAGGCTCGGTGGCAGAGTGGTTATGTAGGGGCCTGCAAAGCCTTGCACAGCGGTTCGATTCCGCTCCGAGCCTCCAATTTTTTCTTGTTTTTTAATTTTTTTTTATTATCAACAAAATTGTGTTCCTCGGTAGCTCAGTGGTAGAGCAATCGGCTGTTAACCGATCGGTCGCTGGTTCGAGCCCGGCCCGGGGAGCCATTTTTTCTAAGCTTTAACTTCCACCAATTCTTCAAAACGTGTTGTGTAACATGGGGATACATTTTCTCTTTTCATCTTCCATATTTTTTCTATACCTTCAGAAGCTATCTTTAACGTTGAACTTCCATATCTAGAATTAATATTATCAATAGTATTCATTATTCTATCCGATGTATCACGGTCATAATCAAGCAATCCTCTAGTTACATTGTGCTTGCTAAGACCATATAATATAATTCCAGCTTTTTTATAACGAAATCCTGGTCGATATATTTTTCTTATTCCTTCAAGAGCTCTTTTAACAATTTTTATGCTATTATTTGTTGGAAAAGGTAAGTGTAGTTTTATTGAATTCGAATATTGTTTCTCTCTTCTATTAAAATGATTTGTCAAAACAAAAATACTCATCGACTCAGCGACTAACCCCTCTTCCCTTATTTTCTCTGATACTCTTGATCCATAAGTTGATATTGATTCCTCCAAATCAAATAATTTTTCTATTGGCTGACTAAATGATCTTGAGACACAACAACTTTGTTTATCACTTGGAATCAGATCAAGTTCTAAACACGATACACTATTTAATTCTAGGTATGTCTTCTCTCCCACTACACCCATATTTTTTCTTATCCATCCTCTGTCCATTTGTGAAAATTGATAAGCATTATGAATATTATATTTTTTCAGGAAAAGAGATAATCTTCTTCCAATACCCCATACTTCTTCAATAGATGTTAATTCTAATGCTTTTTTTATTTCTATTTTATTTTTTAGTATGCACACACCTTTATAGTCTGGTTGTTTTTTTGCTAAATGATTAGCTATTTTTGATAGTGTTTTTGTTGGGCCCACTCCAATACTAACTGGAACACCAACCCACCTCTTAATTGTTTGTCTAATATGTCTGCAATAAGTGTTTAGTTCATAGTTCTCAAAACCATTTAAACCAAGAAATGCTTCATCTATAGAGTAGATTTCTACCTCTGAAGAGAAACTTGATAAAGTCTCCATTACTCTCTGAGAAATATCACCATACAAAGAATAATTAGATGAAAAAACTTTAACATCATTTTTTTCAATAATATTTTTTGCTTTAAAATAAGGTTCACCCATTTTTATCCCTAATTTTTTTGCTTCTTTTGATCGTGCAATAATACAACCATCATTATTGGAAAGTACGACAATTGGTTTTCCTATAAGTTTTGGATTAAATATTCTTTCACATGACGCATAAAAATTATTGCAATCTATCAATGCTATAGATTGATTTACTGAGTTATGATCTCTATTAAGTAGTTTTGTGTATGACATATGTCACTACCCCCCATATAAAACACTCCATTTCTTCTTTAACTTGAATACTAGGATACTCACTATTGGCAGAAATTAAAAATAGTGACTGATCTTTCTTTTTCAGTTTTTTAACTGTTAGGTCACCAAAGATGGAGGCTATAACAATATTGTCGTTACGAGGTGTAATACTTCTATCAACAATAAGTAAATCACCTGATAATATGCCTGCATCGGTCATAGAAGGGCCATTAGCTTTAACGATATAGGTTGCTGTTGGACGTTGAACCAAATATTCATTAAGATCAAGTTTGTTTTCCATATAATCAGTAGCTGGAGATGGAAAACCTGCAGATACTGTATCAAGAAAATAAGGTGTTATTTGATCTCCTCTGGATTCAGCTTTAAATATTAAGTTTTCTATTTTTTTAGACATAATATTAGAAAAAATATTTAAATAATTGATAAATAATAATTATATTATTTATAAAATTATTTGTTCTACTTTTGTTCTAATTTATCCAGAATGAGAAAAAAGTCAATATAATATTTTTAAAATACTGTTAAAAAACGCTATGACAAAATTATTCGAAGATGATGCATACCTTAAAGAATTTAAAGCAAGAATTATAGGTATTGTGAAAGAAGAAAATCGTATTGAGTTAGATAAAACAGCATTTTATGCAAAAAGTGGTGGTCAACCTGGGGACTCAGGTGCAATAGAAGCTGAAAGTATAAAAATACAAGTTTTAGATACTATTAAAGAAAATAATAAAATAATAAATATTGTAGATGATCTCAAAGATCTTGAAGAGAATGTTGATATAATTGGAAAAATAAATTGGGATTTACGATACAAGCATATGAGAATGCATACTGCATTGCACTTGTTATGTTCTATAGTTCCTTTAGGAGTAACTGGCGGTCAAATTGGCTATGAAAAAAGTCGATTAGATTTTAATGATCCAGATAAACAAATAAATAAAGAAGAATTGGAAGAAAAAATAAATTTGTTAGTTGAAGATAATCATACCGTTACCAGTGAAGTAATTGAAAGTAGTATATTGGAAGAAAAACCTGAACTTGTAAGAACTATGTCAGTAAAACCTCCGCAAGTAGATGGTAAAATAAGATTAATTAGAATTGGTGATATTGATTTACAACCTTGTGGTGGTACACATGTGAAATCAACTAATGAGATTGGTAAAATTCAAATCGGCAAAATAGAAAACAAAGGTAAAATGAACAGAAGAGTTAATTTATTGTTATCTTCTTAAATTACTGATGAAGAATTTGACTTAAAAATAACTTTGTACGATCACTCTCTGGATTATTGAAAAACTTATCTGGGCTAGCTTCCTCAACAATTTTACCTTCATCCATAAATACCATTCTATCAGCAACTGTTTTAGCAAAACCCATTTCGTGTGTAACAACGATCATAGTCATTCCCCCTTCAGCCAAATCAACCATAACATCTAAAACCTCTTTAATCATTTCGGGATCTAGAGCTGAAGTTGGTTCATCAAAAAGCATGATGTTAGGATTCATTGCAAGGGATCTAGCAATTGCTACTCTTTGTTGTTGACCGCCAGATAATTGACCAGGATACTTGTTGGCTTGTTCAGGAATTTTTACTATTTCTAACTGTCTCATAGCCAGTTCCTCTGCTTCTGCCTTTGGCATTTTTTTTACCCAAATTGGCGCCAAAGTTATATTTTCTTTTACAGATAAATGAGGAAACAAATTAAACTGTTGAAATACCATACCTACTTCTTTTCTAACACTGTCGATATTTTTTAGATTACCTGTAAGTTCAATTCCATCTACGACAATTTTTCCTTCTTGATGCTCCTCTAACCTGTTAATGCATCGTATCATTGTAGATTTACCAGAACCAGAAGGACCACAAACAACAATTCTTTCTTTCTTACTAACACTAAGATTAATATCTTTTAACACATGGAAATCTCCAAACCATTTATTTACATGTTCTAAAGTAATAATACCTTGTTTCATTAATTTGAATTATCTGTTTTAAGTTTTTTTTCTAAGTATAAACTATAACGCGACATTAAAAAACAAAAAATAAAGAATATTAAAGATATAAAAACATAAACCTCGTAATGTAATTTTGCCCAATCAATGTCTGCTACTGCTGCTCTTCCCACACCTAGTAAATCAAATAAACCAATAATTAAAACTAGTGAAGTATCTTTAAAAAGACCTATGCATGTATTAACAATAGGTGGGATTGAAATTTTTAAAGCTTGAGGAAGGATAATTTTTCTAGTGCTTTGCCAATATGTCAATCCTAGAGATTGAGCAGCTTCTAATTGTCCTTTTGGTATGGCTTGTAATCCTCCTCTTATTGCCTCAGCCATATATGCAGATTGAAATAAGGTAACACCAACCAACGCTCTCAATAAATTATCAGGGCGTACACCCTCTGGTAAAAAGAGAGGTAACATTACATTAGCTGTAAATAGCAATGTAATTAAAGGCACACCTCTAATAAATTCAATAAAAATTACACAAATAGTTTTTATTACTGGCATTTTAGATCTTCGACCTAAAGCTAAAATAATGCTTAAGGGGAATGCTAATAGAATACCTGTTACTCCTAAAAATAAAGTAACAAGCAGCCCTCCCCATTTACTAGTTCCAACTGCATCCAAACCAATACCACCATATAAAAGAAAATACCCAATAAATGGAAATAAAAAAGTGAAATAAATAAAATACTTTCTAAAAGGTAAATTATCAAAAAATATTCCAACTAAAGCAAAAGGTAATAAGCCATAAACTAAATTAACTCTCCAAGCTTCCTCAACAGGATAAAATCCATAAATAAACTGATGAAATCTTACTATAATGATTGCCCAGCAAGCCCCGTGTTGGCCAGGTTCAATATTTTTAGAACAAAAAGTCCTGTCTATTATTCTTTCACCTCTAAAATTAGTAACAAAATCAGCTTCGAATATTGTCCAGTTTAAAATGAAAGAAGATACTTCATAGATAAAATAAATAGAGAGTATTGTAATTATTCCGTTAATCCATGATGAGAAAAGATTATCTCTACACCATGAATAGTATTTATTATGTGTCAGTGAAATAGGGCCGCTCATGCGTTACCTTTAAATTGAACAGCTTTATTATAAATATTCATAAATAAAGAAATTGTTAAGCTTATAGTTAAATAAGTTACCATCACCATTGACATAATTTCAATCGCTTTTCCGGTTTGGTTTAAAGATATACCGCCAAATCCATGAACTAAATCAGCATAACCTATTGCAATGCCTAATGATGAGTTTTTTGTAAGATTTAGATACTGCGAAGTTAAAGGAGGAATAATTACCCTTAAGGCTTGAGGTATGACTATCAATCTTAGAACTAAGTTATTTTTTAATCCTAAAGCTTGTGAGGCTTCCCTTTGTCCTTTTGAAACTGACATAATACCAGATCGAACCGTTTCAGATATAAATGCTGCTGTATAGATTGTAAGACCTAAAAGCATTCCCATAAATTCTGGTCTGATAACCATACCTCCTTTGAAATTAAAACCTTTTAAAACAGGATGATTGAAATCTAAAGGCATACCCATAATGTAGTAAAAAATTATTGGTGTAAAAATTATTAGTGCTGAATTGATATAAAATATTGGATACTGATTTCCTGTCTGCTCTTGTTTTTTCTTTAAATATTTTTTTAAAAAAATTGTCGATATTATTGCAATAACAAAACTCCATGCAACGATTGAAAATCCATCTTTAAAAATTGGTGCTGGTGAATATATACCTCGGTTAGTAATATAGAATATATCAAAAATTACTAAAGCCTGTTTAATCTTTGGAAGATAGAGAAGTATTGTGTAATACAAAATTATTTGTAATAGCACTGGTACATTTCTTGTAAATTCTACATATACATATGCAATATTTCTAAACAACCAATTGCTTGAAAGCCTTATAATACCAACAAGAAAACCAAGTATAGTGGCAAGAAAACATCCGCATACTGCTATCAAAAGTGTATTTATTAAACCAACTAAATAAGCTCTAAAATGAGTGCTATCACTTGTATAAGGTATGAGTTTGATACTAATATCGTATCCAGCTGACATATTTAAAAAACCAAAACCGGTTCCAATGCCTCTTTTTTCTAAATTATATGCAGTTTGTTGCGTAACAATATAAATGATTATAGCGAATATGCCGATTAAGAGAGTTTGAATAACTAATGATCTAATTTTTTCATCAAAAATTAGTCTTCTTAAGAAACTATTAGACATATCTTTGTTAATTATTTTTTGAAATTTTCGGGCTATTATTTAAATAGCCCGAAAGAATTAGATTTTATCTAAATGGAGGTGCGTAAAGAATACCACCATCTTTATAGAGAGCATTTAAACCTCTAGCAATATTGATAGGTGTATTTACACCAATATGCTTTTCAAAACTCTCTGAATAGTTACCAACTTGTTTGATGATTTGATAAGCCCAATCATCATCTAAGCCTAACCAAGAACCATAAGCTCCAGTATCAGCTTTTGTAACACCAAGAAGTCTTAAAGTTTCTGGATCTTTTGAGTTTAACATTTCATCAACATTGGCTGAGGTAATACCTTTTTCCTCTGCAATTATCATTGCATTGAGAGACCATCTTACAATGTCAGCCCATTCACTATCGCCGTGTCTTACTGCAGGGCCCAGAGGCTCTTTAGAAATAATTTCTGGTAATACCATGTGAGCAGAAGGATCTGGATATCCTGCTCTACTTGCATATAAACCAGATGCATCAGTAGTATAGATATCGCATCTACCTGCTAAGTAAGCTGCGTCAGCTTCAGAGTTTGTTTCAACAGGAATTGGCTCATAAGACATGCCGTTAGCTTTGAAATAGTCAGCTAAGTTCATTTCAGTTGTTGTACCAACCTGAATACAAACAGATGCACCATCTAATTCAGATGCACTTGAAACCCCGAGGTCTTTTCTAACCATGAAACCTTGTCCATCGTAATAGTTAACACCAACAAATTCTAAACCAAGCTCAACATCTCTTTGTAGGGTCCATGTTGTGTTTCTAGAAAGCATGTCGATTTCACCAGATTGTAGAACAGTAAAGCGAACTTTTGATGTGGTTGGTACAAATTCTACTGCCATAGAGTCGCCTAAGACAGCAGCTGCAACAGCACGACATACATCTACGTCGATACCTTCCCAAACTCCTTCGTCATTAGGATTACCAAAACCAGCAAGACCTGTGTTGGATCCACACATTAGTTTTCCTCTTTCTTTGACAACATCTAGAGTGCCAGCAATAGATGAGAAAGAAAAAGTTAAAAAACCAAGTATAACAATTAATTTTTTCATAATTTTTCCCTTATTAGTTATTTATTAAATCTTAAAAAGATAAATATATCTAACAAAAAAATTGATTTAGACAAAGATTATTTTTCACCAATATGACAAGATATAGTTATTAAATTTGTACTGATACTATATATATTATCTAAATGGAGGAACATAAAAAAGTCCACCATTATCGAAAGATTGATTTAACCCCTGGTTAATATTATAAATACTTTCTTCACCCATATTTCTTGAAAAGATTTCGCCATAATTTCCATTCTGTTTAATAATATTATAAATAAAATTATTATCTAATTCAATCATATCACCAAACGAGCTATCAGAATTAAGAAATGTATTTATTTCTGTGTTCTTTGAATTTTTAAGTGAGTCAATATTAAGGGAATTTATTCCATACTTTTCAGCTAATTTAATTACATTTATTGACCAAGCAACAACATCACGCCATTCGTCATCATTATGACGGACTGCAATGCTGAGAGGGTCTTTGGAAAAAACATATGGTAATATTTGATATTTTACATTTTTTGTGACATAAAGTTTTTGCATTAGTTCACTAACTGTATCTATAAATAAATCACATTTATTTTTTTTAAAATTTTCAAATGCTTCCAATTCGAGTTGAAATTCAAGATATGATATTTGCAGATTTAATGAATCAAAAAACTTTTTTGTTAAGAAATATTTTTTAGATTCATTAACAATACAAACTATTGAACCATCCAAGTCTGATAACGAAGATATTTTAATATCTTTTTTTAATAAAATTGAAAGTCCATCAAAAAAAACAATAGCAGGAAATTCGAAACCTAAATTCGTATCTCTTGAATAATTCCAAGTAGTCGCACTCAATAACATATCTATTTCACCACTATAAAGTAAAACAAATCTTGAATTTGATGTTGTTGGAAAAAATTCCACACTATCAGGATTGCCAAAAATAGCTGATGAGACAACTCTGCAAATATCAGTATCAAATCCTTGCCATTCATTGTCATTATTAATATATGAAAAACCGTAAAATTCCTGATAAACTCCACATTTTAGAAATCCTCTCTCTTTAATTTCGTCAAGTAACTTAGATTGCGCACTTGAAAAGAAAAAAATGAGAAAAATAAAAAATAAGAATTTATTAAGCATATTTAAGAAAATATCTTATAAATATTATATTACTTTGTAAATTATTCTTTTTAAATGAAAATAAAAACAAAATTAACAAAAATAGGTAGAAATCCTCTTAAACAAAAAGGGTTTATCAACCCTGGTACCTATAAGGGTTCTACAATGATCTTTAATACATTTAAAGATTACTTAAACGATATTAAAAATTTTGACGATAGAACAACATTTTATGGAATAAATAAAAATCCATTTCATAAGCAGTTAGAAGACAGTATTTCTTTTTTATATAACTGCAATGATACAGTACTATCGCCATCAGGGTTGGCCTCTATAGTAATTCCCTTTTTTACATTTTTGAAATCTGGTGATGAGATTTTAATAAATGATAGTGTTTATAGTCCTACTAGAACTTTTTGTGAGAACATCCTTAAACAATATAATGTAAAAATAAAATATTTTCATCAAACAAAAAATATTAATAATTTTCAAAAATTAATTAACAGTAAAACAAAGCTAATTTATTTAGAATCACCAGGAACAGCAACTTTTGATATTATTGATATACCTTTCATTACAAAAATTGCTAAAAAAAAGAAAATACCAACTGTTATGGATAATACTTGGGCTTCACCTTTATTTTGTAATCCAATTAAATTAGGTATTGATATTATTATAGATGCAGGAACTAAATATATAAATGGTCACTCGGATGTATTAATTGGTTTCGTTTCGTCTAATAAAAAATATTCCAAAAAAATAAGATCAACTTCAAAAACTTTAGGCATATGCCCTGGTTCAGAAGAAGTTTATTTAGCAATTAGAGGATTACCAACACTTGAAATTCGAATGAGAGAAATTGAAAAAAATGCAATGATAATGGCAAAATATTTATTGGAACATCATCTTGTATCTGATGTTTTCCATCCAGCATTACCGCATACAAAAAATCATAAAATATGGAAAAGAGATTTCTCTGGTAGTACAGGCTTATTTTCATTTATGCTGAAAAAGAAATATTCAAACAATCAAATTGAAAAATTTTTTAATAAACTGAAAATATTCAAATTGGGATACAGCTGGGGTGGATTTGATAGTCTCATAACCTTTCCTCCATTAGATAAAAGAGAGTTTAAAAATACAAATACTGGGACTTTAATTAGATTGTATTGTGGATTGGAAGACATTGATGATCAAATAAAAGATATTAAAAATGCATTAAAAATTTTAAATTAAATGGATTTATATTTTTATATTTTTGCATCATTGGGAGTTTTTGTATTTGGTTTATCTAAAGGTGGTGTACCTGGTCCAATAGCAATGTTAGCTGTTCCTGTTATGTCTTTTGCGATGAGTCCTTTACAAGCTGCTGGTATTTTGTTGCCACTTTTAATTATAATGGATTTTTCAGCAATCTACCTATATTGGAAAAAGTGGATAAATAGTATTTTAAAAATTATTATACCAGCTTCTATAATTGGTATTTTGTTTGGAACTCTAACTTTTGAATTTACGAATGAAGATCAAATAAGAATAATGGTTGGTGTTATATCAATTATTTTTGTTCTAGTTTCATTTATTCAGAAAAATAATTATTTGCTTAAACCGACCAAAGTTAAAGGTTACTTTTGGTCGTCTGTCGCTGGATATACTAGTTTTTTAATTCATGCAGGAAATCCACCTATTAACTTTTATATGCTTCCTCTAAAGTTAAATAAAATTTCATTTATTGGAACAATGACATTGGCATTTATGGTTATAAATCTTGTCAAATTGGTTCCGTATTATTACGTTGGATTATTAGCACCTTCAAATCTTATGATTTCTCTCTATCTACTTCCACTAGCTTTTATTAGTGTTTTAATTGGTTACTTTGTGCAAAAAAGAATTCCAGAAAAATTATTTTTTAATATTGTTTATGTTTTACTTTTTTTGAGTGGATGTAAATTAATATACGACGGAGTAATTTAAATTATATAGATAGCTAAATTTTTGTTTTATAATCAGCTCTTTTAGTTTTTCTAAGCCCAAAGGGACCAGGAATAAATAATGTCAGGGTATTTGTATTTGGTTTTAAATCAACTCTATGTAAATGATCTGCTGATCTAAAACCAATGTAACCTGGTGGCCTCCAAAATTTACCTTTATTAGTAGTTTCCCAATAACCCCCTTTTAAAATAATTGTTATATAAGGACAAAGATGATTATGAACTCCTTCACCATGATCATCATCTAACATTTTATGAATTAAGATATTAAATGGAAACCATTTAGGTCTTTTTCTAAATAACAAATAATATCTCTCCATCCATGGTTTGGCCTTATGAAATTCTGGATGCGAAGGACCTCTGTCCAATACAATTTTTTTTCTTCCTAATTTTTCAAGTATTTTTAAAATCATATTTTTAATTGAGGATATAACTCAGAAAATAATTTAGCTCCTTTTGAACAATTATCAATCCAATCATTATTTGAATTTTCATTTGCATAATCAGAAATATATTTAAAACATTTAAATCTAATATTATGTAATTTGCATACTTTAGCAAAAGAGTAAGCTTCCATATCAACAATATCACAATCTATTTCTACTGATGATTGAACAAAACTATCTCCTGATGCACATATATAGCCCTCATTAGAATATGTAATTTTTGATATTGGATCAAAAGGAGTTTCCCCTAATTTAAAGTTCATTAGACCTCTTGCATCCATATCTCTTTGAACAAACTTAGTGCATTCTACTAATCCTGATAAGTTTTGCTTTGTTGAACCAGCTGTTCCATAATTGATTATTTCATTAGGTTGAAATTTTGAAATTAATTCCATAATTTTGATTGTAGCATTAATCTTTCCCACACCTGAATAGTGGAAATCTTTAAGATTTGGTGTTTCTTCTTTAAGTGCTGCAATAAAGATTTGTCCCATTAATTTGGGCCAATTTGTTTTATAATTTTTTTTGTAACTTTTGTTAAATCTTTAATAGTAGGTTTTAGTAATTGCAATCTATCATAAGTTTTAGGATTATTTTTGATATTTTTTCTCAAAGCTTCCCCAAATGTCATTCTAATTTCAGTGCCAATATTTAGTTTTGCTACTTTTGTTTTTCTTGCTAGTTTTTTTCTTTGCTCTACTGGAATGCCGCTACTACCATGAAGAACTAAAGGGATTTTTGTTTTTGCTTCAATTAAATTAATTTTGTTGAAATCAATACTCGCTTTTTTTGAAGTCTGTAAATGTGTATTACCAACGGATATTGCCATTGCATCAATATTACTTTTGTTTGCAAAAGTTACTGCATCTTGAATATTAGTACCTTCTGAAATTTTACCATTATCATAACCTACAAAACCTATTTCTCCCTCAATAGAAATATTATATTTGTGAGCTCTTGAAGCAATTTTTTTACTAATTTTTATATTTTCTTTTAAAGTTAATTTAGAACCATCAAACATTACAGATGTAAAGCCACTATCAATCCCCTCATAACATTCATCTAGAGTGTATCCATGATCAACATGACAACAAATGTTCGTTTTTGTTTGACTCGCTAAGTATCTAAACATTTTTCCTAATATTGGAATTGGCGTGTGCGCTCTGCATGAAGGACCAGCTTGTAATATAATTGGAATTCCAGTTTCATCAGCGGCTTGCGTAAAAGCTAAGGCGTCATCCCAGCCTAGTACTACTAAACCTGCTACTGCATAATTATTTTTATTTGCATCATTTAAAATTTTTTTTAAATTTACTGCTGTCATTTATTTATATTTAGCAATCATATCCTTAATTCCTGGAATTGTTTCTACTTGATATGCGTGCTCAGGTTGAAAAAATTGGACAAGAGATCTTTGAGACAGTCCTCCAAGAATTGTAAAATAATACATTTCATACCCAGGTGCTACGACACATGGATGATAGCCTGTTCTAATCATAATGGTCGACCCATCAATTATATGCTCAGCTTTACCAACTTTATCATCAACTTGTTGAAACATCTGAAAACCAAATCCATTATTAGGTTTAAATCTGTAATTATATGTTTCATCATGTCTAGTTTCATTAGGTAGACGATCTGTATCATGTTTATGCGGTGGAAACCCCGACCAACCTCCCTGCCCTACAGTATAAAGTTCATTACAAAGCAATCTTCCAACTTTATCATGGTGCTTAGCACCTAAAATATGTTTAATTTTTCTATGAGTTTTTGTATCATCTGAGCCGTACTGTACTAAATCAATTTCATTTGTTCGAACAGCAAATGGTTCAAGAGTTTTATCATACTTTGCACCTGCAATAAAAATTTCTGAATTATCTACTAAAGATGTAAATTGAGCTTTTGTATTAGACGGAACATAAACACCTTCTGGCTCTCCATCCCACACATCAATTGTTCTAGTGCCTAATGACTCAACTTTTATTCCTTCAATTTCTACATTAATTGTTCCAGTAGCAGGCACTATACATGTTTCATAGCCAGGAGTTTGATACTCAAAAGATTGATCTTTATTTAATTTTACTATGTTAAAATAATTTAAAGGAACTCTACTGTCTTCAATATCTACAATTGGCTTGTTTTTATTATCAAATGGTGGAATATGCATATTATTCTCCTTCATTAATTTTATTATATTTCATAAATTCTGAAATTTCATTTAAATTTGGCATTGCTGGAGCACAACCAACTTTTGTTACTACAATAGCTGCTGCGGCTGAACCTATCTCTATAGATTTTTCTAAATCATTAGCCTTTAACATTGATCCTATTAATGATCCCATAAATGCATCCCCAGCTCCAGTTGGTTTCAAAGGCTTTACAGGAAATATTCCTTTTTTTATCTCTTTATTCATTGCAAAAGTAATAGAACCTTTTTCACCTTTTTTATAAATAATTAAGCTTACATTTTTCGCTAATTGTTTAGCATGATCCAAACCATTATTGTAATCACCAGCTAATACTCCAAACTCATCATCATTGCCAATTACACCACTACATTTACTTGATGCTAAATTATAAACTTCTTTTGCTTTATTTGATGATTCCCAAGTATATGGTCTATAATCAATATCCATAATTACAGGGATATTATTTTTATTTGCTATATCTAATGCATATAAAGTAGCACTCCTTGAAGGTTCAGCTGCTAGAGAAGTCCCAGTAATTAATAGACAATCAAAGTTTTGTATATTAGCGTTTTCGATATCATCATTATTTAAAAATAAATCAGAAGCTTTATGTCTGTAAATAATTGATTGATGATCTTTAATTGTGGTTTCTACTATAGCAAATGAAATTCTTGTTTCATTTTTTTCAAATTTTACTAATTTATTCTTAACACCATAATGATTTAGTTGATTAATTGCAAATCTGCCTAAAGCATCGTCAGAGACTCTGGTGAGTAAGTTACAATTACCTCCAAATAGAGTTAATTGAACACCCATATTTGCAGAAGATCCTCCCAGATGAGTAACAAAGGATTTGGCATTTTCAGTTTTTGTTCCTGGTGGATCAGGGTATATATCTACTCCTGCTCTACCTATAAGTAAAAAATTATTTTTTTGAATTTTAGAGATTAAAAATTCAAATGACATAAATTATTTATTCTTCATATCAATAAAATCAGCTTTATATTCAAAAGGATCAATTGCATCAATACAACCAATATTTACTGCAGCACCATTTGGATCACTTCTTCTATTATGATGAGTATAAATGCCACAAATTTTACAAAAGAAATGTTCAGCTATCATTGTGTTAAATTTATATGAAGTTAAATATTCTTCTCCTTTTATAATTGATAAAGATTCCTTAGATACCATTGCCATTTTA
>CACBPV010000022.1 GCA_902541215.1 uncultured Alphaproteobacteria bacterium | reverse complement strand
GAAAATTCTTGTTATTTCGTCAAATCTTATTGGAGATACAATTCTTTCAACTGGAGTAATAAATTATTTTAATAATAAATATCCTGAAACTAAATTTACATTTGTAATTGGTCCATCTGCTAAATCAATTTTCAAAAACTTTAAATCTGTAGAAACCATAATCACTGTTTCAAAAAAAAGATACAATATGCATTGGTTAGATATAATTTCTAATTGTTATGGAAAGAAGTGGGATATAATTATTGATTTTAGAAGTTCGTTGTTATCATATTTTTTAAAACATAAGCAAAAATTTATTTTTAAAAAAAAATCTAATCTAAACCATGTACAGCAATTATCTAATTACTTTAAATTTGATTGTTCAGATTTGTTTATTGAGACAAATACAGAAGAAGAAGAAATAGTTACAAAACATTTGTCCGATGACTTTAAATATTTTGTTATATTTCCAGGTGGAAATTGGAAACCAAAAATTTGGAGTATTAAAAATTATAATTCACTATTAATCAAAATTTTATCTCAAAATAAAAATATTAAATTTATTTTAGTTGGTTCAAAGTCAGAAGAAGAAAATTATTTAAATGATATAACAGAAAATATTGATAGAAATAAGATAATTAATTTATTTGGTGCATCATTGACTCAAACTGCTGCTTATATGAAGAAATCAAAATTATTTATTGGAAATGATTCAGGATTATCACATATGGCTTCAGCCACAAAATTAAAATCTATAGTATTATTTGGTCCAACAAATGATGAGATTTACGGTCCATTTATGCAAGATTCACAAGTTATAAGAACAAATGAAAGCTATGACTATTTTAAAAGTATAAATATTGATAAAACAAAGTCGTATATGGACTCTATAAGCGTAGAAAAGATTTATTTTACATTACAAAAAAATAATTATTGTGAATAAAAATATTGAAATAATTCAGCCTGATGATTGGCATGTACATTTTAGAGAAGGTGACATGTTAGAAATGGTTACTAATTTCTCCTCAAGAATAAATAATAGATGTGTGGCAATGCCAAATACAGAAATTCCCATAACAGATACTAATAAAGCCTCTGCTTATAAAAAGCTTTTAAATAAAGCATCTAGTAATAATTTTGAACCACTTATACCTTGTTATTTAAATGAAAATTTAGATTTAGAAGATTTTAGAAATGGTATGCAAAATAAAGTTTTCTTTGGGTCTAAACTTTATCCCTCTAATGCAACTACAAACTCAAGTCATGGAGTGAGTGACATTTCAAAAATCTTTAAATTTTTAGAGATTTTAGAAGAAGAAAAAAGTCCATTACTAATACACGGTGAAAAAGTTGCTGAAGATATAGATATTTTTGATAGAGAAAAATATTTTATAGATGATGAATTAAACATTATTAGAAAAAAATTTCCCCTTTTAAAAATCACACTTGAACATGTATCAACTTCATATGGAGTTAATTATGTGAAAGAAAATGAAAATATTGCAGGAACAATTACACCTCACCACATGCTTTTAACAAAAAAAGATTTATTTCATGATGATTCTATTAATCCTCACCATTTTTGTATGCCAGTTGTTAAAAACGAAACAGATTTAATAGAATTAAGAAAAGCTGCATGTCACAATAATTCTAAATTTTTTTTAGGTACGGACTCAGCTCCACATCCAATTCAAGAAAAAAAACCAGATATGTCATCTAAGCCAGGAATATTTTCATCTCCTTGCTCAATAGAATTATATGCAGAAATTTTTGACCAAGAAAATGCAATTGATAAGTTAGAGATATTTTGTTCAATTAATGGTGCAAAACATTATAGTTTTCCAATTAATGATAAAAAAATTAAATTAGAAAAAAAAGAATGGATTATGTCAGAATTTTCTAGTTATAATGATATTCAGGTAAAGAATTTTTATGCTAATAAAAAAATTAATTGGAAAGTAGTTCATTAATCTTTATAGAAATATTAATGTCATTAGGAACAAAAATTTATACTTGGCTTAAGGGAAACTTAGTTGGTAGTGATGAATTAGGTAATAAATATTACTCTAACTCAAAAGATTTTAAAGATTTAAAAGCAAAAAGATGGGTAATTTTTAATGGTGAAATAGAAGCATCAAATATACCACCGCACTGGCATGCTTGGCTTCACAAATCGATTGATAATCCTCCAATTGACTATTCACATAAATACAAATGGCAAAAAAATCATAAACCAAATATGACTGGTACTAGTGATGCATATTTCCCATCATCTCATCCTCTTTCAAAAAATTATGACCCAGAAAAAAAAGAAGAAGAATATAAATCTTGGACTCCTAATTAGAGTAACATTTATTTTACTCCTACCGTTGACTGTTTCTGCTGAGACTATTGAAAAAAAGTATGCCTCTTTTAAGTTATTAAACAAGACTACTAATAAAGTTTCTACTAAGGATATTTTGGTAAGTTCCAAAATATCTTGGGAAACTTTAAATATTGAAGTTTTGTATTGCGGTAGCACTCCTCCAACTGAAATTCCTGAAGATTATGTTTTGATAGATGTCTACGATACTATCAATAATGAAAATACTAATATTTATAAAGGATGGATGATTTCTTCTTCTCCTGATGTTACTCCTTTAGAAAATCCTATTTATGATCTTTGGTTAGTTAATTGTAGTAACGATAAGACTTCTTGAAAATTATTAATTTTCTCAAAAAAACTTTCAATCTCTAAACTTTCTTTTAGTTTATTTTCATAAATCTCAGTTTCTATCTCATAAGCTCCAAACTGAACTAAATGAGGATTGAAAAACTGTGAATCTAAAATGGAAAAATTATTTTTTTTCAATATTGCTAATAAATAAAGTAGACAAAACTTACTTGTATTGGTTTTTAAACTAAACATGCTTTCACCAAAAAAACATGATCCTATATGTAAACCGTATAAACCACCAATTAGATTATCTTCTTCATAACATTCTACACTGTGACATTTACCTATTTTATGTAATTCAATATATGTATCTAAAATAATTTCATTAATCCAAGTATCTTGATCTTTTCTTTTAATCTCTTTGCATAACTCTATAACTTTTGCAAAATTTTGATCAATTTTAAAACTATATTTTGTTTTTTTAAAATCATTAAAAAGTTTCTTTGGATAATGAAAAGTTGAAATTGGAATAATAAATCTTAATTTAGGTTTATAAAATTTTATTTCTTCAGAATACTTACTATCAGCCATTGGAAAGTAAGCTTTTTTATAAAATTCTATTAAGCTGTTTAAATCAATTATTTTACTCAATTAAATTTGACATAAAATTAATGTTGTAACTTCCTCTTTTAAACTCATCAGTTTGAATAATTTTTTGATGTAGTTGAATATTTGTATTTATACCCATAATAACATATTCTTCTAGCGCTCTATTCATTTTTTTTAGAGCTTCTGATCTTGTTGCACCGTAGGTAATTAGCTTTCCAATCATACTATCATAGTGGGATGGAATTGAGTATCCATCGTAAACAGCTGAGTCTACTCTAATTCCTAGTCCTCCAGGTTGATGATATTGTGTTATCTTGCCAGGCGATGGTATAAAACTTTCTGGATGTTCGGCATTAATTCGACATTCAATTGAACTACCCTTAAGTTTTATATCTTCTTGTTTTATTGTAAGTTTTTCACCATTAGCAACAAGAATTTGCTCTTTAACAAGATCTATTCCGGTAACCATTTCTGTAACTGGGTGTTCAACTTGTAATCTTGTATTCATTTCCATAAAATAAAATTCATCATTTTCATATAAAAATTCTAATGTTCCCACTCCTTCATATCCAATTTCTTTCATAGATTTTCTACAAAGTTTAGAAATTTTTTCTCTATTTTCATTTGTTAGAACTGAACTTGGACTTTCTTCAATAAGTTTTTGATGCTTCCTTTGAATAGAGCAATCTCTTTCTCCAAGAGTAACAACATTTCCAAATGAATCACAAAGAACTTGAATTTCAATATGTTTAGGAGATGTTAAAAATTTTTCTAAATAAACATTTTCATCATTAAATGATTTTTTTGCTTCAATTTTTGCTTCATTTATAGCTTTATTCAAATCATCTTCTTCTGTGACAATTCTCATTCCTTTTCCGCCACCACCACTTGCTGCTTTTACTATAATTGGGTATTTTACTTTTTTTATAAAATCTTCAATTTTATTTTTATCGCTTAAGTCATTTACACCTTTTACTGTCGGCACCCCAGTTTCATCCATTATTTTTTTTGCATCAATTTTGTTACCCATCATTTTGATATGTTCTGATTTTGGTCCAATAAATTTAATATTGTGTTCTTCAATGATTTCCGCAAACCTTTGATTTTCACTTAAAAAACCATATCCAGGATGAATTGCATCTACATCAGTTAATGTTGCAGCAGTTATAATTGCAGGTATGTTTAAATAACTAGATTGTGCAGAGGCTGGTCCGACACAAATACTTTCATCTGCCATTCTTACATGCATTGCATTTTCATCAACATCAGAATGAATGGCTACAGTTTTTATTCCTAATTCTCTGCAGGCTCTAAGAACACGTAAAGCAATTTCACCTCTATTTGCAATTAGTATTTTTTTGAACATTATTCAAAAATTATAAGCGTATCACCATATTCAACGGGTTGGCTATTCAACGTAACTATCTTTTTGATAATACCAGATCTAGGAGCTTTGATTTCATTAAAAGTTTTCATTGCTTCAATTAACAATAAAGTATCACCGGCTTTAACATGTTGACCAACTTTAACATAAGGTTGCGAATTTGGATCGGCAGAAAGATAAGCAACTCCTACCATTGGAGACTTAACAATATTATCTTCATTAACAACATCATTTATATTTTCAACCTCTTTAACTTCAGTATTTTTTTCTATTTTTTGAACAGAAACATTGTTTTCAACGAAATCATTTGAGGTAATCTCAATTTCATAATCATTTTTTTTTATTTTTATTTTAGCAACACTATTAATTTTTGATTCTTTAACGATTAACTTAATATTTTCTAAATCTGTTTTATCTATTTTAGTCATACTTATTTATAAATTAATTTGCATATTGCTTCAATTCCTAGAAGATAACTATTTCCACCAAATCCACATATTAAACCATGCACTCCTTCGGAAGTAATACTTTTTTTTCTATACTCTTCTCTTGAGTAAATATTTGAAAGATGAATTTCTATCTTGGGCTTATTTATTGCTCTTAATGAATCTAGAATAGCTATTGATGAATGAGTAAATGCTGCTGGATTAATAATTAGACCATCAAATTTATCATTTACATCATGAATTTTATCAATTATTTCCCCTTCATTATTAGATTGAAAAAAAATAATTTCTAATTTTTTCTCTATACCTTTTTTTTCACAATCAGATTTAATCTTATCTAAACTATCTTTACCATAAATATCATCTTCTCTATTACCTAATAGATTTAGGTTTGGTCCATTAATAATTAATACTTTTTTCATTTTATTTAAAATGCTTACTTAATTTTAAACCTTGATTTTGATAATTTGATTTAATATCTTTTCCGTATACAATATTACTATTTTTGTTCAACTTTTCATATTTAATTCTAGCTATAGTTTGACCATCTTCTAATAAGAAAGGCACTTCATTTGTTTTTACTTCCAAAACAGCATATGATCCTCTACCTAAACCAAAACCAGGATCAAAAAAACCTGCATAATGTGCTCTGAAGTCTCCAATTCCTGTATCGTATGGTATCATTTCTCCAGCTAAATTTGATGGTATAATAACCTTCTCTTTTGATCTTAAAATATAAAATTTGTTTTTTTCAATTACTAATTTTTTATTGTTTTTTCTAATTACATTCCAAAAATCATTTATTTTATGAGATTTAATTTTAGAAAAATTAAGAACTGGAGCATGTTTTTTGGCTACGTAAGCAATTATATTTGACCCAGCTAGATCAACTGATAATTTTAATCCATTATCAATTTTAACATTGTCTCTAGTTTGATTTGATATTTTTTGTTTTTTATTCAGGTTAATTAGTTGTTTATCAGTCAAATAATTATGATTTTTATTTACAAGTCTCAATTGATTTAAAGAATTATTTTTTTTAAAATATACATCAAATGATCTTGATGTTATTTCTAAAAATATCTCACCTTTATAATTTTTAGGAATTTTTTCGTATTCTTCTGCATAATCAACAAGTGTTCTGCAAAAAATATCTAATCTCCCAGTACTACTTTTAGGGTTGCAGTGACCAAATATATTATTTTTTAAATTAAGACTTTCATTAAGTTTAACAATGTAAGTCTTGTTTTTTCTAAATATAAATTCTTTACTTAGATTTATTTTTTTAATAGCTAAATCTTTTAATCTATCTCTAACTTTCGAATTATAAGATAAGAAGCTATACTTAATTTCATAGCATTCCTCACTTAATGACAGGTCCATGCTTGATGGTTGTATTTGGTTATTTATAATATTTTCAGTTATTACGAAATTTTTATTAATTAAATTTATGTAATCTTGATATACTAGAGATCCGTTCATAAATTTACTTTCTGGATTATATTAACAAGTTTTAATAAGTCACTATCTTTAGTGCTTTTATAATTTTTTATATCAATATTAAAAACTTCTTTTTCAATATCATTAACTGATAAAAGAAAGTTAAAGAATTGTAACCATTCTTTTTTATTTAATTTTTTTGCTAGTTCAAAATATTTTAAGAGAACATTTTTATTATTATAAAATTTATATAAAAGATCTTTATTACTTTGAAAAATTATCTCTGTATCACTATTAGATAAATTTTTTATTTCTATATTTTCAAATATTCTAATTTGAGCATAATAATTTAAAGGATATTTTTTCAAATTTTTTTTATAAAATTTTTTTGCTTCTTTAGTATATCCATAAGACAATAATATATCTGCTTTAGTTTCTAGTAGAAAATTATTATTATTCATTTTAATTAATTCATTTAAATTTTGTAGGGACATTTTTAGATTTCCACTTCTAGCTAATTTAATTGATTTTGCATAAGCTTTAAAAGGTTCATTTAATTCACTTAACCCTTCCTCATTATCACTATAACCTACAAATTTTGCTCTAATATAGTTAAATCTTTGATTGTAACTTTCATTAAAATTTTTTTCTTTATTTTTTTCGAAGTTTTTTATTAATAAAATCCTATCCTCAAAATATGGATGTGTACTAACTCTTTGTTTATCTTTTGAAAAACCCTTATTTAATAATTTTTGTTCTATTGTTTCTAATAATGTTTGAATAGATTTAGAATTTGTTTTTAGCAAATTTAGTGTTTTTAATGCATACAAATCTGCTTCCATTTCTTGATCTTTAGTAAAAACAATATATTGATTTGACAGAGTTGCTGATGTCAGAATACTGCCTTGTAACAATTGAGGATTTTGAGTTAATGCTGATCCAGCTATTACAGATAAAAGGCCTAAAGTATTATATTTTTTAGTATTTTCTATTGTTTTTTTTCTAAGCGCTATATGATTGAGATCTATATGACCAACTTCATGAGCTAATACTGACAATAAAGCAACATAATCTGAGCAATGAATTATTAAGCCAGAATTAATATGTATTACATTATTAATATCTACAAAAGCATTTATTTCATTACTATTATTTAATTTAAAATTAATTTTTTTATTTATTTTATTTACTTCAGTAATATCTTCAATAATTTCTTTAATAAATTCTTCTGTTTCGTAATCTAGTATTTGTGAACTATAACTAATATTTGAAGAAAAAATAAAAAATAACAAATAAATTGATATTTTTTTAAGACCACCATCCAGTTTTTTCTTCCTCTTCATTTATTTTACCCTCTCCTAAATCAAGATCTTTTTGTAAATCAATTTTATTATCTTCATTTATTTCATTATCATCTGTATTATTATCTTTAAGACTTTTTTTCTTTTTTTTAGTTTTTATTATTTTCTTTTTTTTCGTGACTTTAGTAGTTTTATTTTTCTTTTTTTCACTTATTTTTTCGGGACCATTAGAATAATTATTTTCATCAATTTCAATTAAAGGGTCATGTAAAGAATATTGTGGATTGAAGAAAAAATTAATTTTAGATTCAAATTTATTTTCTAATGAATGAATCTCACTCTTTTTATTATTTAATAAATTTTCTGCTAAACCGCTATTACACTTTACATTTATTATTGAATTTTTGTTATCAGAGATTTTTTCTTTAATCACTTTTATTATTTGATCTATAATTGATGAAGAATTTAATATTAAACCCGATCCTTTACAATAATTACATTTTTCAAATGATTTATCTATCAAGCTTGATCTTAATCTTTGTCTAGATAATTCCATTAATCCAAACATACTTATTCTACCAACTTGAACTCTTGCTCTATCTCTTACAAGAGCAGTTTTTAAAGTTTTTTCAACTTTAAAATTATTTCGGTAATCATCCATGTCGATAAAATCTATAACTACTAAACCTCCAAGATCTCTTAATCTAAGTTGTCTAGCTATCTCTACTGCAGCTTCTAGATTTGTTTTCAAAGCAGTATTTTCAATATTTCTCTCTGATGTATTTTTGCCAGAGTTTACATCAACTGCAACCAATGCTTCAGTTGTGTTAATTACAATTGAACCGCCAGATTTTAGTTTTACATTAAGACTAAAAAGATCATTAATTTGTGTTTCAATATTATTTGATGCAAAAAGAGAGTTTTCATCAGATTTGTATTGTTTTAATTTTTTTACAAAAGTTGGTGCTAAATTTTTTGTAATTTTTTTTACTTTATCATAACCATCTTTTCCCTCAACAAAGATTTTATCTACATCTTCACTTAGCATATCTCTAATAGCTCTTTTTAAAACATTGCCTTCTTCATGAATTAATTCTGGAGCTTCTGATTTTAAAGTTAGTTCTCTAATTTTATTCCATTGGCTTAAAAGGAATGAGAGATCTTTTGAAATTTCCTTTTTTGATCTTCCGATACCTGCTGTCCTTACAATTACTGACATTTTTTCAGGTATCTCAACTGATGAAAGTATTTTTTTTAATTTTTTTCTTTCTTCAATATCTCCAATCTTTCTAGATATTCCATCGTTGTTAATACTATTTGGCATTAGAACACAATACCTTCCAGCAAATGATAAATATGTTGTTAGAGCAGCTCCCTTTAAACCTCTTTCTTCTTTATTAATTTGAACAAGTAAAACTTGTTTAGGTCTAATTACATCTTGAATTTTATATTTTCTGAAAAAATTGAAATACTCTTTTTTTGGAGATAATTTTTTAATTTTTCTTTTTTTAATTGAAATAATTTTATCTTGATTAATCTCATGATCTTCTTCTTCAAGTTTATTTTCAATATTGTTTTCGTCTAAATCCTCTAATTCGTTTCCACTATCTGAATTATTTATCTCTTCATCTTCATCATTCTTATTTATTTTTGCATTTAATTCATTAATTTTAACCTCATCAGCTGCTGGAATTTTGAAATAATCAGGATGTATTTCAGTAAGAGGCAGAAATCCATTTCTATTAGTCCCAAAATCAACAAAAGCAGCTTGAAGGGAAGGTTCAATTCTTGTAATTTTAGCTAAATAAATATCACCTTTTACAGCATTCTTTTTGCTTGGCTCAATTTCAAAATCATCAAGTTTACCATCATCGGTAACCGCAATTCTTGTTTCAATGTTATTTGTTGTATCAATAAGTATATTTTTTGACATAATGCCGAAACTCCGTAAAAATTTTTATATGTTAAAATCATTTTTGAATAATGTATAATAATTGCCTAATGTCATATTTTTAACTATTTCACAATGTAGATTATCAATATGACAACAATTACTAATTATATAAAATTATTATTAATTTTTCTATTTATATTTGGATTTATCTCAATTTTTATAATTTTTTATACACTTTGGAGATACTCATCAGAATTACCATCGTATGAAAAAATTGTAGAATATAAACCTAACCTTTCATCCAGAATTTATAGCTCTGATGGCTTTCTTCTTAAGAGTTTTTATACTGAAGAAAGAATCTTTATTCCTATAGATAGAATACCAAAAAATATTAAATACGCCTTTCTAGCATCGGAGGATAAAAATTTTTACAATCATTATGGTGTTGATATTATTGCAATCTTCAGAGCGTTTCTTACAAATATTATAAATATAAATTCAAATAAAAGAGTAGTAGGTGCATCTACAATTACTCAACAAGTTGTAAAAAATTTATTACTCAGCAATGAATTGAGTTACTCTAGAAAAATAAAAGAAATAATTTTAGCTATAAGAATTGAAAACATTTTAGATAAAAATGATATATTAGAGCTGTATTTAAATGATATTTATTTAGGTTATGGTTCTTATGGTATTGGATCTGCTAGTCTTAATTATTTTAATAAATCAATTTATGATCTTCAACTTCATGAAATAGCTTTTTTGGCTTCATTACCCAAAGCTCCTAATAATTATAATCCAAAAACAAATTATTATAAAGCTATTGATAGGAGAAATTGGGTTATAGATAGAATGTATACTAATGGATTCATTTCGAGAGAAGAACTTGATTATAAAAATGAACCTATTGAAATATTTGAAAGAGTTGATATTCAATTTTCTGATGCTGATTATTTTTATGAAGAAATTAGAAAAGAATTATTTAACAAATTTGGAAAAGAAAAACTTTATTCTGATGGTTTAGTAATTAAAACTGCACTTGATTCTAGTATGCAGAAAAATGCAAATCTTAGTCTAATTGAAGGATTAATTGAATATGAAAATAGAAATGGATGGAATGGTCTTATAGAAAATACTAATTTAGAAAATTTTTTAAATAAAAAGAGTGATTACATTGCTTCAAACCCTTTTTTTCCTAAATGGAAAACTGTCATTATTGATAAAATATATCAAAAAAAACTTAAAGTCTTAGATCTAAATAATGTTGAATTAGAAGTTAATTTGGATAATGATTTTAATAATTGGCTTTTAGATATAACTTTTAATAAAGGTGATGTCATTTATGTCCAGAAAAAAAATAATAATTATATTATAAAACAAGAGCCTAAAGTAAATGGTGCAATAATTGTTTTAGATCCATATACTGGTGATGTTTTAGCTCTATCTGGTGGATATAGCTTTAAAAAAAGTGAATTTAATAGAGCAACCCAAGCTAAAAGACAGCCCGGTTCAGCTTTTAAGCCAATTGTTTATTTGGCTGCATTAAATGAAGGTTACTCTCCTGCTACTTTGATACTAGATGCACCTTATGTAGTTGATCAAGGCCCAGGTCTTCCTAAATGGAAACCCTCTAATTACACAGATGAGTTTTATGGACTAACAACAATGAGAACTGGAATAGAAAAGTCAAGAAATCTTATGACAGTTAGACTTGCCAACAGAATAGGTATGAATAAAATTCTAAGTATGGCTGATAATTTTGATATTAACGAAGGTCTAGATGAGAACCTTTCAATGTCACTTGGTTCTGGAGTTATGACTTTAATGGAATTAACAAAAGCATATGCAATTATTGCTAATGGTGGAAAGAAAATTGAACCTAAATTAATAACAAGTATCTATTCTAAAGATGGAAAAAAAATTTATGATACAAGATTAAAAAAATGTTTTGATTGTAGAATTAAAACAATATTTTCAAAAAATGAAATACCTTACTTAGAAGAAACTAAAAATATTATTATTGATCCACGATTAGCCTATCAAATTACATCAATGATGGAAGGTGTTATAAAAAGAGGTACTGCAAAAAAATTAAAAGATTTAAATGTTCCCATTGCGGGAAAAACTGGCACAACTAATAAAAACAAAGATGCTTGGTTTATAGGATATACACCTGATTTAGTTATAGGTGTTTACGCAGGATACGATCAACCTAAATCTCTTGGTTATAAACAAACTGGTTCTAGTGTTGCTGTTCCAATTTTTAAAAAATTTGCTGAAAAAATTAAAATAAATAAGAACATAAAACCATTTAGGATTCCAGCTGGAATAAGTTTTGTAAGAATTGATCCTAAAACTGGTAATGTATCTTCAAAACAGGACAGTATTGTTGAACCTTTTATTCTTGGGTCTGAACCATATTCAGGGAAAATTAATATTATAGATGGGTTAGAAAATTTTAATAATAATTCCATTTCTGGCACAGGTGGTTTATTACAATAAACAATATGTCCAATCTTGAGATCATAGAGATAAATTTAAAAAAAATAAGATCTAATTTTGATCTTATAAGGAGGGGGGTTTGACTATAACTTATTAAAAACTAAGTTAGAAGATTTAAAAATAAAAAGCTCCGATCCAAACATTTGGGAAAAAAGTGATGCAAAAAACATCTTTCAGGAAATAAAAAATATTGAAAACAAGATAGATGATTTAAATAGGTTAGAAGAATCAATAAAAGAAAATCAGGAAATCTTTAATTACATTCAAGAAAATAATGAACAATCTCTATTAAATGAACTTCATGAAGAAGTTGAATCAACATTAAAATTATCTAATAAAATTCGATACTTTAGCTTGTTAAATGATGAGGCAGATCATTTAAATGCTTTTATTGAGATTCATGCTGGAGCTGGAGGTACAGAGAGTCAAGATTGGGCACAAATGTTACAAAGAATGTATTTAAGATGGTCTGATGCACAAGAAAATTGTGAAGTTTTATTATTACAAGAAATGCGAGGAGAAGAGGCAGGAATAAAATCATGTACATTAAAAATAATTATGAATTATTCTTATGGCTGGCTAAAAGCTGAAAGTGGAATTCATAGGTTGGTAAGAATTTCACCATTTGATAGCAACAAAAGAAGACATACAAGTTTTGCAAGTGTTTGGGTTTATCCTGAAGTTGATGAAAAAATTGAAATTGATGTAAGGGATAGTGATTTAAGAATTGATACTTATAGAGCCTCTGGTGCGGGTGGACAACACGTCAACAAAACAGATAGTGCTGTTCGAATTACACATTTACCAACGAATATAGTCGTTCAATGTCAAAGTGATAGATCACAACATAAAAATAGATCCAACGCAATGAAAATGATTAAATCAAGAATTTATGAAACTGAACTTCAAAAAAGAAAAGAAGATGAAAGTCTCAAAAATAAAGAAAAAAAAGATATAGGATGGGGAAATCAAATAAGGTCGTATGTTTTACATCCTTATAAAATGATTAAAGATTTAAGAAGTGGATATGAAACTTCAAATGTAAACGATGTTTTAGATGGAAAACTAGACAATTTTTTAGAAAATTCTCTAACTTTATAAAAAAAAACTATATTATTTTTAAAATTCCAATCTTTTTTTTACCAACTGCTATTTTGATTTCTTTTAAATCTGAATATTCTATTAAAGATAGATCATTGTTTTTATATAAATTGTCGTTAACTTTAATTCCATCAGATTTTATTAATCTTTTTACTTCACTTCTACTATTTACAAGTTTAAGTTTTTCAATAGCATCTAAAATTGTAAATTTGTTATTTTTTATATCTGATTTTTTATATGAAATATTTGGCAATCTTTGATCAATAATTTTTGAATTGAATGTATTATCAGCAATTTCTAAAACCTCATCAGCATCTTCTATTCCTCTAACAATTTTTGTTACCTCATAAGCAAGTATTTTTTTTGCTTCATTTATTTCTTGATTTTTGAGAGATGAAAGTTTCTCTATTTCATCTAATGGAAGCTTAGTAAATAAATATAAGAATCTAGATACGTCATTATCATTTACATTTCTCCAAAATTGGAAAAAATCTAAACTTGATATTTTTTCTTTATTTAGCCATACAGCTCCATCTGCTGTTTTACCCATTTTTGAACCATCACTATTTGTTATAAGTGGTGAAGTAATTCCAAAAGCATTTTTTTTGTTAATTTTTCTGATTAAATCCACTCCACTTAGTATGTTTCCCCATTGATCTGAACCACCCATTTGCAAAACACAATTATGATTCTTATTTAAATGATAAAAATCATATGCTTGAAGAAGCATATAATTAAATTCCAAAATTGTTAATGGCTGTTCTCTATCTAATCTGCCTTTTATAGATTCAAAAGTAAGCATTTTATTCAGAGTTATCTTTGAACCAAACTCTCTTAAAAATTCTATGTAATTGAGATTTGAGAGCCAATCATAATTGTTAATAATTACAGAATTATTTTGGAGATTAATAAATCTGCTGAAAGTACGTTCTATATTGTTAATATTACTATCAATTTCTCTTTTACTTAGTATTTTTCTTGTTTGATCTTTACCAGATGGGTCTCCAATTAAAGTAGTTCCACCACCAACTAAAGCAATTGATTTATGATCATAAAAGTCAAGCCAGTGCAGTAGCATTAATTGAATTAGGCTTCCTACATGTAAACTATCACTTGTTATATCAAAACCAATATATCCTGATATTTTATTTTTGGACATTAAGTTATCTAATTCTTCAATTTCTATATGCTGATAGATAAATCCTCTTGCATTGATTTCATTTAGAAATTCTGATTTAAATTTCATAAGTTATTACTTTTTTGCAAATTCTTGACTAATGTATTCATTTATTGAGTTTTCAAATTCACTTGAGTAGTTTTCGTAAAAATGATCAGCTCCTTTAATAGGTTTAAATTTTATATCCACTTTTTTTTGTTGTTGGAGTTTCTCAACTAATATTTTTGTTGAATCAAATGAAGCAATATTGTCTTTGTCACCATGAATTATTAAACCAGATGAAGGACATGGCGCTAAAAAACTAAAATCTCTCAAATTTGCAGGCGGTGAGATACTTATAAATCCATTTATCTCAGGTCTTCTCATTAAAAGTTGCATTGCTATCCAAGCTCCAAATGAAAAACCTACTACCCAGCAAATTTTTGAATTTGTATTATATTGCTGTAACCAGTCCAACACACAAGCTGCATCACTTAATTCACCTTCTCCATCATCATAAAGTCCTTCACTTTTACCAACGCCTCTAAAATTAAACCTTATTGTAGAAAATCCGGCCTTAATAAAAATTTTATACAACTTAAACACTATTTTAGTGTGCATTGTTCCACCTTTGGAAGGATCAGGATGTAATAAAATGACTATTGGTGAGTCATCTCTATTATTATGAGAATACTTTGCTTCAATTTTTCCTTCTGGTCCTGGAATTAATAAGTCTACCATTTGATAAAGCTATTATTGAAGTTATATGATTTTGTAAATATAGATGTATTAAATATATGAATTCTCTTGGTTTTAATAAGTCTGAAAAAGACACTAAAGTGGTAGTTGCAATGTCTGGAGGTGTAGACAGCTCAGTTGCGGCTGTAATGTTAAAAAAACAAGGTTATGATGTAACTGGCATTACATTAAGGTTATATAATAACTCTAATGTAACCAGTAGTAAATCATGTTGTGCTGGTATTGATATTGAAGATGCCAAAAATGTAGCCTTAAATAATGATTTCAAACACATAGTACTAGATTATCAAGATAAATTTTATGATGGAGTAATTAACAACTTTGTAGATTCTTATGCAAATGGTGAAACTCCTTTACCATGTGTAAAGTGTAATGAAACAGTAAAATTTTCAGATTTACTTAATGAGGCAAAAAAAATAGGAGCTGATGCACTTGCTACAGGACATTATGCAATAAGAAAAGGATCTCTAAACAATGCGAGTTTGCACAAAGCAAAAGATTTCACAAAAGATCAAAGTTTTTTTCTTTTTGCAACGCGACAAGAACAATTAAATTATGTTAGATTCCCATTAGGTGATTTTAAAAAATCAGAAATTAGACAATTAGCTAAAAAATATAACTTAAGTGTTAGTGAAAAGCCTGATAGCCAAGATATTTGTTTTGTCTCATCGGGCTCATATAGAGATCTTGTAAAAAATCTAAATCCAAGTGTAAACAAAAAAGGTATCATCTATGATATTGATAATAATATTCTTGGTACTCATGACGGTATTAGTAATTTCACAATTGGTCAAAGAAAGGGAATTGGAATTAGTGGTTCTAAAAAAGCTTTATACGTAATAGATATAAACAAAGACCAAAACTCGATTACTTTAGGTACAAAAGAAAAATTAAAGAAAAATGTTATCAATTTTAAAAATATCAATTGGTTAGCAGGTAATATTCTTCCTAAAGCACTTGACTGTTCTGCAAAAATTCGGTCGACCCAAGAGGATTTGCCTGGAATTCTTGATATAAATAGCGATTTTGGAACTTTTACTTTTGAAACTGAATTAGATAAAACTTCTCCTGGACAAGCTTGTGTTTTTTACAAAAAAGATCAATTACTTGGAGGCGGTTGGATTACCGCTTAAATTTAAAATCAGTTCTAAATTTACTTAATTTTTGTTGAAATAACTAGATTTTTTAAATTAATGAATTAGATGATGTATTGTGAACTCAGAAACTTTAAATACACTAGATACATATAGTAAAAATAAATACAAATATGGATTTGTAACAGATATAGATAATGAAAAACCCAAAAAAGGTCTAGATGAAGATACTATTAAATTTATTTCATTAAAAAAGAATGAACCAGATTGGATGCTTGAGTGGAGACTAAAAGCATTTTCAAAATGGAAAAAAATGAAAGAACCAAAATGGGCAAACCTTAATTTTCCTGAAATTGATTATCAAGATATTTACTATTATTCTGCCCCAAAAGGTTTTGAGAAGAAGCCCAAAGATTTAAGTGAAGTAGATCCAAAACTTATTGAGACATACAATAAACTTGGCATTCCCCTAGAGGAGCAAAAAGTATTAGCGGGTGTTGCCGTGGATGTTGTATTTGATAGCGTTTCAGTTGCAACAACCTACAAAGGTGAATTAGAAAAAAAACTTGGTATAATTTTTTGTTCCATAGGAGAGGCAATTCAGAAACATCCTGATTTAATAAAAAAATATTTAGGATCAGTTATACCAGCTGGAGACCATTCATTTTCTGCATTAAATTCAGCTGTGTTTACTGATGGGTCATTTGTGTACATTCCAGAAGGTGTAAAATGTCCAATGGAGCTATCAACTTATTTTAGAATTAATGCAGAAAATACTGGCCAATTTGAGAGAACTCTAATTATTGCAGATAAAGGTAGTTATGTTAGTTACCTAGAAGGTTGTACTGCCCCAAAAAGAGATGATAATCAATTACATGCTGCTAATGTAGAATTAGTTGCTTTAGATGATGCAGAAATAAAATATTCAACGGTTCAAAATTGGTATCCAGGAGATGAATATGGTAAAGGTGGAATTTATAATTTTGTTACTAAAAGAGGTCTTTGTGCAGGTAAAAATAGTAAGATATCATGGACTCAGGTAGAAACTGGCTCTGCTATTACATGGAAATATCCCAGTTGTATTTTAAAAGGAGATAATTCAATTGGTGAATTTTACTCTGTAGCAATAACAAATAATTTTCAACAAGCTGATACAGGAACAAAGATGACTCACATTGGTAAAAATACCAAAAGTAAAATAATTTCAAAAGGTATTTCTCTTGGTAAATCTCAAAATACTTACAGAGGTGAAGTTTCTTTTTTAAGAAAAGCAGATAAGGCAAGAAATTATACTCAATGTGATTCTTTGTTAGTAGGAAATAAATGTGGAGCACACACAGTTCCTTACATTGACTCAAAAAATAATACAGCAGTTATTGAGCACGAAGCTTCGACTTCTAAAATAAATGAAGACCAACTTTATTACTGCAGACAAAGAGGTTTAAGCCATGAAGAGGCAGTTTCATTAATAGTTAATGGTTTCTGCAAGCAGGTTTTACAAGAACTTCCTATGGAATTTGCTGTTGAAGCACAAAAAACTTGTATCTATTTCTCTTGAGGGAAGTGTAGGGTAACATGTTTTTAGAAATCAAAGATCTATCTGTAAAAATTGAAAATAAAAATATTCTTAGAGGGCTTAACTTGAATATTAATAAAGGTGAAGTGCATGCAATTATGGGCCCAAATGGATGTGGTAAAAGCACATTAGCAAACGTTCTAGCAGGTAAAGAGGATTACGAAATTTTAAATGGCAAAATTAATTTCAAAGATAATGATTTATTTGATCTAAATATTGAAGAAAGAGCACAAGAAGGAATGTTTTTGGCTTTTCAGTACCCAGTTGAAATACCTGGAGTAAATATCACCCCATTTTTACATTCTGCAATTAATTCAAAAAGAAAACGTATGAACGAAGAAGAAATTGATAATTTATCATTTGCTAAGCTTTTAAAATCTAAAGCTAGCGATTTAGGTATAAATATTGATATGCTTAAACGATCAGTTAATACAGGATTTTCTGGAGGAGAAAAAAAACGTTACGAAATTTTGCAAATGAGCATACTTAATCCAGATTTAGCTATTCTAGATGAAACTGACTCAGGACTTGACATTGATGCACTTAAAATTGTTACTGAAGGAGTTAACAAACTTAAAACAAAAAAATAACTCGTTTTTAATCATTACACATTATCAAAAACTTTTAGATTATATTAAACCAGATTATGTACATGTTATGGTAAATGGTTCTATTGTTAAATCAGGAGGTTCCGAAATTGCAGCTGAAATAGAAAAAGATGGATTTCAAAAATTTCAATAATGAATATCCAAGATAATTATCTTAAAAATAGAAAAAACATTTTTTTTTCACAAAACAAAGATATTCAAAATCATAGAGAAAAATTAATAAACATTTTTGAAAATGATAGTTTTGATAAAAAAAATAATGAAAGTCTAAAAAATATAAATCTAAAAAACTTTATTGATTTTAAGTACAAATATCTTATCCCAGAAGAAACATCAGTAATAAATAATAATCATGAAAATATCTATTCAATAGTTTCTGTAAATGGTCAGTGTTCGAGTTTTAAAGATGATAAAATTGAAATTACTAAAATTTTAGATGAGGATTATAATGATTTTTCTGAAAATAATACAATTGAAAAGAATGATCATTTTGTAAATCTAAATTCATTATTTTTAAATAGTGGTTTTAAAATTGTTATAAAAAAAAATAATAATATTAAAATAAAAATATCAAACATAGTAACAGATGATGGTTTAACTATTTTTCAAAAAAATAATTATATTTGTGAAGAAGGATCATCTCTCAATCTCATTGAAGAGTATGAGAATAAAAATAATTCTACATCAAATATATTAAATGTGATTAAATTAGAAAAAAACTCTCAATTAAACCATTTTCTAATACAAGACAATTCTCTCAATCATAATTTAATAATAACAAGTCATTCTTCTTGTAAAAAAGATTCTCATTATACTCAAAAAGTATATAATTTTTCAGAGGGTTACGTAAGAAATTTTCATTATTCTGAGCTGATAGAAACCAACTCAGAAGCTGATTTACAGGGAATTTTTTTTCTTAAAGATAATAACATATCTAATAACAAAACATTTGTTAGCCATTTAGCTGAGGGCTGTAAAAGCAATCAAGTTTACAAAGGTATTTTGAACGATCGTGCAAAAGCAACATATTTTAGTAATACTCATGTCGATCAGGTGGCACAAAAAACGGAGGGATATCAGTTAAGCAAAGGAATACTTTTATCTGATAATGCATCATATTTTTCTAAACCTGAATTAAAAATATATGCTGACGATGTAAAATGTAGTCATGGGTCAACTATTGGGCCAATAGATGAAAATGCTATTTTTTATCTTAGATCTAGAGGGATGAGCAAAATTGCAGCAACCAAAATATTGATATCTTCATTTATTAATGAAGAATTAAGTAGTATTGATGATGATCAAATGGCTGAGATAATTCAAAAAAAACTAGTAAGATACCTAAGTAAAGTAAAATGAATATTTCTAACTTAAGATCAAGATTTCCTGTATTCAAAAAAAATCCTAATTTAGTTTTTTTAGATACTGCAGCTTCTGCATTAAAAGTTGATGAAATGATTGAAGCAACTAATAACTGTTATACAAATGAATATGCAAATATTCATAGAGGTAATTATGAATTAAGCTCAAAGTTAACAAAAAAATTTGAAGATGCTCGAAAAAAAATTGCAGATTATTTGAATACATCTGAAAAAAATATTATTTTTGTTAAAAGTGCGACTGAGGGAATAAATTTAGTAGCTTCTTGTATGTCTAAAAGATTTTTAAAAGATGGTGATGAAATAATCCTTAGTTTTCTTGAGCATCATGCTAACTTGATACCTTGGCATTTAATTGAAAAAAAAATCAAAATTAATCCTCTAGGGCTAAACGAAAATAGTGAGATTAATTATGATGAATTAAACGATAAAATTAACTCAAAAACTAAATTAATTACATTAACTCAAATGTCAAATGTTACAGGATCAATAACTAATTTTGATACAGTAAAAGAAATTGCCAAAAAAAAGAATATACCGCTACTATTGGATGGTTGTCA
>CACBPV010000021.1 GCA_902541215.1 uncultured Alphaproteobacteria bacterium | reverse complement strand
TAGAATTTATCCAGATGACTCCAGCTTTTACTTTTGGAGCAATATCCAAAGCTAAGTTAATATTTTCAGACCAAATACTTGCCGCAAGTCCGTAAGGCGTATTATTAGCAATGGATACTGCTTCACTAGGTGTTCTAAATGTCATTGTTGTTAAAACTGGTCCAAATATTTCTACTTGAGCAATAAAAGATGACGGTGTTACATTTGTAAATAAAGATGGAGGATAAAATAAACCATTTGTTGGACATGACCATGAAGGTTGCCATAATTTGTTTCCATCTTTTTGTGCTTTATTTACTAAAGAATTAATTTTTTTAAGTTGGACTGGCGCAACTATAGCCCCAATATCAATAGACTTATCTAATGGATTACCAACACGAAGTTTTTCCATTCTTTTCTTAAGTTTTTGGATAAATTTTTTCTCAATACTTTCTTGTACTAAAAGTCTCGATCCTGCACAACATACTTGGCCTTGGTTAAACCAAATCGCATCAACAACACCTTCTACTGCACTATCTAAATCTGCATCTTCAAAAACAATAAAAGGTGATTTACCACCAAGTTCCATTGTCATTTTTTTATCTGGATTAGTATTTGTTTGAATTATTTTCTTTCCAACTTCAGTTGATCCAGTAAAGGCAATTTTTTTAATATCTTTATGTGATGTTATATGTTCACCAGTAGAACCATCTCCCGTAATAATATTAATTACACCTTGTGGAATTTTAGCTTTTTCACAAAGTTCAGCAAAATAAAGCGCTGTTAAAGAAGTATACTCTGCAGGCTTTAAGACTACTGTATTTCCAAGAGCAATAGCAGGAGCAATTTTCCACGCTAACATTAATAATGGAAAGTTCCACGGTATAATTTGCCCAACAACACCAATAGAGTTATCAGAGTTGTATGTATTCCTAGCAGCCCAACCAGCATGATAATAAAAATGTCTAGCGACAAGTGGAATATCTATATCTCTTGTTTCTCTTATTGGCTTACCATTATCAATGGTTTCTAAAACAGAAATAAACCTAGAATTTTTTTGTATTAGACGTGCGAGGGCATATAAATATTTTGATCGATCAAAAGATGAAAGTTTTGACCATTTGATATGAGCTTTTTTGGCAGCACTGACTGCAGCATTTACATCTTTTTTTGAAGCAACAGACAATGTTGCTATTTTTTTATTTGTGGAAGGGTTAATTATATTTAATTTTTTTGAGCTAGACGATTTTATAAATTTACCATTAATAAAATGATTATTTGGATTTTTTAAATTTTTTATCCAACTATTAACTTCTTTGCTGTCTTCTGGTGCTGGCCCATAAGATATATCTTGAAAATTTTTAATAACTTTATCCATATTATCCTATTGCAAGTTTCTCTTTGTTTGCGTACCTGCCACTAGTGTAGTGATAGAGTTGTCTTTCTATATCAATCAATAAACTAGAAGCACCAATTCGCAATAATTTTGGATTAACCCATTCAAATCCTAGTTCTTCTGCTACTAATATTAAAAATTCTAAAACAGATTTTGATGTTGATATTCCACCTGCAGGTTTAAAGCCAATTTTTTTTCCAGTTTTTGAGTGAAAATCTCTAATCATTCTCAACATAACAAGACTATTATTTAAGTTAGCATTTATACTTTCTTTTCCTGTTGATGTTTTAATAAAATCGGCGCCAGCCATCATACAAACTAAAGATGCCTTTGCTACATTTCGAAGAGTCTCAAGATCACCAACACCAAGAATAGCTTTGATTTTTATTTTACCTGCACTTTCTTTAAAACTACGAACCTCATCGTATAATTTTTTCCAGTTATTTTGGAGAACGTATCCTCTATTGATAACAATATCAATTTCATTAGCACCATCTTTGATAGAGTCAGAAATTTCTTTTTTTCTAGTTGTATAAGATGATAAACCTGCAGGAAAACCTGTAGAAACTGCAGCAATTGGGATTTTGTTTTGAATAAGTTTTGTACAATCTTTTATTAGATGATGATAAACACATACAGCTCCTACTCTTACTGCATTATTTTCTAGTCCTAAATCCTGAAGAATATAATCATCAATGGGATTAAGAGCTTTATTACAAAGTCTTTCAACTTTACCAAAAGTGTCGTCACCACTTAGTGTTGTAAGATCAATTAAAGTAATAGCTTTTAACAACCAAGCGACTTGAAATTCCTTTTTTACAGTTCTTCTTTTAGTTAAAGTAAATGTTCGACGCTCTACAGCACTTAAATTAATTTGTGTATTGTTCACCCAGCTTGTATCTAAGTTATAAAATATTTTTTTTGTCATCGAATTAAAATTTTTCTTCTGTTATTGGCCTATTCAGTAAATTACTTAACTCTTCTTTTAAATCATGTTGCTTATAAAGTATATTGTATACAGACTCCATAATTGGCATATCAATATTTTTTTTTTGTGAAATATTATAGACTGCTTTAACTGTATAATAACCCTCTGTTACTTCTTGCGATTTTAAAAGATCTAAAAAATTATCATATTTTGAAGAAGCTAATTTAATACCAAACTGTGTATTACGAGAATTTTTAGAGCTACATGTTAAAATGAGATCACCAAGACCAGATAAACCAAATAGTGTGTTTTTATCAGCTTTAAATTTTTTTGCATATCGTGTCATTTCTGCAAAAGATCTAGATATGAGTGCACTTTTAGCATTTTCACCTAAATTCAATCCTTCTGCAACTCCAGCTGCTATCGCATATATATTCTTTAACGCGCCACCTATTTGTGTTCCGATTAAATCATTTGAATAATAAATTCTAAACTCTTTGTTAGGTATAAGTTTAGAAATATTATCAAAATCTTTTTTATCTTTTGTTGCAAGTGTTACTGCAGTTGGTAAACTTTGAGATACTTCATTTGAAAATGATGGACCTGATAAAATACTAATTGATTTAAAAGGCATCATTTCTTGAAATAAATCTGTTAAAAATTTTGATGATGATATTTCAATGCCTTTAGAACATATAACAATATGATGATTTTTATTATGTAATGAAGAATCTTTAATTACCTCCCTTATATTTTGTGCAGGTAAAGTTATAAATAAAAATTTAACGTTTCTAATTTCTTTTAAAGAGGTAGTAGCAGTAACATTTTCATTAAATGAACTGTATTTTAATTTTGGATTAATTTTATGTTCATTTATTGATTTAACAATTTTTTCATCTCGAGCATAAATGATAACTTTATTATTACTTAATACTCGAGCAAGCGCACTTCCCCACACACCTCCACCAAGAATTCCAATTGTCATATTTTTGATCTTTATCTGGTGAGGCAAATGAAGTCAATTTGTGGTTTTTGGCTTAATTCTTGGGTATTTTTATAAAAAAACTGCATGATTGATTTTTGGAAGTAGTATATGAGGTACAATATATAAAAGTATACTTTTTTGGAGGAAATATGAAAAAATTACTTCTAGCTGTTATTGTAAGTTTGTCGACTGTAACGACAGCTGCTTTAGCAGAAATTAAAGTAGGAATTATTCTTGGTTTTACAGGACCAATTGAATCTTTAACTCCTGCTATGAGAGATGGTGCTAGAATGGCATTTGATGAAGCATCAAACTCTGGAAATCTTTTAGGTGGTGAATCAATTACTATCTTAGAAGCTGATTCAACTTGTGTAGACTCTGCTGCTGCAACAGCTGCTGCAGAAGATCTAGTTGCACAAGGTGTAACAGCTATCATGGGTGCTGATTGTTCAGGTGTAACAGGTGCTATTAATGCAAACGTTGCAGTACCAAATGGTATCTTAATGGTATCTCCATCTGCAACTTCACCAGGACTAAGTAAGGTGCCTGATAATGGAACTTTTTGGCGTACTGCTCCATCTGATGCAAAAGGTGGTCAAGTATTAGCTAAACTTGCTTTAAGCAGAGGAATTGAAAGTATAGCTGTAACGTATACTAACAATGACTACGGAAAAGGTTTAGCTGAAGTATTTGAAGCTTCATTTGCACGTGGTGGTGGAACTATTACAGCATCTGCTGCACACGAAGATGGTAAAGCGGATTATTCATCAGAAGTTGGTGTTCTTGCATCAGCTGGTGGAGACGCACTACTAGTAATTGGTTATATCGATGATGGTGGAAAAGGAATGATCGAAGCATCTTTAGATTCAGGTGCATTTGACACTTTTGTTCTTTCTGATGGTATGATTGGTCAATCAATTGTAGATAATATTGGTGCTGATCTTGAAGGATCATTTGGTTCTATGCCAGGTGCAATTTCAGAAGGTTCAGCTAAGTTTGGAGAACTAGCAGCTGCAAATGGCATGGATGGAAGTGCTCCATATGTTGGAGAGTCTTATGATGCTGCAGCAATTATTGCTCTTGCAATTCAAGCTGGTGGATCTGCTGATAAGCAATCAATCCTAAACAATATTGCTAAAGTATCTAACGCGCCAGGTATTGTAATTAACCCTGGTCAATTATCATACGGCTTACAAATGTTGGCTGCTGGTAAAGATATTGATTACCAAGGTGCAACAGACGTAGAATTTAATGCGTTTGGTGATGCCGATGGTGCGTTTAAAGAGTTAGAAGTTAATGGTGGCGAATTCGTTACTGTTGGCGCTCTTTAATACTTAAAATTATTTTAACTTAACCCCAGCTTTTAGCTGGGGTTTTTTATGAGTGCCTTACTTTCTCTGGTATAATTCCTTTAGGTCTATAGCGTAAAATTAATAATAAAATTAAACCCATAAATAAGTATCTAAAGTAAGGAACGCTATCGAGTAAATGTAGTTTTAAAGCATTAGTTGGCTCTAACCCCATTGTAAGTTGATTAATAATAAATGTTGTAAGTGGTGCTGCTTCAATCCAAGAAAACCATATTACAAAACCACCAAATATAGCACCTAAATTATTACCACTACCGCCTACAATAACCATAATCCAAATAATAAAAGTGAAACGAAGTGGTCTATATCCTGAAGGAGTAAATAATCCATCCAAAGTAACAAGCATTGCACCCGCAACACCTACAATTGCAGCTCCTATTACAAAAATAATTAAATGTTGTTTTACAACATCTTTACCCATTGCATTTGCAGCTGTTTCATTATCTCTTATAGCTCTCATCATCCTTCCCCACGGAGATAATTGAGCTTTGTTTGCAAAATAAAAAATTATCAACATAACAATCAGAAACAATATAGCGTAAGATAATTTTACAAATATTCCTGAACCATCAATTATAAGGTTGTTTAATACTTGTTGTCTATCACTTACATCAATAATATTATTTAGCTTTGATGAATTGAGATATGTAATTAAGTTTATGAACCAATCTGCGTTTTGTAAATCAATTTCATAAGGAACAGGTCTCTTTAAACCAATTACATTTTTTACCCCTCTAGATAACCATTCTTCATGTTTTAAAACACTAACAACTATTTCTGAAATGCCAAGAGTAACAATAGCAAGATAATCTGATCGTAATCCAAGAGCTACTTTACCAATTACAAATGCAACACCTGCAGCAAATAAACCTCCTACTATCCAAGATAAAATTATTGGTAGTCCAAGACCACCTAAAAACCCTGCTATTGCAGGATTAACATCTTCAATATTATGTGTAGCATTTAAATAAAAATGCCTGATAATTAAAATACCAAAAAAAATTATAAGAGAATTTAAAATATACCTATTTCTTTTTTGAATTACTATTTTATTAATATACATTACAGCAATCACCAATACGACAAGTAAAGCAAAACTAATACCTAACCCTCTACCACCAGCTTGCCATGACTCAACAATGGGAGGGTAAGAAACAAGAACTGCTGCTAATCCACCCATGGCAAGAAAGCCCATCACACCAAAATTAATTACTCCGGCATATCCCCAAGAAATATTTACTCCCATTGTCATTATTGCAGAAATAATGCACATGTTTAAAATTACTAAACTTACTGACCATCCTTGAATAAAGCCTACAAAAATAAATAAAGAGATCATAATTGTGATAGCTAACCATTCATATCTTTCAAACTTCATCACAAAACTCTTCCTTTAAATATTCCAGATGGTCTAATCAATAAAACGATAACTAAAATTGAAAATGAAACAGCAAATTTATAATCAGTTGAAAGTAATTGTACTAAACCTGTTGGCTCTATAGAACTTGGAAGTAGATAGACAAAAAATTTCTTATAAGCATACGTTACCATAATTTCTGAAAAAGCAATGACATAACCACCTACTACAGCTCCAAAGGGACTACCAATTCCTCCAACAATTGCTGATGCAAATATTGGCAAGACTAAATTGAGATAAATAATAGGTTTATAACTTTTATCTAATCCATAAAGTGTACCTGCAACACATGCCAAAACACCAACAATAATCCATGTAGTAAAAACTACTCTATCAGGATTAATCCCAGACAATAATGCTAAATCTTCATTATCAGAAAATGCTCTCATTGATTTTCCAGTTTTTGTTTTTTGCAAAAACCAGAAAGTAAAAGTTAAAAGCAAAATTGTAATTAATATTGTAATAACTTGAGATGATTTTAATGCTAATCCTTCATTTAAACCTGTCATTACTTTAAACTGTTTTGCTTTCATTATAAATTTCTGTCCATCGGAAAATTTTATGGTTTCTGTTCCAATTATGATTCTTATTATTGCATTTATTACGAACATAACCCCTATTGAAACCATTGCTAAAACAACAGGAACACTTTTTTGGTATCTGTAATATTGAAAAACAAATTTATCAGAAATAATGCATAAAATAATTGTTGCTATTATTCCTATAGGTAAAGCTAACAAAGCAGTTGGCAAAATTCCTAAACCAATATTTTGTGATTGAAAAAACCACGTAAATAAAATTGTTATCATCGCTCCAAATGACATAATTTCACCGTGTGCAAAATTTGCAAAACGAAGTATTGCATACACGAATGTAACTCCAAGTGCGCCAAGTGCAAGTTGAGAGCCATAAGAAATGCCTGGAATGATAATAAAATTTAGAAGTACAATTATAGAATTTAGAAAATCAATCATTTTAACCTCCTAAAAAAGACTTTCTAACTTCTGGATTATTCAATAGTTCTTCACCTGAACCTTCTCTACTATTTTTACCATTTACTAATACGTATCCTCTATCAGCAATACCAAGTGCTTGTTTTGCATTTTGTTCAACCATTAGTATGCCAACACCAGTTTTACGTACTTCTATAATTCTTGAAAATAACTCATCCATTACAATTGGTGATACTCCTGCAGTTGGTTCATCTAACATCAAAATTTTAGGTTGAGTCATAAGAGCTCTCCCAAAAGCTACTTGTTGTCTTTGACCTCCTGATAATTCTCCTGCACTTTGGTTTCTTTTTTCTTTTAAAATTGGAAAAAGATCATAAACATCATTAATGGTATGAATAATGTCATCATATCTCAAAAAACCTCCCATTTCTAAATTTTCTTCTACTGTCATACCAGTAAACACATTGTTTGTTTGAGGAACAAATGCCAATCCTAAATTAATTCTGTTTTGAGGCAGCATAGAAGAAATTTCCTCATTTGAATATTTAACGGAACCTGAAGTTAAACTTAACATCCCTAGCAATGCTTTCATTGCTGTTGACTTCCCTGCTCCATTTGGACCAACAATGACAACAATTTCACCCTCTTTAACTTCTAGATTAATATTTTTAATTATATCAACCCCTCCATATCCAGCTGTTAAATTTTTACCAATCAAATTATTCATAAAGTTCTAATTTTTATTAATACCTTTTCCTAAATAAGCTTCTATAACTGTATCGTTATTTTTTACTTCATTAAAATTTCCTTTAAATAAAACTGAACCTTCCGCCATCACAATTACAGGATCGCAAATTTTTTCTATAAGATCCATATCATGCTCAATTACAAAAAACGTATAATTCTTTTCTTTGTTTAATCTTAATATTGCATCCGTAATTTCATTGAGAAGGGTTCTATTAACTCCAGCTCCTACTTCATCAAGTAAAACGATTTGAGGATCAACCATCATGGTTCTTCCTAACTCAAGTAGTTTTTTTTGACCACCAGATAAGTTACCCGCTAGTTCTTGAGTTAAATGACTTAAATTTAAAAAATTTATTACTTCTATAGCTTTTTGTCTTATTTCTTCTTCTTGTTGTTTTACTTTAGCATTACTTAATAAAGCATATGATAATTTTTCACCAAATTGATTTGGTGGTACCATCATTAAATTTTCAAGAACAGTTAATGTTGAAAATTCATGAGCAATTTGAAAAGTTCTTAAAACTCCTTTAGCAAATAATTCGTGAGGTTTTAAAAAAGAAATATCTTCATTATTAAGAATTATATTTCCCCCATCTGGATCATATAATCCTGCAATAGTATTAAATAATGTTGTTTTTCCTGCGCCATTTGGACCTATTAAACCTGTAATTGAACCTATTTCAACTTTCATTGATGCGTTTTGGACTGCTTTTAATCCTCCAAAAAATTTATTAACATTATTTATTTCAAGCATTATGTAATTTTTTTAAATTTCCATTTAATTCTGCATTAAGAACTAATCCTAGAGATATAATTATGGCAAACATTGCTGACCCTCCATAAGAAATTAAAGGTAGTGGGATTCCAACAACAGGCATTAATCCAGATACCATAGATATGTTCATTATGACATATATAAATAAATTGCTACCAGCACCTATAGAAAGAATTCTACCAAAAATATGATTTGATTTAATACTTATATAAAAACAGACTGATATTAATAATAGAAATAGTAAAATTATAAACATAGTGCCAATAAAACCAAATTCTTCTCCAATTAACGTAAAGATAAAATCAGTTTGTTTTTCAGGTAAATACTGCAGATAAGCTTGAGAACCCTCTAAAAAACCTTTGCCAGTTAGACCGCCTGAACCTAATGCAATTTTAGATTGTATGAGTTGATATCCTCTTCCAAGAGCATCTGCTTCAGGATTTAAAAAAGAGAAAATTCTATCTTTTTGATATGGTTGTAAGTAATTTAATGACAAAGGAATTGATAAAATAAGAACAAAAAATCCTAATACAAACTTCCAAATTCTTATACCACTTGCAAATAGAATCAAAATTCCAAGCATTGCTATACTTAGAGCAGTACCAAGATCTGGCTGTATTACGACTAAAGCAAATGGTAAGAATAAAATTAATATTGGAAAAAATAAATTTTTTATTCGCTTTATTTCATCAAATTTTAAATCATGATAAAATCTTGCTAGCGCTAATATTATAGTTATTTTTATTAATTCTGAAGGTTGGATACTAAATCCAAATATATTTATCCATCTAGTTGCACCTTTACCAAAAACACCAATTAATTCGACTGAGAGCAAAAGTAATAATGATAAAACAAAAAAGATATAAGCAAATTGATAAATATGTTTGATATTTATTAAGGCTAGAACAATTGCTAACAAAATAAAAACTAGTAGTCTTATTAAATGTCTAGATGCCCAAGGACTGTAGGATCCTCCCGCAGCAGAATATAAACCTGCTGCACCAATAAAAGAAATTAAAATTACTAAGAAAATCAATAAATAATTTAAGTTTTGAATTTTATTTAACATTAAATTTCTAAATTTTTCGTAAATTGAAAAATTTCTTTTGCTATAGGAGCTGCAGTTGATGCACCTGAACCTCCATGTTCAATAACAACTGAAACAGCATATTTAGGATTTTCAACTGGCATATATCCAACAAATAAAGCGTGATCTCTTTTTTTCCATTCCACTTCTTTTTTCCTAAAATCTTCACTTTCTCTTTCGGCTACAGTTATTCTTCTAACTTGAGAAGTTCCAGTCTTTCCTGCAAAAGGTGCAGACTCAGATCTCGAATTATAAGCTGTGCCTTTACTTTCATTAACAACTTTAAACATCGAACTTTTAATAATTTTTATTGCATTTTGGTATTTTTCTAATTTTTCAAATTCAATGTCATTATTTTGTTTGATAATATTTGGTTTTATATTTTTTCCATTAGAAGCTATAATAGAAGTCATTACAGCCAGTTGTAATGGATTAGTTAATACAAAACCTTGCCCAATCGCTGAAATTAGAGTTTCTCCAGGATACCAACTTTCATCATATTTTTTCTTTTTCCAATCACGTGAAGGGATAATTCCTTTTTTTTGATTAGGTAAAGGTACATCATATACTTTTCCTAAACCAAAATCTTCAGCAACTCTAGCAATTTTATCTATGCCAATTTTTTTTGATATTTCATAAAAAAAAACATCACATGATTCTTTAATTGCATCACTAACATTCATCGAACCATGGCCATTATTTTTCCAGCAATGATAGAGTCTATCACCTAAACCAATTTTTCCACTACAAAAATGTTTCGTATTTGTGTCAATAATCCCATGGACTATACCAGCTATGGCAACAACCATTTTAAAAGTTGAGCCTGGAGCGTATAAACCTTGGATACATCTATAAGTTAGTGGTGAAAGTTCATTTTCTAAAATTGAATCCCAATATTCTTTATTTGGTTTTTGTATTATTTTATTTGGATTATAAGATGGAGTTGAGACCATACATAATATGTTACCATTGTTAATATCCATAAGTACTGCAGATCCTGCTTTGTGTTCCTTTATTAAATTTAAAGCATATTGTTGAATTCTCAGATCGATAGTTATCTGAATATCATTTCCTTTTTGACTATCTTGCCTTGATATTTCACGAATTACTCTTCCATAAGAATTAACTTCAATCTCTCTTTGTCCTGACTTTCCTATTAAATTAGGGTTGAAACTTTTTTCAATACCATCTTTTCCTATCTCTAAATTAGGCATATTTGCAATAAAAGGTAATTCAACTTCTTCTCGATTAGGTTTATTTGTATATCCAATTAAATGTGAAACAATATTATCAAAATGATAAGTTCGCATATAATCTTGAGAAATAAATATACCCTGAATATTAAGTTTGTTTGATTCTATTCTTTCTAGTTGTGACCAATTAATATTTTCTAAGACTTTTATTTTTTCAAATTTTTTAACTTTTTTTGATAGTTCTATTATTTTTCTTCTATCACTAAAATTTATTTTTATAATTTGATTTAATTCATTTAGAGATTTATTTATATTTTTTGTATTTTCAGGAATTATGTATACATCAAATACTTTTATATTTGATGCTAAAACCTTTTTATTAGTATCATAAATTTTTCCTCTTAGAGGGTAAATGATTTCTACGTCTATTTGATTGTTTTTTGAAAGCGTTTTATATTTTTGTGAATTTTTTATTTGAATATCATATAATCTCCACCCTACAATACCAAAAAAAGATACTTTTAATAAATATAATAAAAAAGTTCTTCTATTTATTACTGAATATTGTTTTTTATCATCAGAATAGAACATTTCACTTATCCAACTTAGTAAACAAAAATACAGTGGGAATAAAAATAATTAAAGAAATTAAAAAGAAATTGGAAAAGGAACTCATGTTAAATTTATAATTATGAATTATATTTGCTAAAAATTGTTCAATTAGAAGCAGAATAATTAAAGTTATAAAATAAACAAATATAATTTGATATGAAGATAATCTAATTAAATATTTTCTTAATAATATAAATAAAATTAAAAGAGATAAAAAAGTAATTAAATGTGCTCCAATATTATTTAATAATAATATATCAAATAAAATCCCATATATCAAAGCTACAAAATAAAGATAATAATGATAATGATAAAAAATTAGATAAATAAAAGTTAAATGAAATAATACATAGAATGCATTATTGATATTAGGAAATAAGATAAAAGAATTTACAGAGATTGAAAAACTTATAATTAAAATGATATTTAGTTTAGAGGTGGAGTTAAGAAATTTGGAAAACTCCATTATTTTGATGTAACTATTTGTACATAATCAATATTTTCAAAATCAACAAATGGTAAAACAAAAAATCTATTTTTTTGGACTTTTGCCACTTTTCCAACCAATAGATCTACAGGAAAGATTTGAGCTGTTCCACTTGTAACTACAATATCACCTAATCTTGGCATTTTATTTTCTTTAACAAATGAGCTTACTAGATATTTTCCATCTCCTTTTCCAGTAAGCAAAGAAAAAATACCATCAGATATGGTTTTTACTGAAATAGATAGATTAGGATCAGTTAAAAGAATTACTCTAGAATTATTTGAAGTTGTATCAATTACCTTACCTAATAATCCTCTTTCATTAATAGCTGACATATTTTTCTTAATTTTATCTTCATAGCCAGCATTTAAGTTTATTAACTTAGTATAAATTGTATCATTTCTGTTAATAAGAGAGGCTGTTTTTACTAAAGTTAAATTATTATCAGTTGCATTTAGTAATTTTTTTAAAACTTTATTTTCTCTTGAATTTTGTATCGCTAATGTTTGCCATTTTTTTAAACGTACTATCTCTTCTTGAAGAAGTTTATTTTCAAATTTTAAACTTCTAAACTTATTATATTCATCAACAAAATTAGAAAATGCATTTAATGGTGCTGAAATAACTCTTGTAATAGGAATTATTACTGAACTAGATATATTTTTTATTCCATTGATAAGATACAAATCAGATTTTGAAAATAAAACCAAAAGAAATGATAGAGTAATAATAGAAATAATTATAAAATTCTTTACTAAACTTGTAATTTGAAAAGCTTTTATTTGGAACTTAGGTGCCATTTTAATTTTTAATCAGAGGCAAATACATCACTCAATCGTGATTTTTCTTCAAGTGCCTGTCCAGTACCCATAACAACACACAAAAGTGGATCTTCTGCGATTGAAACTGGTAAACTTGTTGATCTTCTTAATACTTTATCAAGATTGTGCAAGAGAGAGCCGCCTCCAGTCAACATTATGCCTCTTTCAACAATATCAGCAGATAATTCAGCTGGTGTTTGTTCTAAAGCTCTTTTAATAGTATCAATTATTTGGGCAACTGGTTCAGCAAGAGCTTCTGCAATTTGTCTTTGAGAAATAGAAATTTCTTTTGGAAGTCCTGTTATTAAATCCCTACCTTTCACACTCATACTTCTTCCATCACCATCATCTGGTGGACTAGCAGAACCTACATCTTTTTTCATTCTTTCAGCTGTAGTCTCTCCAATTGCTAATTTATGAGTTGTTCTCATATAATCCATTATAGCTTCATCAAATCGATCTCCCGCAGCTTTAACTGAACTAGAGTTAACAACACCTCCAAGAGATAAAACTGCTACTTCAGTTGTACCTCCACCAATATCAACAACCATAGAGCCTGTTGGTTCTGCAACTGGTAGACCTGCTCCTATTGCGGCCGCTACTGGCTCTTCAATTAAATAAACTCTTCTAGCTCCAGCAGCATCAGCTGACTCTCTAATTGCTCTTCTTTCTACATTTGTTGCTCCAGATGGTACACAAATAACAATTTGAGGATTTGATAGAGATCTACCTTTATGGACTTTTTTTATAAAACTTTTAATCATTTGTTCAGCAACATCAAAATCAGCTATTACACCATCTTTCATAGGGCGTATGGCTTGAATTTTTCCTGGTGTCCTACCAAGCATTTGTTTAGCTTCGTTACCAACTGCTAATACTTGAGTTCTTCCATCATTTTCTATTGTTGCTACAACTGATGGTTCATTCAAAATAACACCTTCCCCTTTAACATATACTAGTGTGTTGGCAGTTCCCAAATCAATAGCCATATCTTTAGAAAATAAACTGAAAAAACGATCGATTACCATTAATTAAACTCCTTCTATTTTTAAACTTGCTGAATTCTCTTTAATTGATTTGGTTTTTTTAAAGATCAATCTGTTTAGTGCGTTAATATAAGCTTTTGCAGATGCAACAATAATATCAGGATCACTTCCTTTAGCTTGAGATGATAAATCATCATCTTCAAGTCTAACTGTTACTTCTCCTTGAGCATCAGTACCAGCAGTAATTGCATTTACTTGATAAAGTTTAAGTTTAAATTCAGTGTTTGTAAGTCTTTTTATTGCATTGAAAGTTGCGTCTACAGGACCATTTCCATTTATTTTAATATTTTCCACTTTATCGTTTATTTCTATCTTTAATTTTGCTTCAGCTTCTTCAACTGATCCTGCATTTACTTCTAAAGATACAAATTTAATGTGTTCATCGTATGACGAAGTTCTGTCTTCTGCTAATGCAATTAAATCTTCTTCAAATATTTCTTTTTTCTTATCAGCTAAATCTTTAAATCTTCCGAATAATTCCATTAAAGCATTATCACCTACTTCATAACCAAGTTCTTTTAACTTTTCTGAAAAAGCATGTTTACCTGAGTGTTTACCAAGAACTAGTGAAGATTTATTAAGACCTATTGATTCAGGTGTCATAATTTCATACGTACCAGCATGTTTAAGCATACCATCTTGATGTATTCCAGCTTCATGTGCAAAAGCATTAGCACCAACTATAGCTTTATTTGGCTGAACTGGAAATCCTGTTATTGATGATACTAATCTAGAAGCTTTCATAATCGACTCTGTTTTAATATCAGTATGAAAAGGCATGAGATCTTTTTTTACTTTTAAAGTCATAACAATTTCTTCTAATGATGAATTACCAGCTCTTTCACCCATTCCATTAATTGTACACTCAACTTGTCTTGCACCTTCTTTAATAGCAGCAACATTATTTGCTGTCGCTAAACCTAAATCATTATGTGTGTGCGTTGAAAGAATTGCTTTGTCAATATTTGGAACATTATTTTTTACATTTTTGAAAATTTTACCAAACTCTTCTGGTAATGTATAACCAACAGTATCAGGGATATTTATAGTTGAGGCGCCTGAATTAATAGCAAGCTCTATACATTTATATAGAAATTCTAATTCTGATCTTCCTCCATCTTCACAACTCCACTCAATATTATTACAAAGATTTCTTGCGTGAGAAACAGTCTTTTGAATAGCCTCTAAAACCTCTTCTTCAGTTTTCTTTAATTTATATTTCATATGTAAAGGACTTGTTGCAATAAACGTATGAATTCTTGGAGACTTAGCATGTTGTACAGCTTCCCAAGCACGATCAATATCCTTAAAGCTTGCTCTTGCTAAACCAGCTATCGTTGAATTTTTTACCTGTTTACTAACTTCAGAGACTGCTTCAAAATCTCCATTAGAAGCAATTGGAAATCCTGCTTCAATAATATCAACCTTCATAGAATCAAGCACTTCAGCAATTTGAAGTTTTTCATCTAAATTCATAGATGCTCCCGGAGACTGCTCTCCATCTCGAAGAGTTGTATCAAAAATGTAAATTTTTTCAGTCATTTCTTTAATTATACACTAATCAAAATTTTATTAAACTTTCATCTAGTTTTTTGATTTATCAACCATTTTTCCTTCTGCAATCCAAGGCATCAAAGTTCGTAACTTTTCTCCAACTGCTTCAATTGGATGTTCAGCTTGTTCTTTTCTCATTACTTTAAACTTTGTTTGACCGCTCTGATGCTCTTGCATCCATTCTTTTGCAAATTGACCAGATTGAATTTCTGAAAGAATTTTTTTCATTTCTTTTTTTGTTTCATTAGTGATAAGTCTTGGACCTCTTGAATAATCTCCATACTCCGCAGTATTTGAAATTGAGTATCTCATGTTTGCCATTCCACCCTCATACAATAGATCAACAATAAGTTTAACTTCATGAAGACATTCAAAATATGCCATTTCAGGAGCATATCCTGCTTCAACAAGAGTTTCATAACCTGCCAAAATTAAATGTGTTAAACCTCCACATAAAACAGATTGTTCTCCAAATAGATCTGTTTCACATTCTTCTTTAAAAGTTGTTTCAATTATTCCAGCACGTCCTCCACCGATTGCTGATGCATATGCAATCCCTATTTCAAGGGCATTACCAGAAGGATTTTTATCTACAGCAACTAAACAAGGTACGCCAGCACCTCTCACATATTCTGCTCTTACTGTATGACCAGGACCTTTAGGTGCAACCATGATTACATCTATGCCTTCCTTAGGTTTGATTAAATCGAAATGAATATTTAATCCATGAGCAAATGCTATTGTTGTCCCTTCTTTAATATTTTCAGCTATATCATTTTTGTAAATTTCAGATTGAAGTTCATCAGGTGTTAGCATCATAATCACATCAGCCCAACTTGCAGCTTCTGCAGGGGTCATTACTTTGAAATTAGCTTGTTCTGCTTTACTTCTAGAATTTGAACCTTCTCTTAAAGCAATTGAAACATTTTCAATTCCAGAATCCCTCAAGTTCATAGCATGGGCATGACCTTGACTTCCATATCCTACAATTGATATTTTTTTATCTTTTATTAAATTTAAGTCTGCATCTCTATCGTAATATACCCTCATTATTCCTCCTCATTTTTTTGAATTGATGATATTGCAACCGGACCACTTCTAACAATTTCAACTTTTGTAATTTCATTAATTTCTTTAATAAATCTATTAACTCTTTCTGAAGCACCTGCGATTTCAAAAATTGTGGTATTATTTTCATTCTCAATTTTTCTAGCTCTATATAAATCACAAAGCTGATAAACTTTCTTTTTATTTGTTTCTGAAATATAAATATAGACTAAAGCAACTTCAGCTTCCACTGAACTACCTTCTTGATCTAAATTTGTAACACTATGAACTGGTACAATTCTAAGTAATTGTTTTTCAATTTGACTAACTACTTCTGAAGTACCATGAGTTACAATAGTAATTCTTGAAATATTTTCATCATTACTAACTTCAGCTACATTCAAACTATCAATGTTATATCCTCTTCCAGAAAACATTCCAATTACTCTAGCTAAAACACCTGGTTCATTATCAACTAATACAGTTAATATGTGTCTCTTAGTCTCTGATACTTGATCAGGAGAAGCGTAAACAGATTTATTCATTAAACTAAAATTTTTCCTTTTTCGGCTGATTTTTTATCTTGTTTTTGATCTTTACTTAACATCATTTCATTATGAGCAGATCCACTTTGAATCATTGGAAAACAATTCTCTTCTTTAGTAACCCAGATATCAGCAATTACTGTATTTTTTGTTTCAATCATTTGAGTTATAACGTCATCAAGTTCATCAGTTGTCTTTGCTCTTAACCCAACAGCTTTATAACTTTCAGCTAATTTAACAAAATCAGGCAAGCTATCAGTATAACTTTCGGAATACCTTCCCCCATGTAAAAGTTCCTGCCATTGTCTTACCATGCCCATGTATTCATTATTTAAAATAAATATTTTTACTGGCAATCTATATTGAACAGCCGTGCTCATTTCTTGAATGTTCATAAGTATGGACGCGTCTCCAGCTATATCAACTACTAGGGCATCTGGATGCCCAACTTGGGCTCCAATTGCAGCAGGAAATCCATACCCCATAGTACCTAAACCACCTGATGTAAGCCATCTATTTGGTTCCTCAAATTTATAAAATTGAGCAGCCCACATTTGGTGCTGACCTACTTCAGTTGTAACAAAGGTCTTTGTATTTTTTGTTAACTCATAGAGTCTTTGAACTGCGTATTGTGGTTTTATCTGTTTACCCTCATTATTGTAGTTTAAACAATCTACATCTTTCCATTTATTTATTTTATTCCACCATAATTTTAGCGCTTTATCATCTATTTGAAATTTCTTTTCTTTCCAAACAGTGATCATCTTTTCAACAACCTGTTTTACATCGCCTATTATTGGAACATCAACATTTATAGTTTTATTAATATTGCTTTCATCAATATCAATATGGATTTTTTTTGAATTTGGCGAGAAAGCATCAAGTCTTCCTGTAACACGGTCATCAAATCTTGCGCCGATATTAATCATGACATCACATTCATGCATTGCCATATTAGCTTCATACATTCCATGCATACCAAGCATACCAAGTGAATTTTTATCTGATGAACCTACTACACCTAGTCCCATTAAAGTCATTGTAACTGGTGATCCAACCATATTTATAAATTCTCTAACTAATGTTGAAGCTTTTGGACCAGAGTTAATACATCCACCACCAATATAAAAAATTGGTTTTTTTGCTTTCGAAATTAATTCTACTGCTTCTTCAATTTTATTTTTTTCAAAATCAGGACTTGGCTCAAACAATCTATGTGAAGGAATAATAATTTTATTTTTTTCTTCATAAGTTCCTGAAGCAAATTGAACATCTTTAGGTATATCAATTAATACAGGACCTGGTCTTCCATTTTGAGCAATAGTAAATGCTTCATGAAACACAGAAGATAATTTATTTACATCCTTAACTAAGTAATTATGTTTAGTACAAGGTCTTGTAATGCCAGTTGTGTCACATTCTTGAAATGCATCACTACCAATTAAGTGTTGTGGAACTTGTCCAGTAATACATACAATCGGAACACTATCCATCATAGCGTCAGTTAAACCAGTTACAACATTTGTTGCTCCAGGTCCTGAGGTTACAAGAACTACTCCAGTTTTACCAGTAGACCTAGCATAACCTTCAGCTGCATGAATTGCACCACCTTCTTGTCTTACTAAAACGTGCTTAATTGAATTCTGTTTAAATAAAGTATCGTAAATGGGTAATACTGCACCACCAGGATATCCAAACACAACTTCTACACCTTGTTCAGCTAAGCTTTTTAAGACAATTTCAGCGCCTGTAATTTCATTATTCATTGACTCTAGCTCATAGGCTGTGGATAAAATAAAATCAATAAATTAGTTTAATTTTGGTCTAAATTAATGGATTTTATGTCAATTTCGTCCGGAAATTGATCAAATTTTTTAAAAATATTAAGATTTGAAGATTTCCACCAAGTGTGTTGTCTTTTTACATAGTTTCTTGTGACCTGCTGAATTTTAGAAATACATTCTTCAATTGATACTTCGTTGTTAAGATAAGATTGAATTTCAGGAACTCCGTGAGCTTTCATTATTGGTAAACTATAATTATAATTTAATTTAAGCAAATTTTCGACTTCCTCTATCGCACCATTTTTCATCATTAAATGTGTTCTATTATCTACTCTTTTATAATTTTCTTTTCTTTCAGGAAGAAATAATAAAATTTTATAATCTCCTAAATTAATTAATTTTTTATTTTTATTTTGTTTCCATTCACTAAATTTTTTCTTAGTAAAAAAATTTACTTCCCAAATTCTTCTTATTCTTTGAATATCGTTGGGTGGAATATTTTTCATTGCATCAACATCATGTTCTTTAACTAAATTAAAAAAATTTTCCTTACCAATTTTTAAAATCATTTTTTCTGATTCTTTTTTTACTTTTTCTGGAATAAATGGAATTGAAACCATTCCATTAATTAAAGACTCTATGTAAAGACCTGTACCTCCAACTAAAATAGGAGTTATGTTTTTATCAATCAAATAATTAATTTTTGTTGATGCTTCCTCACACCATTTTTGTACATTAAATCTAATATCGCCTTTTACAAACCCATAAAGATGATGATTTATTTTTTTTTGATCATGTATAGTAGGTCTAGCTGTTAAGATACTTAACTCTTTATAAATCTGCATACTATCTGCATTTATAATCTCACCATTTAATTTTTTAGCTAAGCTTAAAGCAAATTTTGATTTTCCTGATGCAGTGGGTCCTAATACAAAATAGATTTGAGTTTTCAATTATTCTTAAATTTAATTGTTACCCAATTTTGCTCATCATCTCTAATTATTTTAAGTAATAATGAGGATCTACCTGTTTTTTCTAAAGAATTTACTAATTCTTCAAATGAATTCATATTATTAATAATCTCTCTATTAACTTCTGTAATTATATCTCCATTTTGCAAACTACTTTCAACATCATCAATAGAAGTTACTTTAACTCCACTTTCATGATCTTTAATAGTAATTCCTAAAGATTCTATTTTTAAGTTTCTTTCAACATTTGAAGTTGTTTTTCTTTCTGTAACTACCTCTCCGGGTAATTCACCTAATATTACCTCAATATTAATCTTTTTATTTTTTCTCCATACTTCTAAGATCGCATTAGAACCTACATCTGATTCTGCCACAACTCTAGGTAAATCAGGCATCTTTTTAATTTCTATATTGTTAAATTTTAAAATTACATCGCCTGGTTCTAATCCAGCAGTTTTTGAGGGACCATTAGGATTAACATTGGATATGAATGCACCTTTTTGATCAGGCAATCCAAGACTTTCTGCAAAATCCTTTGTTACAGGTTGAATTTGTACACCTAACCAACCTCTCTTAGTTTTTCCAAAATCTTTTAATTGTTGTACTATTTTTTTGGCACTGTTCGCAGGTATTGCAAATCCTAAACCAATACTTCCACCTGTTTGCGAAACAATTGCCGTATTAATTCCTATTACCTCTCCATCTAAATTAAATAATGGTCCACCAGAGTTACCACGGTTAATAGAAGCATCTGTTTGTAAAAATTTAACATATGGCCCACTGCCTAAATCTCTTGAGATTGCAGATATAATTCCTGCTGTTACTGTTCCTCCCAAACCAAGGGGGTTTCCAATTGCAATTGACCAATCTCCAACTCTCATCTTATCTGAGTCTCCCCAACCAACATATGTAAGTTTTTTGTTTTTTGGATCAATTTTCAATACAGCTATGTCTGCTTTGGGATCTCTTCCAAGTAATTCAGCTGTAAACTCTGTTTCATCATTAAGAATAACAGTTATTTCATCAGCTCCTTCAATTACATGATTATTTGTAACAACTATACCATTTTCACTTATTATAAAACCTGACCCAAGTCCTGTCATTGGTCGTTGTGATCGTCTTTGATCACGATCAAAATATTCTTTAAAAAAATCATCAAAGGGAGATCCCTCTGGAAATTGTGGTATTTGATTTTGGTTATTATTTTCAACAATAGTAGTTGATGCAATACTAACTACTGCAGGAGAT
>CACBPV010000020.1 GCA_902541215.1 uncultured Alphaproteobacteria bacterium | reverse complement strand
ACTTTGATGATTGGTTAAAATTTCGTTTAAAATGTATTAATGAAAAAAATTCTAGATTTATTTTAAATAATACAGATTTTTTAGCTATTAAGAAATAAATTAACAATAATTTCATTTTCTAATTCATTAAAATTATGTTTTGGCCTGATAGCTTTATTGAGATTTGAAATTTCTTTTAAATTTAATGAATTAATTCCAGAACCTATTAATATTGGGGCAATCATAAATTGAAGAATATCAATATATTTATTATTTATTAATTCTGAAATAGTTTTTGATCCTCCCTCTACTAAAATATTTTTATATTTAAGTTTTTTTATTTGCCTAATAAAGTTTTTAGTAAAATTTTTTTCTTTTAATCTTATTATTGTTGAATTATTCAATCTAATATTTTTATTACTTTTTGTAAAAATTATATTTTCATTACCGTCATTAAATATTTTATATTTGTTATTTAGAGAAAGACTGCCATCGATAATAATTCTTTTTGGATTTGTGCCCTTTATTTTTCTTGTTGTTAATAGAGGATCGTCTTTTTTAATGGTATTTGAGCCTACAATAATTGCATCACTGATACTTCGTAAACAATGTAAATAAATAATACTCTTGGGATTATTTATGTAATGTGAATTACCATTATTTAATGCAATTCTACCATCAATACTTTGTCCTATCTGAGCTATAACTAATTTTTTATTTTTTCTTAGTACCGGGAGAAGGATATTTAAGATTGATTGATAAAATTTACTTATATTAACTTTAGACTCTAGATTATTATTTTTTATGTAAAAATTACTTTTTCTTTTTGATGATAAAGAAATACTATTTTTTTTAACCAATAAATATAAATCACTATTCTTTTTAGAATTTTTTATAAAATCTAGTAAAATTCCTATATTTTTCGATGTAATCATTTGTTTTTATTTCAATTATATCTATATAAAGTTTTCATGAGTTTCAAATCTAATACAGGAACTATAATAGATAGGGCAATTAACGAACTCAGGACTGGAAGACCCTTAATAATTCAGAATAACAAGGAATATTGGATGTTCTTTAATATTGAGCATTCCCAAAGTAAAATTTTTAATCAATTCAATAAGCACTTAATTGATGAAAAATATCTACTTATTACTAAACAAAAAGCCCAATCAATTTTTAATAAGAATATTAAAAGTAATATTTATTTTGAGATAAATCCCAAAACAGATGTAAATCAAATAATAAATTTATTTGTCAATCCTCTTAGCAATAATAAAGTAATTAAATTTACCAATATTAAAAAATTCAAATCTAATAACTTTCATAATGTTTGTATTGATCTCTCTAAAAATGCTAAAATGATACCATCGCTAGTTTTTAAAAAAATTAATAAAAAATATTATAAAAAAATAAATGAATTTGGATTTAAGAATGGAATTTTAATATTCGATTACAAAGATTTATTGAATCAAAATGAATTAATTTGTGAAAGTATTAAATTAGTTTCTAGTGCTAAAGTTCCACTACCAAAAAACGAAAATTCTAATTTTAAAATATTCAAATCATATATTGGATCTGATAAACATGTAGCGATAATTGTTAATCCAAAAAAAATAAATAAAAAATCTGTTAATTTAAGAATACATTCAGCTTGTTTCACAGGTGATATTTTTCATTCTTTAAAATGTGATTGTGGTGAACAATTAAATCAATCAATCAATTACATGGTTAGAAATAATGGTGGAATTATATTATATTTAGAACAAGAAGGTAGGGGAATAGGATTAGCTAATAAAATGAGAGCCTATTCTCTTCAAGCAAGGGGTATGGATACAATAGACGCCGATCATAATATTGGTTTTTTAGATGATGAAAGAGATTTTAATATTGCAGCTAGAATACTTAAATTATTAAAAATAAATAAAGTTAATCTTATTACAAATAATAAAAATAAAATAAATTCTATTAAGAAAGCTGGAATTAAAGTTGAAAATCAAATAAATACAAAGCCAACCTTGAATAAATTTAATAAAAATTATTTTAAAACAAGAGTTAAAAAAGCCGGGTACGGTCTAAAACTAGTAGTATAATTATGAAAAAGATTCCTAAGATAAAACTTCAATTAACAAATGACAACGAGTTTGATTCATCTAAATTAAAGAATAAAACCGTTTTATTCTTTTACCCTAAGGCGTTAACTGGTGGTTGCTCAATAGAAGTTGCAGATTTTCAGAAATATTTAACAAAATTTAATAAAATTGGCTTTGATGTAATAGGTGCTTCTAAAGATCCTGTAGATCGTAATAAAAAATTTTCAGATAAGTATAAATTGAAATACCCACTTGGTTCGGACGAAGGAAAAAATTGTAATAAACTTGGTATTTGGATAGAAAAATCTATGTACGGTAGGAAATATTTTGGGATAGATAGATCTACATTTGTAATGGATAAAAATGGAAAAATTCTAAATTCTTGGAATAAAGTCAAAGTTAAAGGTCATGTTGAAGAAGTTTATAATTTTTGTAAGGATCAGTAAATTTTTATTTAATTTTACCTATTTCTTTTTCTGTTTTGATTACAAATAATCCACTTAATGTAATAATTATTGCACCTACAATCATATTATAAGTTGGAGTTTCGCCTAGTATTAAATACCCAAAAATCATACCAAATATAATTACACTGTATCTAGCAGAAGCCGTTAATGAAAGTGGTGCATAAAAAACTGTTAAAACTGAAAATAAATATCCGAATAAAACAAATATACTAGAAGTAAGAATATAATTCACATCTTCACCACTTACTTGATAACCAAAAATAATTGAACCCAACCCTGCAAAACCAGTAATTAACAATGCTGTCACAAATGTAATTTCAACACTATTTGATTTAGTCGCTAAGCTTTTTGTAGCAATATCTCTAATTGTTAAAAAAATAGCAGCCAAAATTGGTAACACTAAAAGATAATTAAATTGAAAATTTTGAGGATTTACAACAACTAGTACACCTAAGAAGCCAATTACAACTGCACACCATCTTCTTATTCCGACTTTCTCTCCTAAAAAAAGGAAAGCAAAAATTGTCACAAAAAAAGGATTAGTCATTAGAAGTGTATAAACCTCAGATATTGGAAGTAATATTAATCCAACCAAAAAAAATAATGCCGTTAAAACTTCATATAAACCTCTTATATGAAAACTTTTGATTGATAGTATTTTAATTAAATTTTTTTTTTCGAAAAAAATTAAATATAAACCTAATAGACTTGATGTAACTAAACCTCTTAAAAAAATTACAGAATATAATGAATTGTCATCACCTATATTTTTTACAACAAGTTTGACATAACTATCATTAATAGAGAATGATAATTGGCCAGCCATCATAAAAACTACACCAATCGTCCCAACTGAAAATAAAATCTTGCTTTTCATAATAAAAAAAAATATTTAACTGATATGTTACAAAGAAATACTTCCAGCCATTTATATGGATTCACTGACTTGAAGTCATTAAATGAAAGAGGACCTTTAGTTATTTCTTATGGAAAAGGTATATATGTTTACGACACTAAAGGTAATAAATATCTAGATGGTAATTCTGGTCTATGGAATCAGTGTGCAGGTTTTGACCATCCTGGATTAATTGAAGTTGCAAAAAAACAGTATGAAAAATTTGCTGGTTATCATTCTTTGTTTGGAAGGTTATCAGAAGAAACGTTGCAGCTTTCTGAAAAAATTATTGAAGTATCACCTTTTGATCAAGGTCGTGTATTCTTTTGTAATTCAGGATCTGAAGCAAATGACACCATGGTCAAAATGTTATGGATGTTAAATTCCAGAATTGGAAAGCCAAAAAGACGAAAAATTATAACAAGAATTAATGGATATCATGGTGTTACTTTAGGAGCTTCTTCAATGACAGCTAAACCATATAATAAAGAGTTTGGTTTACCATCTGAAGAATTTATTCATATTGAATGTCCTCATTATTGGAAATTTGGATTGGAGAATGAAACGGAAGAAGAATTTTCTCTTAGGATGGCCAAAAATTTAGAAGAAAAAATCATCAAAGAAGATCCAGAAACTATAGCAGGTTTTGTTGCAGAACCTGTTCAAGGTGCAGGAGGTTGTATACCTCCTTCAAAATCGTATTTTGATTTAGTTCAGCCTATATTAAAAAAATATAATATTCCTTTTATCGCAGATGAGGTAATTTGTGGATTTGGTAGAACTGGAAATTTATGGGGTTGTGAAACCTACAATATCAAACCAGATATAATTATCTCATCTAAATGTTTAACAGCTGGGTATTTTCCTATGGGTGCAGTTATAGTTAATAAAGAATTTTCAGATAAATTTGTTGAAGTATCAGAAGAAGCAGAAGAATTTCCACATGGTTTTACAGCAGGCGGCCATCCTGTTGGATGTTCAATTGCTTTGAAAGCAATCGATGTAATTATGAATGAAGGTTTATTAGATAATGTAAAATTGATGGAACCCTATTTTTTTGAAAGATTAAATGAATTTAATGATTATGAACACATTGGAGAAACAAGAGGTATCGGCCTTATGGCTGCATTAGAGATGGTAAAAAATAAAGATACAAAGGAACCATTTGAAGGCCATCTTAATATGGGTGATAAAGTTGCCAATTTATCAATTGATAATGGATTAATTTGCAGACCTTTAGGTCCTGCTATTGTTTTGTGTCCTCAATTTATAATTACAAAAAATCAAATTGACGAAATATTTGACTCACTTCATAAAACTATAAAACAAGTTTTTAATTAAGTTTCGTATTTAACTATAAAACCTGAATACTTAACATTACTAATGATACTATTTGGAATAACTCCTTCAACTAGAGCCAGTGAAGGACCATCTTTCGCTTTTTCAGTAATAGATAGTATACTTTGCATATCTCCTTGAATTATAGCTTCTACTTCATCTTTACTTTCTTTATTTTGAATATATCCATTTAATCCTAAAGAAATAGCTAAATCACTAAACCAGTGCCTAAATCCAACACCTTGTACTTTTCCTTTTATTATTAAACGATAAGTTTTTATTTCATTTGTATTCATTAAACTATCAATATAAGTACTTTTTATATTCACACAATCCCTAAATAGTAAAATTAATGATTAATAAAAAAATCTTGTATTGTTCTTTGTCATTAATATTGGGTGGAAGTTTATTCGTTATACATGATGCAATAATAAATCATTTAACAGAAATTGAGTTTAAGTTTTATCATCATGTATTTTATGGAAGTCCTTGGTTAATTTTAATATTTATATATTTATACTTTACAGGAAATATTAAAACTTATTTAGGTTCATCAAATTATTCCATTTTAATATTAAGAGGTTTTTTATTTTTACCTTTACCGTATATGCTTTTTATAAGTTTACAAAATATTACATTACCAGAATGGACAACTCTTAATATGATCTCACCTATTTTAGGATCAATTCTAGCAATACTATTTTTAGGAGAAAAAATAAATTATTTTACAACCACTGCTATTTTTTTAGGATTTATTGGCGTTATATTTATTATACAACCAGGTTTTCAATATTTCAGTTTTTATTATTTATTTCCCATTTATGGTGCATTTACTCTAGCTTTGCAGAGTTTTTTAGCGAATAAATATTCAAATATTACAACAACTTTAGGTTTTTTTGTATATGGATTAGTACCTATAAATTTGGTTTCTTTTGTTTTATTTATATTTGATCCATTAATTAATTATCAATTATTTTTTATTTCATTATTTGCGGGTTTAATTGTTTTAATAGGTGTGTATCTTGTAACTTATGCGTTTCAAAACTCTAAAAATCATTTTTCTTCAATTTTTGCTCTATTTTATCTACAAATATTATGGTCATTATTAATTGGTATTATATTTTTTAATGAATATCTTAATTATGTCGCATTAATTGGAGCGGTTTTAATTGTATTAAGTGGAATTCTATCCCTTCAAGCTCAAAATAAACAACTTAAGGATTTATAATTATTAGTAAAATTAATTTATGAAAAAAAGTATAATTTATTCTTCAATACTTTTGTTTTTTGCTGGAATTTTTTTTGTAACAAATGATGCCATTATAAATTATCTATCACAAACAGATGTAAAATTTTATCATTTCATATTTTATGGAATACCCATTTTTTTATGTTTCCCATTTTATTTTTTAATTAATGGAACTTTAAAAAAACATGTAAAATGTACTAATTATTTTCCACCTATTTTTAGGGGGTTTTTAAATATTCCTTTGCCATTTATAGCTTTTATAACACTTGAACAAATTAAACTTCCAGAGTTTACAACCCTAAATATGACTGCACCATTAATGGGAACAATATTTGCTATTTTTTTATTAAATGAAAAATTAAATTTATTGACCTATGTGTCGTTGTTTATTGGTTTTTTAGGAGTTCTATTTGTTATCCAACCAGGATTTGAAAATTTTAATATTTATTATTTAATTGTTCTCATTGGAGTATTCCTAATTACCGTTACAACTTTTATTGTAAATAAATACAGTTATGTAACAACAAATATTGGTTATTTTTTGTATGGTGGTTTTTTTGTTCACTTTGTTTCAATACCCTTATTTTTAATGAATCCATTAAAAGTATCTCTTTTTGATTTTTTCTTAATTTTAACTGCTGCATTATTTATTAATTCAGCTATGTTTTTTACAACAACTGCATTTAAAATTGCTCAAAAACATTATGCTTCTGTATTTAGTTTAGTATACATTCAGGTTATATGGTCATCATTAGTAGGGATATTTATTTTTAATGAATATATGAATTTTTATGCATATGTTGGTGCAGTATTTATTGTTTTAAGTGGGATTGTTTCATTGCCATCACAAATAAAACAATTAAAGGAAGCCAAATTATGATTAGTAATTATCAAAAAATTTTAGATATTATTATCGATGATCTAATTCCATTAACATATGCATCAATAAACGAAGGAAATAAAATATTTGGTGGATTTATAGTTAAAAAATCTGACCTAAGTCTCGTTTGCCTAGGTACAAACCAGGAAATCAAAAATCCCTTATTCCATGGAGAAATTTCAACTCTTTTTAATTTATTTGAAAAAAAACTATTTAATACAAAAGATTATTATTTCATAAGTACGCATCAACCCTGTTCTATGTGTTTATCAGCCATTACCTGGGCGGGATTTGACAATTTTTACTATTTTTTTTCATATACTGACACAAAAGAAGGTTTCAATATTCCTCATGATCTCAAAATTTTGACAGAGGTTTTTAAGATCAAAGATGGTAAATATAATATTAATAATGATTATTGGCAAAGTTACTCAATTTTATCAGAAATTAAAAGATTAGGTTTAGAAGGATCATTATCTAATAAAATCTATCTGATTAAAGAAGAGTATCAAAAATTGTCAGAAATTTACCAAAAATCAAAAATTCATAATAAAATACCTCTAAATTAATTGTTAAATTATAAAAATAAGTATACAAATAATTAACGGGAGATACTGAAATTTCAGAGCCGAAGGAGCAACGACCCGGAAACTCTCAGGCAAAATGGACCGTTAAAAATAAACTCTGGAAAAGAGCATTTAGCTCTACCGAAGGTGAAAAGCTCTCAGGTAAAAAGACAGAGGGGTAACATGGAGAATTTATTTGAACCAGTTACCAATAGACATTCCGCTGAAAAATTTTCATCAAAATAATGGCGCAAAAATATTGCCTTTTGCAGGTTTTAATATGCCTATTAATTATAAAACTGGAATAATTAATGAACACAAAAACGTCAGAAACCACTCTGGTATTTTTGATGTTAGTCATATGGGTCAAATATTAATTGAAAATAAAGAATCATATTTAGATAAATTAGAAAAATATATTCCATTAAAATTAAAAAAATTAATTAAAAATAGATCCCACTATTCATTTTTACTCAATAAAGACGGTGGTGTTATTGATGATCTAATTGTTTCAAATATTGATATTAAAAATAAGTCATATTTATATATTGTTTATAATGCATCTAGAAAAAAAGAAGACGAAAAAATTTTTATTTCTTGCGCCCCTAATGCAGAAAAAATTTATAATATAAATTGTTTATTCGCGATCCAAGGGCCAGACTCTATTAATGTTTTAAAGAACATTATTGACATTCCAAATAATATGAATTTCTTTGATATTTTAATAAGTAAATATAACAACAATGAAATAATAGTAAGTAGATCAGGTTACACTGGTGAAGATGGTTTTGAACTTTCTATTCCAAACAAAAGTGCAGAAAATTTAATTACTGATTTACTCAAAAATAAAAATACAATGCTTTGCGGTTTAGGTTCTAGAGATTCACTGAGGCTTGAAGCTGGGTTAAGTTTATATGGTCATGAATTAAATGAAAATATTACTCCAATTGAGGCTGGTTTATCATGGGCTCTAGATAAAGAAAGATTAGAAGATAAAAATTTAAATGGAAATAAAATTTTATCTAATCAATTAAAAAATAAATTATCTAATAAAAAAATAGGACTAATTTCTACCAATAAATCAATGCTTAGAGATGGAATGAAATTATTCGATAATAATAATAATGAAATTGGCAAAATAACAAGTGGATGTTTTTCCCCTAATCTAAACAAATCTATTGCTATTGGTTATATAATATCTGAATTCAATACTGATAATACAATTTTTTGTGAAATTAGAAAAAAATTAGAATTAGTAAAAATTAATAATCTACCTTTTATAAAAAAAAATTATAAAAAAAATGGGAGCACATATGAGTGAAAAAAAATATACAAAAGATCATGAATGGGTTTCAATTGAAAATGAAATTGCTACAATTGGTATAAGTAATCATGCCCAAGAATCTCTTGGCGATATTGTATTTATTGAATTACCATCAGTTGGAAATTTGGTTAAAGCAAAAGATGAAATATGCGTCGTTGAATCTGTAAAAGCTGCTTCTGATATTTATGCTCCAATAGATGGTGAAATAATTGAAGTTAATAATACTCTAGAAAATGATGCTACCATTATTAATCAAGATGCAGAAAATGAAGGATGGATTTTTAAAATGAAAATTTCTGATTCAAATCAATATTCTGAACTTATGTCAGAAGATGAGTATAAACAATTTTTGGAACAATAGATGATTGAAATAGATAAATTTGTTAGCAGACATATAGGGCCTAGAAATGAAGATATTGGAGAAATGCTCAAATTAATAAATTGCTTATCATTAGATGAATTAATTGAAAAAACTGTACCTAATCATATCATTTTTAAAGATAAACTTAAATTTAGACCTGGTATGTCTGAGGAGTTTAATAAAATTAATACTCAACTTTTATCTTTGAAAAATAATTTCAAAAAAACTTATATTGGAATGGGTTATTATAATACTATTACCCCTAGTGTTATTTTAAGAAATATTCTTGAAAATCCAGGATGGTACACAGCTTACACACCATACCAACCAGAAGTAAGTCAGGGCAGGTTGGAAATGTTAATGAATTTTCAACAAATGATAATTGATTTGACTGGAATGGATATTGCAAATGCATCTTTACTTGATGAAAGTACTGCGGCAGCTGAGGCTATGATGATGGCTTTTAAAATTAAAAAAAGTGCAAAGTTTACTTTTTGTGTTCAAAATAAATGCCATCCACAAACACTATCTGTTTTAAAAACAAGAGCTAAACCCCTAGGTATAAAAATTATTTTTGATAATCCAGATGATGATACATTTGGATGTTTAATCCAAAATCCAGATACATACGGAGAAATTGCAAATCTCAACGATTTAATAAATATAAATAAATCTCACGATGCGTTATCAATCATAGCAGCTGATATAATGAGTTTGGTAGTTATGAAATCACCAAAAGATTTTGGTGCTGACATAGTTGTTGGGAGTACACAAAGGTTTGGTGTTCCAATGGGTCTAGGAGGTCCTCACGCAGCATATTTTGCAACATTAGATGAATACAAAAGAATGATACCTGGAAGACTAATTGGTGTATCAGTTGATCGTACTAATAAAAGATCTTACAGAATGGCTCTTCAAACACGTGAGCAACATATTAGAAGGGAAAAAGCCACAAGTAATATATGTACTGCGCAGGCCTTATTAGCAATTATGTCTGCTTCATATGCAATATATCATGGCCCAATTAGATTAAAAAATATTGCTAATGACATTCACTATAAGTCTAGATATCTAAAAAAATCATTAGAGATATTAAATTTTGAAGTAAAATCTAAAAATTATTTTGATACCTTATTAGTAAAAGATTCAAAATCAAAATACTGGGTAAATAAATCTATAGACAATGGTATCAATTTTAGATTTGTAAATGACGATCATTTTTCAATTTCCTTAGATGAAACTACATCATTACAAGATGTAGATAATTTAATTAAATTTTTTAATGAAAATAATATTGAAATATATGCTGAAGAGATCGAGGGTAAAATTGAAAATTCTATTTTTAAAAGTGATTTAGAAAGAAAAGACAACATCTTAACGCATCCAGTATTTAATATCTATCATTCTGAAACAGAAATGATGAGATATTTAAAAAAACTAGAAAACAAAGACGTTGCTTTAAATAGATCAATGATACCTCTTGGATCTTGTACTATGAAATTAAATGCGGCATCTGAAATGCTTCCAATTACTTTACCAGGTTTTTCAAATGCACATCCATTCTTAGAACCCCATCAACGTGAGGGATATAATGAAATGATGAGTGAATTAATATCGATGTTAAAAGATATTACTGGTTTTGATGCAGTTTCACTTCAACCTAATGCAGGAGCACAAGGTGAGTTTGCTGGTTTATTAGCTATTCAAAAATATCATGAAAAAAATTCAGATTCTAAAAGAAACATTTGTATAATTCCAAAAAGTGCTCATGGAACTAATCCAGCCAGTGCACAAATGTGCGGTATGGATATTTTAATAGTAAACTGTGATGACAAAGGTAACGTTGATTTAACTCACTTAGATAAAAAAATTGAAGAAGCAGGAGATAAATTATCTGCTTTAATGATTACATACCCATCAACACATGGTGTATTCGAGGAAAGTATTGTTGAGATTTGTAAAAAAATTCATGATGCTGGAGGACAAGTGTATCTTGATGGTGCTAATTATAATGCAATGGTTGGTGTAGCTAAACCAGGTAAATTTGGACCTGATGTATGTCATATGAATCTGCATAAGACATTTTGTATACCTCATGGAGGAGGTGGGCCTGGAGTTGGAGCTATAGGATTAAAAAAACATTTAGCAGATTTTGCTCCTGGACATCCCATGTTTAAAAATGAAATTGGTTTAACTACTCAAGAGTCTGTTTCTGCAGCTCCTTGGGGCAGTGCATCTATTTTACCTATTTCATATTCTTATATTTCTATGATGGGTGACGATGGTTTAAAATTAGCAACTCAAGTAGCAATATTAAATGCTAATTATATTAAAGAAAGATTAAAAAATTATTACCCTATTTTATATACTGGTAAAAATAATATGGTAGCACATGAATTTATTATTGATATTAGGCCATTTAAACAAGAATTAAATATTTCAGATGAAGATATTGCTAAAAGACTAATTGATTATGGATTTCACGCTCCTACAATGTCTTTTCCAGTTCCAGGTACTCTGATGATTGAACCTACTGAAAGTGAATCAAAAGAGGAGCTAGATAGATTTTGTGAGGCAATGATTTCTATTCACAATGAAATTACTATGATTAGAGATGGTAAATTTGATAAAGTAGATAATCCTATAAAAAATGCCCCTCATACCATTGAAGAAGTGTCTTCTGACAATTGGGATCACAAATACTCCCGAAAAGATGCTGCCTACCCGCATGCTTATTTGATAAATAATAAATACTGGAGTCCAGTTAGTAGAATTGATAATGTATACGGTGATAGAAATTTATTTTGTGTTTGTCCTCCAATTGATGAATACGAAGAGGTTAAAACAGGATAATTGCTATTTATCAATTAATTAAAATATTAATTTAATAATAAGTATGATTTATATTAATCTTATTTTAGTTTTTTTAGTGCTGGTCGCAATCCATGAGTATGGTCATTATATAGTTGCGAGATTGTTTAAAGCTGAAGTTACTGATTTTTCAATTGGATTTGGTAAGCCTCTTTTAAAATATACAGATAGAAATGGCACTACATGGAAATTATCTCCAATTCCATTGGGTGGATATGTAAAAATCAAAGGTCTTGATAATATATTTTCTCCAAACCCTAACGATGAACAAGGATCCTTTCAATCCCTTACACTTTTTCAAAAGATATTAGTACTTTTAGCAGGAAGTATTTTTAATATTCTTAGTGCGTGGTTTGCTCTTTTCTGTATATTTTTCTTTTTTGGAATTGTTAGTTTAATGCCGATTATTGGATCAGTTAGCGAAAATTCATCAGCATTTGAAAATGATCTTAGAGAAGGAGATAGAATACTTGAAATAAATAATATTAGTATTGAAGAGTTTTCTGATATCCCAAAAGCAATTGCAAATAAACAAAGTATAAATATCTTAATAGAAAGAAATAATCAGATAATTGAAAAAAATTTTGATCTAAAATTTAATGAAGAATTAAATAGGTATATTATCGGAATATCTTCACCTCAAAATCCTATTATTGATAAGTATAATTTAATTGATTCAATTAAAAACTCATCTTTATTTATACCAACATATTATGTTGCTTCTTTTGCATTTCTTCAACAATCTTATAAAGAAAATACATTAGGAGATCAGTTAGCTGGACCAATAGGGATCGTTAAAAATGCAGATCAAATGATGCTAGATCAGGTTAGAGGAGTTCTATTTTTATTTATTATTATTTCATTATTTGTGGGGTTATTTAATTTGCTTCCTATTCCTCTTTTAGATGGTGGTCATATAATGTATTTTATTATTAGAAGAATTTTTTCAAACTCTCTTCCTGAATTTATTACAAGAGTTTATTTGGCTGTGGGGATAACAATAATATCTTTTCTCTTTATAGTTGTGACTTACAACGATATTTTTTATAAATAAATATTATTGGGAGATAAAATGACAAATTTTGAAAAAGTAAAAGAATTTATGACAACTTTTGGTCAAGAAGTAAAAACTAGTGCTGAATTTCCAGAAAATAAAATTGTTGAATTAAGAAAAAAATTGATTGATGAAGAATTTAATGAATTAAAGGATGCAATTAATGATAATGATATCGTTGAAGTTGCTGATGCATTAACTGATATTTTAGTTGTAACATACGGAGCAGGTGCTGCTTTTGGTATAGATCTAGATAAATGTTTTAACGAAGTTCATCGCAGTAATATGAGTAAACTTTCAGAGGAAGGTAAGCCAATTTATAATGAATTTGGAAAAGTTATGAAGGGGCCTAATTATTCACCTCCAGATTTGAAAAAAATAATTTAAATATTTTTTAGAGCATCATCTAAAGATTTCTTTAAGTCTGAAATATCTTCAATCCCAATTGAAAGTCTTATTAGGGTATCAGAAATTCCTAATTCATCTCTAATTTTTTTATCTATTGATGAATGTGTCATTATAGCTGGATGCTCAATTAAACTTTCAACCCCACCCAAACTCTCTGCTAGTGTAAATACTTGAATTGTTTCAAGAAATTTTTTTGCTGAATTAATATCACCCGTTAATTCAATTGATAATATTCCTCCAAATCCGGTCATTTGTTTTTTTGCAATTTCATAACTTGGGTTATTTTCTAGTCCAGGGTAGAATACATTATTAATTTTAGGATGTTTTAATAAATAATTAGCAATTTCTAAGGCATTATTATTGTGCCTTTCCATTCTTACAGCAAGTGTCTTAATTGATCGAATAAGTAAATAACAATCGAAGGGGCTGGGAACAGCACCAACTGCATTTTGAATATATTTAATTTTATCAGCTAAAATTTTATTATCATTTATAATTAATGCACCTCCTATTATATCAGAATGCCCACCAAGATATTTAGTTGATGAATGTATAACAACATCAGCTCCAGAATTTAATGGTTGCTGATTATAAGGTGATGCAAAAGTATTATCACAGACTATAATGATATTATCATCTTTCAAACTTTCTCTAATTTTTTTTATATCTATAATTTTTAGTAATGGGTTAGAGGGCGTCTCAACCCAAATCATTTTCGTATTTTCTTTTAGATGACCTTGCCAATTATTTTCTTTACTAAGATCGGCATATGTTACTTCCACATCTTGATTCACTGTTTTAATTTTATCAAATATTCTTCTTGTTCCACCGTAAACATCATCGCTACAAATAATTGAATAATTTTTACCTAAAGCATCCGATAATGCAGAAATTGCTGCCATACCTGAGCTAAAAGCATAAGCAAATTTACCATCTTCCAATTCAACTAATAACTTTTCTAATATATCTCTTGTTGGGTTTCCTGTTCTTGCATATTCATAAGTAAAGTCACCAGGAGAATTTTGCTTAAAAGTTGATGAAAGATGAATAGGAGGCATTACTGCACCCGTAGTTTCATCAGCGCCATGACCTGAATGAATTACTTTAGAATTAAATTTTTTATCTTTAGTTTTCATTATTACATCCAATCGGCATAAGGTAAATTTTTGGAAATCAAATATTCTTTATTAAACATCTTATCATAATATTTATTCGCATCATCACAAAGTATTGTTGCAATTTTTTTCCCTTTACCCATCGATTTGGCCAGTTTTACTGCACCACATATATTTACTCCAGAACTTAATCCTAGAAATAATCCATCTGTTTTCATAATTTTAAATAGCATTTCCATACATTCTTGATCGGAAACAAAAAATGATTGGTCTACAAGACAATTTTCTAAATTTTTTGTTACTCTGGCTTGTCCAATACCTTCTGTAATTGATTCCTCTCCTTTTTTATCTGGTTTACCATTAGTAAAATAATTAAACATTGATGATCCTTGTGAATCTGTACAAGCGATAATAATTTTTTTATTTTTTGATTTTAACCCAACGCTCACACCAGTTAAAGTTCCTCCAGTTCCAATTGCACATGTAAAACCATCTATTTTACCATCTGTTTGGTTAAAAATTTCTGCAGATGTTGTTTTTTCATGAAATTTGTAGTTAGCTAAATTTTCAAATTGACCAGCCCAAAAAGTTTTTTTACCTGTTTGTTTTTCAATATCTTTAGCTAATTGCTGTGAGACTTTTTGATAGTTACCAGGATCGGAATATGGCTTTGCATCAACTAAATGAAGTTTTGCTCCCATATTTTTGAGTATATCTCTTTTAGATTGCACGGTTATGTTAGGCATTACAATTTCTAGATTATAATTTTTTGCATTACAAACTAATGCTAAGCCTATTCCTGTATTCCCAAAAGTACCTTCAACGACAGTTCCACCTGGTTCCAATAATTTTTTTTCTTCTGCATCCTCGATAATACCAAGTGCTGTTCTATCTTTCACTGAACCAGCTGGATTCATAAATTCAGCTTTACCGTATATTTCACAACCTGAAATCTCTGAAGGGTATTTTAATTTTATTAGAGGGGTGTTACCAATTAACTGAGTAACATTATTTGTTATCATCAATATCTCTTACACCATATGGATTAAATGAAGTATCCTTATTAATATTAATATTTTTAACTGGATTTCCTACCATTGTTGCATAAGGGGGAACATCTTTTAACACTACTGTATTAGCTCCAACTCTTGCACAACTCCCAATATTAATTGGGCCAAGAATACTTGCTCCACATCCTATAATTACATTATCCTCTATTGTTGGATGTCTTTTTGTATCTCTTTGATCATTTGAATTTTCTGCTGGACTAATTCCTCCAAGTGTAACACCATGATATAAAGTAACATTATCTCCAATTATGCTTGTTTCTCCAATTACAGTTCCCATACCATGATCAATAAATAAGTTTTTACCTATTTTAGCTGCTGGATGAATTTCAATTCCTGTTAAAAAACGACTAAATTGAGAAACTATTCTTGCTAGAGTGTAAAGATTTAAATTCCACAGATTGTTTGCTATTCTATGAAAAAAAACAGACTTCACTCCTGGGTATGTAAGCACGATACTTAGCTTGCTTCTTGCAGCTGGATCTCTTTGAATAATTGAATCTAAATAATCAGTCATTTCGTAATGCTATTTAGTGATTATTGCATTTTTTTCAATGTAACGACGATTTCTCTTTAAAATTTATGATTTTAATTATGTCAATTATTGATAGTTTATGTAGATAAAAGATAATCAATATATGATTTGCTAATTTAATGATTAAAGTAAATAAAATTAAAATTCATTTATTTAAGTATAAGAATAAAAATCCAGTTTTATCTTCATTTGGCAGAATGACTTTTAGATCTTCGTTAGTAGTTGAATTAATTGATCAAAATGACAACAGTGGATTTGGTGAAATATGGTGTAATTTCCCAAATCATGCTGGTAGATATAGATTTGAAATTTTTAAAGATTATTTTGTAAATTTACTTAAAAATTTTAATTTTGAAAAGCCGAGTGATCCTTATGATTATTTTTATGAAAAATTTAATTCAATAAAAATTCAAAGTGGTGATTATGGAGCTTTTAGTAATATTGTTTCCGGAATAGATTGTGCTTGTTGGGATTTATTTTCAAAAAATAAAAAAATACCTTTAAACAAATTAATTAATAGTAATTCTTCAGATAAGATTCAAGTTTATGCTAGTGGTATTAATAGAGACGAACACCAAGAAAGAATTAGTGAAGCAAGAAAATTAGGAATTAAAAAATTTAAGATAAAAATTGGTTATGATTTAAATGATGATATTTCAAGTTTAGCATCAATTGAGAAAATTTTAAATGATTCTGAAGATTATATGATTGATGTAAATCAAGCTTGGAAAATAGATAAAGTTAACTCAAATATTAAAGCATTAAATCAGTTCAGATATTATTGGTTAGAAGAGCCAATTAGCGCTGATAATTCTTTAAATGAAATTATTAATTTAATAAATAATCATAAAAATTTAGCCTTTGGTGAAAATATTACTCAAATAAATAACTTTGTTAAATTAAATGATGATACTTCAATTAAATTTTTACAACCAGATATTGCTAGGTATGGAGGTATTTCTCAAATAATAAATTTAAAAGATAAAATAATTACTGATAAATTATATCTACATTATTTAGGTGGTGCTGTAGGTTTGGTTACTTCAGCACATTTAATGTCTGCAATTAATCAAAGTGGTTTTTTAGAATATGATATTAACGAAAATGCACTCAGAACTGATATTTTGAAACCTGCCGTCAAAATAAGAGATGGTTATCTTTTATTAAATTCATCAATAGGTATCGGTTTTAATCTTTCTGAAATGTCAAAAAATTATCTAAATCAATATTATGAATTATAAAATTAAAGTTTACTATGAAGATACCGATGCATCAGGCAGAGTATATCATTCAAATTATTTAAAATATTTAGAGAGGGGTAGGTCAGAATTCTTGTATAAATTGGGTTATAATCATCAAAACCTACTCCAATCACTTAATTTTTACTTTGTAGTTAAACATATCGATATTGATTTTAAATTACCTGCATATTTTGAAGATATCTTAGATGTTGAAACAAAAATTCATGAAATTTCAAAAGTAAAAATAATTTTTTAATCAGTCTATATTTAGAGAAAAAAATTTATTAATTGATTCGAAGATTTTAATAACCCCTGTAAATGATAAAGGTAAAATAGTAAAAATGCCTATTGAAATGCTTAATAAATTGCAATTATCAAAAATCTAAATAAATTTGTATTTTTTTATAAGCAAACAAATGTTAAATAAATTTTATGGGAATTGTAACTGATGTAATACTTCCTCTTTCTCTAGCTTTCATTATGTTTTCATTGGGTTTAGGTTTAAGTCTCAGTGATTTTACAAGAGTTTTCTTTAAACCAAGAGATTTTCTTATCGGATTATTTTTTCAAATTATTATTCTTCCAATAGTTGCATTATTAATTGTTATGTTTTGGCCTTTATCTCCAGAGCTAGCTATTGGAGTGATGATTCTTGCAGCTGCACCTGGTGGAGTAACCAGTAATGTTTTAACATCATTTGCAAAAGGAAATATTGCTCTTTCAATATCTTTGACGGCAATAAACAGTATTTTATGCGTAATTACGGTTCCATTAATATTAATGATATCATTAAGTGTTCTTGACATGGGTAGTATTAATGAGGGGCAGTCGTTATTTAGTGTTGCATCACAAATGTTTTTAATTGTTACAATACCTGTTATCGTTGGAGTTTTATTAAGTGGAGTACTATCTTCATTTGAAAAAATAGCAAAAAATATATCAATAATTTTATTTGTTTTAGTTCTTATTGGAGCAATATTATCTCAAAGAGAAAATGTTATTACTTACTTTGCTCAAGCAGGTTTGGTTATGTTATTTTTAAATATTATAATGATGATCATTGTTTATTTATTATCTAATACATTTAAATCTTCCAAAGAAACATTCAGATGTTGGTTGATGGAAGTTGGGCTACAAAATGGAACTTTAGCAATTGTAGTAGCTAACACTTTCTTTGCAAGTACGGTTTATTTGATACCTGCTGCTATTTATAGCTTAATAATGTATGCAACAGCTCTACCATTAATATATTTCCTAAGAAGAAATTAAGACTGGAAAAGTTTCACTATCTAAAACCTCATTATTTTTTAGATGAATATTTGGAAATGGGGGAGACATTTCACCTTTCCTCTTTATATATCTTGCATCATCACCAGTAAATCTAACTGAAAAAGCTCTTCTTCTATTATTTGAATTATTGCCATATGCAGCATGAATTGTTGCATAATTAAATGCTATGGCGTCACCTAACTCACATTCATAGGATATAATTTCATAATCTTTTCTATTATTTTCAATATCTGGAATTTTTTGAAATTCTTTATCTTTATGCTCATAATCATTACCTTTAAATTTTGTAGGTAAAAATATTTTATCCCATTTATGTGACCCTAGTATGAATTCCATTGACGAATTAACATCAATTTTATCAAGTGGTATCCAAATACTTACATTATCTCTTCCTTGTACACAGTAATACCCCTGGTCTTGATGCCAAGGTGTTCTTTTTTTTTGATCCTTTTTCTTTTATTAAAACATGTTCATGGAATAAATTTACTTTATTAGATTGCATTAATGAACCAGCAATTTTTGCAATATCAGAATTAAAAATAAAATTTTTATACTCTTTTATTCTTTGCCAATTACAATAATCATCATAAAATATTTCTTGATTATCTGATTCTTCATAAACACATTTATATTTACTTGGGTGAAGAAAATTATACTCAATACCTTTTCTTAATTCTTCAATCCATTTTTTGATCAATAATTTTTTTCAGTAACACAACTCCATTATTTTGAAATTCATTACTTATTTTTTTATCAATCATTTAATCTTTAATTTTATATCCTTTTGAAAATGTATATGTAATAAAAATTATGCATCCAATTAGAATTGTTAAAATAGTTAATGTACTTGTGAATAGTGATACATCAGAAACTTCATAAAAACTATATCTGAAACCACTTATCAAATATAAAACAGGATTAAGTAAGGATATTTTCTGCCAAAATTCTGGAAGCATATTAATAGAATAAAAACTTCCTCCTAAGAAAACTAATGGTGTAATTATTAGAATTGGAATAATTTGCAATCCTTCAAAGCCCTCGGCATACATTCCAATTATAAAACCAAATAAAGCAAATGTAATGGATGTTAGAATTAAAAAAAACATCATGAGAAGTGGGTGATCTATTCTTACATCTACAAAAAAATTAGCTGTTAGAATAATTACACATCCAATTATTAATGATTTGGATGCTGCGGCTCCTACAAATCCAAGTACTATCTCAAATGATGATAATGGTGCAGCAAGTATTTCATAGATAGTATTTGTAAATCTTGGAAAATAAAAAGCAAAAGAAGCATTTGAGATTGATTGAGTCAAAATAGTTAACATAATCATTCCTGGTACGATATAAGAACCATAATTAATTCCATCTATCTCTGTAATTCTTGAACCAATTGCAGACCCAAAAACTACAAAGTAAAGAGAAGTTGTAATTATTGGAGAGGCAAGACTTTGAAATAAGGTTCTTCTAAACCTTTCCATTTCATGAATATATATTGCTTTAACTCCGTACCAATTCATTATTATTTTCCTTTATTAGTTTAATGAAAATCTCTTCCAGTGAACTTTGCTCAGTATTAATATCTTTTATTTCATAGCCATCTTTTTTTTTACATCATTTAATAATTCAGTAACATCAGTTGTGTTTGAGTTTAAATTATAGGTATGTGAGATAATTTTATTTGTTTGATCTAAAGTAAAATTATATTTTGATAGATTACCATTTATTTTTTCTATAGGTTCAAATAATTCAATTTTAATTGTTTTTTCTCCAAGTTTTTTAATTAATTTATCTTTTTCATCGACTAAAATTATTTTACCATCATTTATAACTGCCACTCTATCACTTAACTCTTCAGCTTCTTCAATATAATGTGTTGTTAAAATAATTGTTACTCCATCTTCATTTAATTTTTTTACAACATCCCACATGTCTTTACGTAATTCAACATCTACACTAGCTGTTGGTTCATCTAAAAATAATAATTTAGGTTGGTGAGATAAAGCTTTAGCTATCAGAACCCTTCTTTTCATTCCACCCGATAGTTCTTTTATTTTATTATCTTTTTTTTTTGTCCCATAAGGATAGTTGTTTTAAAAGCTTTTCTATATAATTATGATCAGGCTTCTTTCCAAAAAGACCTCTAGAATAATTAACATTGTTCCAGACAGTTTCAAAAGATTCAAGATTTAATTCTTGAGGAACAATACCTGTTATTTTTCTAGTAGTTCGATAATTTTTAACAATATCCATATTATTTATTTTTATTGATCCTGTATTAAAATTTACAATTCCACAAATTGAGTTTATCAGTGTTGATTTTCCTGCACCATTTGGTCCAAGTAGAGCAAATATTTCTCCTTCTTTAATATTAAGATTTACATTTTCTAATGCTTTAACTGAATTTTTATAAAATTTAGTTACATTATTTATTTCAAGTATATTTTTCATAATTTAAATTTTTGTAATTAGATTTGGAATATTTTGTTTAAATTTGAAATAACCTTTTTTTGAAAAAATCCAACTATT